>CAYRFU010000039.1:0-29890 GCA_964423525.1 uncultured Burkholderiales bacterium | reverse complement strand
CTGGGCCTGAGTCGCGGCACCGGCCCTGCCGGTCCTGCCTGAGTCCCGGCTCAGGATGACAGTCTTTGAAGGACCATCGCCACGGATTCTTCGACACTCAACGAGGAAGTATCCAGTATTAACTCAGGAGTGACAGGCTCCTCGTAAGGAGCGTCGACTCCCGTGAAGCCCTCGATAATCTTCTGGTCAACCAGCTTGTAGAGTCCCTTCGGGTCGCGCTGCCGGCAGAGGTCGATAGGGCAGGACACAAAGACCTCTAGAAAACGGCCCTCGGGAACGAGACTACGGGCGAATTCGCGATCTTTGCGATAAGGTGAGATGAAGCTACAGAGCACGATCGCGCCGTGAAGGAAAGCGAGTCGGGCTACTTCGGCGGCTCGACGTATGTTTTCTTCACGGTCTCTCTCACCAAAACCCAGATCGCCGTTCAGGCCGTGACGAAGGTTATCGCCATCAAGGTGAACGGTCTGCCAGCCCATCTCGAAGAGTCGTCGTTCAAGCCCACGAGCGATGGTGGATTTGCCTGCCCCTGAGAATCCTGTAAACCAAACAATTCTGGCCTGGTGGCCGTTGCGGGTTTCGCGCTCGTGGAGCGGAACCGCACCGGCTTGATAAAGGGTGTTAGAGGAAACCGCGGAGCGAAGAGGAGTGAGATCCTCAACCGTTTGAGATTCGCCCCGAATCATCCCGGCGGCTACGGTGTTGTTGCTATCGGGGTCGACGAGAACGAAATTGCCGGTGGCTCGGTTGGTTCGATAGTTGTCGAAAAAGATCGGTCTGGTGGTCACCAGCTGAGCACGTCCGATTTCGTTGAGCCGAAGCTGTGAGGCTTCGAGCCGATGCATGGTATTGACGTCGATCTGGTAGTTCAATTCTTTGACGAAGGCTTTGACTTTGCTGGTTGTGTGCAAGAGCCAGTAAGGAGTATTCAGGTTCAGCGGCGTTTCGTTCAGCCAGCAAAGGGTGACATCGAGTTCACTGGCTTTTTGGGGGAGGTTTCGGGCTCGCACCAACATCGAGCCTCGGCCGATGTCCACCTCGTCCTCGAGAGTCAGCACCACGGAGTCTCCGGCGAAAGCTTGGTCGAGAGATCCATCAGCCGTCAAAATGGAAGCGACGCGAGTTTCTCTTCCGCCGGGGAGCTCGACCACATCGTCTCCCGGACGGATTCGGCCCGAACTCACCCTGCCGGCAATGCCTCGAAAATCCTGATGGGGCCTGAGCACGGTCTGAACGGGGAAGCGAAAGTCCACGATGTTCCGGGACGTTCCGACGGGAACCGTCTCCAGGTAGTGGAGAAGGGTAGAGCCTTGATACCAGCGGGTATTCTGACTTTGCTCAACCACATTGTCTCCTCTCAGGGCGGAGAGGGGGACGGAGGTGAGGTTTTTTACCTCTAGTCGCGAGGTGAAAGCCTGGAATTCTTCACAGATCTGCTCGAAGACGGCTTTGTCGTAGTCGACCAGGTCCATCTTGTTGACCGCCAGGATGAGGTGGGGAACTCCTAAGAGGGTCGAGAGAAAGGCGTGCCGACGAGTCTGGGTCGTTAAGCCCTTACGAGCGTCAACCAGCAAAATGGCCAGTTCGGCGGTGGAGGCGCCCGTCACCATGTTGCGGGTGTACTGCTCGTGGCCCGGCGTGTCGGCTATGATGAATTTGCGGCGTGGGGTGGAGAAATAGCGGTAGGCGACATCGATAGTAATTTTTTGCTCTCGTTCGGCCCTGAGACCATCGGTGACCAAAGCCAGGTCAACGTTTTCATCTCCGCGGGCCCGGCTCGCTTCTTCGACTGCCGACCAGGTGTCTGCGAATAAAGATTTGGTATCGTAGAGCAGGCGGCCGATGAGGGTGCTTTTGCCGTCATCAACGCTCCCCGCCGTAGTGAATCGGAGCATCAAAAATATCCCTCACGCTTCCTGTCTTCCATGGCTGCCTGAGAGCGCTTGTCGTCGGCACGGCCACCCCGTTCGGTCAACTTAGCCTGGGCCACTTCGATGAGAATCTCGTCGAGGTTGTGGGCCTCCGACTCGGTGGCGCCGGTGCAGCTCATGTCTCCGATGGTGCGAAATCGCACTCGGAGGTTTTCGATGCTCTCTCCGGGCAGCGGTCGTACCCATTCGCAATGGGATAGGATGGTGCCCTGGGTGCGGATCACGTCCCTTCGGTGCGAGAAATAGAGTGATGGGAGTTCGATCTCTCTGAGCGCGATGTAGCGCCAGATGTCGAACTCGGTGAAATTGCTTAAAGGAAACACTCTGAAGTGCTCTCTCAAGGCTTTCTCGCCGTTATAAAGATTCCAGAGTTCCGGACGTTGGTTTTTGGGATCCCACTGGCCAAAGCGATCTCGGTGAGAGAAAAACCGCTCTTTGGCCCGGGCTTTCTCCTCGTCTCGACGACCGCCGCCAAAGCAGGCATCGAAACGAAACTCTGTGATGGCGTCTAAGAGGGTCGTCGTTTGGGCTCGGTTTCTACTGGGTCGGGGGCCTGGCTCTTCCGTCACCCGTCCTTTGTCGATGGAATCCTGCACGTTCCGGACGATCAAGTCGACCCCGAGCTGGGCCACAAATCGGTCTCGAAACTGAAGGGTTTCGGGAAAATTGTGGCCGGTGTCGATATGCATCAACGGGAAAGGGATTCTACCGGGAAAAAAGGCTCGCTTGGCCAGGTGCGCCAGCACGATCGAGTCTTTGCCGCCCGAGAAGAGCAGAACCGGGCGCTCTAGCTGAGCGGCTGCTTCCCGAAAGATATAGATCGCCTCAGACTCGAGTTGAGCGAGATCGCTCCGAACTAGTTTCTCCATGGAGGCCGAGCCCTTCCCAGGGTAAGCACAGAATCCCTCCGGTTCGGGGGCGGAGGCGTTTATAGCCTCTGGGAGTGTCGCAGCGGTTGCCTGACCGGCACGAGCCTACCGCAATTTTGCAGCGAGGCCTGGGCAGCTTCCAGCACGGCCAGGGTTTGAAGGCCACTAAAGCCTGAGGTCAGAGGTGGTTGGCGGGTGGCGATCGCGTCTAGGAAGGCCTGGCACTCCAGTCTTAGAGGTTCGGTGGTATCGACCGGAATGTTCTGGCCGGCACCCTTCACTGGAATAGGTTCGCCCCCCTCGAGATCGACTCTCTGGTCGTAGCAGGTGATTTCGCCAGTGACGCCGTTGAAAGCCGCCATCTTCTGGGAGCCAATCACTACCAGGCGCTGCTCTTTGAAAGGGTGAAGCCAGGAGACGTGGATATGGCCACGGACTCCCCCTGGAAAAATCAGGTTGGTCACGGTCACGTCAGCAATCTCGCTCTGCAGGTAAGTGCCCCCGAAGGCGGCCACCGAGGTCGGCACCTGACCCGTGATTCTTATAGCCAGGGCCACGTCGTGGGGGGCGAAGCTCCAAAGAATGTTTTCTTCCCGCCGGACTTTGCCCAGGCTTAGGCGATTTGAGTAGAGATAGCGAAGTTCCCCGAGTTCGCCCGCGTGAACGAGTTCGACTAGCTTACGACAGGCTGGATGATACTCGAGAATATGTCCTACCATGAGGATTGTATTCGTACCTGCTTTGGCCAACAGGTCTTGACCCTGCTCCAATGTTAGGGCTAGGGGCTTTTCGACAAAGGTGTCTTTGCCAGCTTCCAGGCTCTTAAGGGCCAGTGGGTGGTGGGTTGGGGCGGGGGTCGCGATGACCACTCCATCGACATCGGTGGCGAGAACCTTACTAAAGCTCTTCACAACACGGACCCCTGGCGCGAGCTCTCTAGCAAGCTGCTGGCGCTCGGGATGATCGTCGCAGACCACTTCTAAGCAGCCCAGTTCGTGGAAGTTGCGGATCAGATTTTTACCCCAGTAGCCGCAACCGATGACAGCGATCTTTTTTCTGGCCATAGGCGCGGCCCCTTCCCGAACCGGGTAGTGATCCCTTTTGGGTAGAGGTTCAGAAAGAGTCTAAAGAGACTCCGAACAGGAGGAAGGGATCCTCCAAGAGGGGATGAATTTGCCGGAAATCAACCTGAGCGTTCAAAGACTGTTCACATCCAGGGGAAGGAATTCCTCAGAGATCTGTGAAGCTAACACTTGAAAATTTGTAAGGAGTATTCACATGCGCCGTTTTATGGCAACCGCCCTCGTGGCCAGCCTCTTACTCGCCTCCATCCCCGCCCCTGTCGTGTGGGCTGACACCGGAGTTATCGCCAAAGCTGACATCTCGTCTCGAACCGAGGCGGACACCCTCACCGAGGGGGTCCACTCGATCAACGACAGCGTTGTTGTCAGGCTCTCGAAGGGCGCCCAAGTGCAGATCGAAAGCCGTCAACACCCCGTGAAGCTACATCTCACCAACGGGAAGATGCACTGCAAAACCGACGGCCACAACGTCGTCGTGGTCCGCAACGGTGCTGCTGTTGAAGCTAGCGCGGGCGAGTTTAGCGTGGACGGAAGTCAGGGGCTGACCCTCAAGAAATTTAACGGAGACGCTGCTGCCAAGCCTGTCTCACAGGTTGAGGCCCGGCAGAGCACCAGTTTCTTTACCTCGATTCCGCGCCTGGCCGCTGACTGGGCTGATGATGCCCTTCTGGCCCTGCACGCGCCCCAGAGCCAAGTCGAGAACACCGTGCCCGTCGCGAAGGCATCGGAAGCGGCCCCGGAAGTCAAGGAGTTCGTGCTGGTAGAACAGGCTGAGACTCCCCTCGGCGTGACTCAAGTCGCGCAAGGGGAGACGCTGAAAACGACTGACGGCGAGATTATCGAAGGGGATGATGGAAAGCGCTACAAAAAAGGCGTCCGGAACGACGGTACGGAGTACCGCTATGAAGTCGACGAAGCCGGTAACCCTGTCCACGGTGGCAACGTAGCCCTCTACGTGGCCGGTGGCGCTGTGTTCGTCGGGATTATTGCCGCTGTCGTGACTTCAGACTCCGACGACAGCGACGGAATTATCCTAGGTTCGCCAGCGAGCCCCTAAGAATTCCGTTCACGAAGATTGCGGAAGGCCCGGTCCAAAGCTGGGCCTTTTTCTATTCGGGCTGTGCCTGAAGGACAACCTGGCTCCCCAAAGAACAGGCGCCAACGATGTCCGCCCAATCTAACATAGATGCCCAGGTGGTCGAGGGGTTTGGCGATGAATGGAGCCGTTTTCGTCAAGATCAAGTCGACCCGGACGAGATGGATAGGATGTTTCAGGCTTACTTCGCGATCTTTCCCTGGCGACGGCTGCCTTCGGAGTCGCAAGGGGTAGACGTGGGCTGTGGGAGCGGGCGCTGGGGTAATTTGGTGGCTCCTCGAGTTCATCTGCTGCACGCCATCGACGCTAGCCGTGAGGCCTTAGAAGTTGCTCGGCAGAACTGCCGTGACCATTCGAATGTAAAATTTCATCACTCCAGCGTTGACCTGCTGCCTTTTGAGCCAGAGAGTCTTGATTTTGCCTATTCTCTTGGTGTGCTCCATCACGTCCCTGATACCCGAGCAGCCATCAAGAGTGTGGCGAAGACCCTTAAACGCGGGGCGCCTTTCTTGACTTATCTATATTACAATTTCGATAACCGGCCATTAGGTTATCGCTTGCTCTGGCAACTCAGTGAGCTTTTGCGGTACGTCGTCTCACGTTCACCTCATTCGGTAAGGTATTTTCTAAGCCAGGTCCTGGCTGGCGCGGTTTATTTTCCCCTGGCTCGCCTCGCTTTGATTGCCAGCGGCTTCGGAGTTGACACCCGAAACTGGCCCCTTGATTACTATAAGGATAAATCTCTCTACACGATGAGGACCGACGCCCTCGATCGTTTCGGCACGCGTTTGGAGCAACGGTTCTCACGGAATGAGATCAGAGAGATGCTGGAAGAGGCAGGCTTTTCCGATATCAGGTTTTCCGAGGGTCCTCCCTTTTGGTGCGCCTGTGCCATCAAGAAGTGACCGATGCGCATTCTCTTTACTGGTGCTAGCTCGTTCACTGGGTGGTGGTTTGTACGCACCCTCGAGCAGCGTGGCCACACAGTCGTAGCGACCTTTCGAAAGGGGGACTCTGGAGATTACCAGGGCATTCGAGGCCGCAGAGTTGCTCAGTTAGAGGCGAGCGTTGACTGCCGCTACGGGCAAGTGTTCGGAGAGCCAACTTTTGTGGAGTTAGCCCGGTCGGGCCCCTGGGATGTTTTCTGTCATCACGCCGCCGATGTAAGCGACTATCGCAGTCCGAGTTTTGACCCTGTCAAGGCGCTAGGACGGAATTGCCACAATATCCGTGAGGTTTTGCGGGCCCTCAAAAGAGCAGGGTGTGGAGCCATCGTGCTGACAGGGTCTGTTTTCGAGGGGGGAGAAGGGGCCGGAAGCGAGGGGTTGACTCATGTGAGTCCTTACGGGTTAAGCAAGGCTCTCACCTGGGAGTATTTTCGTTGTGAGAGCTTTTTCGAGGGGTTGGCTCTGGGTAAGTTTGTCATCCCCAACCCTTTCGGACCGTGGGAGGAAGACCGATTTACTCTCTATTTGGCTTCCAGTTGGTTGCAAGGTAAAACTCCTAGTGTTCGTACGCCGCTTTATGTGAGAGACAACATTCACGTCGATCTGCTGGCCCTGGAGTATGCCACCTTTGTGGAGTCTATGGGGCTTCGGTCGGAAGGCGTCTACAAACTTTCTCCAAGCGGCTATATTGAGAGTCAAGAAGCTTTTACCAGGAGGTTCGCAAGAGAGCTCAGCTCGAGGTTGGGTTGGCCCTGCCAGGTGGAGTTTCAGGCTCAGAAGGAATTCGCTCAGCCTCTGGTTCGTATCAATACCGAAGCCTCGTCGATTCGCCAGCCAGAATGGAATGAAGAGCTAGCCTGGGACCGATTGAGTGAGTATTACAGGACGTTCTGTGAACTGTAAAGAGTGCGGTTTTCCGGTCGCCTCACGGGACCGTTTCTGTGGAGCCTGCGGTTCAGCCCTGGCCCAACTCGACCTCACCCTCTGCCGGTCTGACTTATCCCCTTTAGGTCCGGTCGTGCCGAGAACCCAGCTCGCTTCCGGCTTGCTCCTCAAGGTTGAGAACCGTGGCGTAGGCGCCCCGGTCGAGTTGGAGCAGAGCCTTTTCGTCGTCGCTCCTGGCTTTGTCGAGGTGGAATTCCAAATCCCTTCGGATGGGCTGGGTTCTCAAGAATTCGTGACCATCCCCATCGCCTTTCCTTCGTTGCCCCATCGGGAATGGACTCATCTGCACCTCGGCTATGGGGAATTGGGGCAAACGAGCATCCTGGTCAGCGACCTCCCCAGGCTCGAATTGAGCTATCTGGGAACAGGCCAAACTCTTCAGTTGGGCCAGGGACTCTCCTTTTCGATCCTGCTCAGGAGTCGTGAAGGGGCGGGTCTTACCGGTTTTTTGGAGATCTTGAACGAAGGTGTTGCTTGCAAGAGCGTCAGCGAACTCGTGACCCCTCAGGAGCCCGTTCGCCTAGAGATCACGATAGGACCTGTTCTGGTGGAACGGTTGTTTCGCGAGCAGAAGAAGGTCTTGCGTCTCCAGGCCAGTTACCCAGGCCACGAACTGCTGTCGGTCGAGATACCTCTGACCAGGCCGCCAAGTCCGTGCCTTCGAGGGCGAGAGACTGAGCCGAGACTAGAGCTTTCGGTGGTAGAGAGTTTTGAGCACGAGCCCCTGTGTTTGAAGTTGGGCAACGGCTTCGTGGGGGAAGAGAATTTGACTCCCTGGTTGATTGAAGCTGTCGCCTTCAGTTCGCAAGAGACTGGATTTCGAGCTGAGCTGGCCGAAACGATGCCGGTCGAGGTACAAAGCGGAGCCACCCATCGCCTCGAGTTTCACCTGGAGGCGCCCTCTTATCCCTCTTTTTTCCGAATTCAGTTCTTTTTTGAGGACCAGGTCTGGGACATTCCTGTCAGGTTAGAGAGGCGTCAGCGTCAGGTTTATCCCGGCTGGCTGGTGCTCGACCTCGGGACTCGGGGGAGTTGTGCGGTGGGAAAAGAGGTGGGTCGTGAGCCGATGTTTTTGGGCCAGAATGATCTGATCGACAGTTCTGTCAGCTATCAGTCCTTGCGCCCTCTTAAGCGTTATCAAATAGGACAGGAAGCGCGCCTAAGGTTGGGCTCTCCAGAAGGGCGTCGTTCGGGAACGGTGGCGGTCAAGCGGTCTCTGCTCGCCGGTGAGTCGAGAGTGACCATCGTTCCCTGGGAGGAACCTCAGCAACAGTATGAGTTAGACCCCGGCGAGGTGCTGGCCGACTTTACCGAATGTCTGATTAAAGAGATTCAGGCAGATTTCTTGGGGCGGGGTGAGCTGGCTTTGGATTTTCGTCAGGTCCTTCTTTGTCACCCTTCGCGGCTGACCGATCACCAACGTCAGGCCTTTGTCGAGCGGATCAAGACCGTTCTTCGCTCTTGTTTAGCACCCCGTCATCAGGCAGCCTTGGAGGTGCTGGAACTCCCTGAGTCCGTCGCGGCTGCCCTCTCTTTTGTCGACTCCAATCTTAAGCGCCTCAAGCGGCCGGCCACCTTGTTGGTCTACGACCTGGGCGGCACCAGTCTTGATCTCTGCTTGCTCAAGCTTGAACCGGGAGTTCCGGCCAGATGGAGAGTGTTAGGCGTTGACGGTGTTACCGAAGTCGGCGGAGAACTGTTGATCGACCAGACCATGCAGGAGCTGATCCGCCTGGTCGAAGCTCGCACCGGTGGTCAGCTTCTGTTGGCAGACGAGGTAAGCCGCAGCGATAGCTACCGGGAAAGAGCGGCCTTTCGACAGCAGGTCGAGGAATTGGTTATCGGTTTCTGTGAGTCGAAACGGGACCGGCTCCCCTTTCGGTTGCCTCTTGAAGGGGTGCACTACCGCCGTGGCGGTGACCTGGAGAAAGTTGAACTCCAGGAACTCGATGTTACCCTGGCTTCGCTCAGGCCCGTCCTGGAAACGACTATCCATGCCGGCCTGAAGCGCCTGGAGCGTTTCTTAGAACGACTAGGCTGCCCCCAACCTGACCTGGTCCTGCGGGCCGGTCGCGGTTCAAGCTTTCCTCTGGTCGACTCGGCTTTGCGAAACCGTTTCTCGAGAACGGTCTATTTGGTCCCCGAGCGGCCCAAAGAGTGTGTTGCCCTGGGGGCCTGTTATCATCCCCGATTGCAGCAGAGTCGTGGAGGTTTGATTCTCGGCCCAGAGGAAGCTGGTGCTTGCCTATGGATGGGCCAGCCCGCCCCGAACGCCTGCCTGGTGGCCTCTATCGGACTTCGTTCTGGGGGTGGCGAAGGGCGTTTTCAAGAGGTCCTGCCGGTAGGCACTCGAGTTGGTGGTGACCTCACTCGTCGTGAGATTCCGGGCGTCATGGTTTGGGGTCCGGAGGCTCGCCTAATTCTGCTTCAGAATTTTGGCCACGACGACCGACTCCATCTCGATAACGGATTGGCCAATCCGGAAATCACCATTTTGGCCGAGGCGGAATTCCCGCCGGTCACAGAAGGACAGCCGTTGACTCTTATCTTTGAGCTGGTCGATTCTGAGGGGCTGGTGGTCACTGTTCGGGCGAATGGGCACTCCCAGCAAGTGCTTTCGGTGGCCCCAGAAAGGTTTGCAGTCACCCTATGAAGAGCGATTGTCTGGTTGTCATCCCGGCTCGGGGCGGCTCCAAAGGTTTTCCGGGTAAGAATCTCGCTCCCCTGGTGGGCAAGCCTTTGATGGCCTGGACTATCGAGGCTGCGCGGGAGGTGTTTGAAGCTGAACGGGTCTGGGTCTCAAGCGATGACGAGGAGATCCAAGAGGTCGCTTGCCAGTGGGGGGCAACCGTTCCCTTTCGTCGGCCGGCTGAGCTTGCGACCGATACAGCTACGGCGGTAGATGTTTGCCTCCACGCTCTCGAGGTTGCCCGCCAACGATGGGGTCGAAGTCCTGGTAGTCTGTTGCTGCTTCAACCCACCTCACCGGGACGCACGGTCGAGGACATTCGGGCCGCTCTGGCACTGGCTGAAGAGAGGCAATGTGTGGCGGTTGTTTCGGTGTCGCGGCCCGGTCAGCATCCGATGTTGGCCAAGACTCTCGATGCGGAGGGACGCTTGGTCAATCTTTTTCCAGAGGCCAAAAATCTCCGGCGTCAGGACTTGCCTGAGATCGTGATGCCGAACGGAGCCATCTACTGGATAAGGTCCGCCACTCTTGAGCGAGAGCAGACTTTCTATCCGGACGGAGTGGTGGCTTATCCGATGCCTCCAGAACGGTCGGTCGATATCGATACCGAGGCCGACCTGGTGTTGGCCGAGTTTTATCAGACTAAATCAGCCAACTCAAGTTGATGGTCAGCGCCCAGAGCTCGGGCCGTCTGACGACCGATTAAGCTTGCCACCAGACCGGGGCTGAGGCCATCACCGGGTCGTTTCATGATGAGGTCTTCGGCCGTGAGAACGTGGTTCTCAGGGACCTCCCGGGCCAGGTGGATGCTTTTGCGCGCGATGGGAATGTTGGCCAACTCCGACGGTTGGGCTCGCTTCACCCCGTCTCCGAGGGCCTTTTCGATAGCCCTAACCCCTCGGACCATTTCGGCCAGTTCCTCCGGTTCGAGTGAAGCTTTATGGTCTGGACCGGGCAACTCCCGCGACAGAGTAAAGTGTTTCTCTATGACACAAGCACCCAGGGCCACGGCTGCCAGGGGAGCGTAGATGCCAGAGGTGTGGTCAGAGAAGCCGACCTTGACGGCGAGCTTCTCCTTCAGGGTGGTGATGGCTCGCAGGTTGGCCTCTTCGTAGGGGGTGGGATATTGGGTCGTGCAGTGGAGTAGTGTAATTTTCAAGCTAGAAAGCCCACTGTTTTCGAGGGTTTCTAGAGCTGCTTTGACCTCCTCGAGACTGGCCATTCCGGTGGAGAGGATGAGGGGGGGTCCGAGTTGGCCCAAAAAACGAAGATAGGGTTGGTTGGTTAATTCTCCCGAGGGGATCTTGAGCAGAGGAAGCCCCAGGTCCACCAGCATCTGAGCCGACTCTTCGTCAAAGGGGGTCGAAAGAAATTCGATACCGTTGCGACGACAGCTTTCCATCAAGAGCTTGTGGTCGGCGACGCTCAGCTCAAGCTTCTTGAGCATTTCATATTGGTTGTCGCCTTCAGGAGAATTGGCTTTCTGATAGGCTGCCTTCTTGGCCGTCCGCGAGGCGAGCTTGTCAGCTTGGAAGCTTTGGAACTTGACGTAATCGGCACCCGCTTGGGAAGCTTTCTCAATCAACTCGACAGCAAGGTTAAGATCGCCGTTATGATTGACGCCGGCTTCGGCGATAATAGTCACTCTCTCCATCGCCGCTCCTTTCTTTGTCGACAGGAGGCGTCCTGGTCTCCGACTGAGAACGGCGTTGCCTATGAAACTGGTTGACTTTGGTGTAGCCCTGGCAGAGCAGTCCGGTATTCCCACGGCTTCGGTAGCTGACATTAACCGACTCCTCTCGCGAGGAACTCCGCGGTGAGACGGATCTGCTTTTTTACGGCGACCCGAGCCGAGTGGGGCCTTCTCGCTTGGACCGCGCGAGGCGTTCAGAACGACAGTGAGTTAACTCTTCAGCTGCTGGTGTCGGGAATGCACCTCTCTCCAGAATTCGGGATGACTTACGAAGCGATCGAACGAGAGGGCTTTTCTATCGACCGGCGAGTCGAGATCTTGCTCTCCTCCGACAGCTCCGTGGGTGTCTCGAAAGCCATGGGGCTGGCTATGATCAGCTTCGCTGAGGCCTTTCAAGACCTCAAACCGGACCTTTTAGTGTTACTGGGCGACCGCTTCGAGGTGCTTGCGGCAGCCGCTTCAGCCACCGTCTGCCGTATCCCCATCGCCCACTTCCATGGAGGGGAAGCGACCTACGGGGCTTTTGATGAATCGTTTCGCCATGCCGTGACCAAAATGGCCCATCTCCATTTTACCGCCACCGAGACTTACCGGCAGCGAGTGACCCAGTTGGGTGAGCATCCGTCGCGGGTCTTTTGCGTCGGAGCGCCTGGAATCGAGAATGTCTACCGACTTTCTTTGATGAAGGAAGAACCTTTCTGGGAACGAGTCGGGCTACCCGCTCGGAGACACACCCTGCTGGTGACCTATCATCCTGTCACCCTCGAGCACGGGTGCGACCATCAAGCCTTCTCCGGATTACTCGAGGTGCTTGCCTCTCTCGACGACACCAACATCCTTTTCACTAAGGCGAACGCCGACATGAAGGGTCGGATGATCAACGAGATGATCGACCGTTACGTGAGCGACCACAGTCACAGTTCGGTCGCTTACACCTCTATGGGGCGGCTTTTCTATCTGTCCGCTCTTCAGTTTGTGGATGGAGTGGTCGGAAATTCTTCCAGTGGCCTCCTTGAGGCTCCCAGCTTCCGAGTGGCCACTGTCGACATCGGGGACCGTCAAAAGGGGCGTGTGCGAGCCGACTCGGTCGTTCATTGTGAGCCGTCCGTTACAGGTGTCAGGGCGGCTCTCGAGACGGTTTTGAGCCCGGCCTTCCGCCGCCAACTTTCCCAGGTTAAGAATCCTTATGATGGCGGATTGGTCTCGGAGAAAGTCGTGCCCATCCTACGGGAGTTTCCCCTGGAAGGGATTCTCAAAAAGGAGTTCCACGACATCGGTCGGTCCGAGGCAGGCGCCCTATGAGCGGAATCTCGTTCGAACAAAAAGAGCAGGCGACTCGCTATGTGGTTCAACTACGCCGCTCGGACCTGGCTCTGGCTCAGACCCAAGCTCAGGAACTCGAGAGGTTCCTACGGTCCCAGCCGGGACAGCCGGGGGAGACTTTTGAATTCGAAAAGATCCCGTTACGGGTAGAGAAGGTCGAGCCGCCGGGTCTCTCTGTCGGTCCTGCCACGGAGTTAGTGATCCAGCCGACCAACGATTACCTGCCCTGCCCACGCTGTCAGGAGCTTCTTCCCTATCGAGGGCCGTGCCCCCATTGCAACGGTCGTCGAAAGAACTTCCTCGGTGGGTTCCTGATTGTGGCTTTGCTGGGGGCTATCTATTTTCTGGCCCAACATTATGTGCCGAAGAGTCCCGAGCCTGAGCTCAGCCCGACTCCTCTGCTCAGCCCAACTCCTCAGCTCAGCCCAACTCCTCAGGTCACCCCCCAGCCGTCACCCGAAGCGAGTCCACCCCGACCTGCTGCGGAGACTTTCCCGACGCTGCGACCTAGCCCAGAACTCGGCCAGGACTGGCGAACGATCCTAGACCAGGACGAGGAGATCGATCGGGCCGTGGCAGACATCGCCGTTAGACTGAATAACTCCCGGATCGACCCGGCCGAGGCTGAGCAAGCCTGGGCCAAGCAGGGGGGGGCGGTTCAGTCGTTGCAAGTCGAGCTCCAATCGCTCCCGCCAGGGGTCGCTCGAGACGGACTCAAAGAGCTTTTGGACCTGCAGGCTCGCCGAATCGAGAAGCTGCGTCAGGCCGCCCTCTTCGAGAAAGCTGAAGGGTTAGAGAAAGCCCGCCCGTTATGGCAAGAGCAGCTTGAAGACCTGGCACGCTATCAGCGACAGCGCCGCAAAATGGAAGCGATGGAAGAGGAAGGAAACCCCGAGTTGCTTCGGAAAGACGCGGCTCCCATGAATAGTCCCCTTGAAGCAGAGCGTTTTCCAGCGCCGGCCGACGATTAGTCGCTAATGGTCGGTGTTATCGACAACGGCCTTTGTAACGTTGGGTCGGTTGTGAACATGCTCAAAAAAGCTGGGTCTCGGGCCCGAGTTCTGGCTGCACCCGAGGAGCTAAACCAGTGTGAACGCCTCGTTTTGCCAGGGGTCGGTTCGTTCGACGCGGCCGTTGAGAATCTTGATGCAGAAGGCTGGCGCCAAGGCCTGGAACAAGCTGTGCTTCAACAGGGAAAGCCGTTTTTGGGCATCTGCCTGGGAATGCAGTTGATTTTCAAGCGTAGCCAGGAGGGGCAACGGGACGGCCTTGGGTGGTTAAAGGGTGAAGTGGTTCGTTTTCCCCTCGATGAGGGCCGGAAGGTCCCCCACATGGGATGGAATCGAATCAAGCCAGCTTGCAGCCATGCCATCCTTGCCGACCTGGCCGAGAGCCATCGATTCTACTTCGTTCACAGCTTCTACGTGCGATGTCCCGACCCGTTTCAGCTCTGCACCACCGACTACGGCGTTCAGTTTGTTTCGGGGGTGTGTTCTGCTAATATTCTTGGGGTCCAGTTCCATCCCGAGAAGAGCCATCGTTTCGGGCTTCAGCTGTTTCGAGGCTTTCTTGACTGGAGGCCTCAGTGAGACCCCGCGTGATTCCGGTCCTGCTGTTAAGTGAGGGAGGGCTGGTCAAAACGATCCGGTTTAAGAAGCCCAACTATCTGGGCGACCCCATCAACGCCATCAGGCTCTATAACGAGATGGAGGTCGATGAACTGGTGGTGCTCGACATTCAGGCCAGCAAGACGGGCCAACCTATCGACCTGGACTACCTTCAGCAACTGGCTTCAGAGGCCTTTATGCCGCTGGCTTATGGAGGGGGGGTCACGACACTCGAGGGGATGGCCAAGATCCTGCGGTCCGGTTTTGAGAAGGTTGTCTGTAACTGCGCCTTCATCGACAACCCCGAGTTGCTCAGCCAGGCCGCCCAACGTTTCGGGGCTCAGAGCGTGGTGGCGGCCATCGATGTGAAGAAGAGCTTTTTTGGGAAACCGGGGCTCTATCACCACGTCCGCAAGAAGATTCTGAGAAAGGACCTGTGGGATCACGTCGCCGAGATGGTCGATCGTGGTGCCGGAGAGCTTTTTTTGAATTCCGTAGACCAGGACGGAAGAATGGAAGGTTACGATTTAGACCTGATCGGCCGAGTTGCCCAAAGCGTCGAGGTGCCCCTGGTCGTTTGCGGCGGTGCCGGTTCGCTTGAAGACATGAGCTCGGCTCTCGAGCGGGGAGCCCACGCCTGTGCTGCCGGTAGCCTCTTTGTCTACCAGGGCCGCAGCCGGGGAATTTTAATCAACTATCCTGGGGATGAAAGGTTGAAAGACCTGGTGAAGGGCTCTCGTTCGGTGGCCGAGCCCCTAACCTAAGAAGGAACCTTCCTGTGTGGCATCTCTGGAAAGGGCCTGGAATCTCCCTCAGCCCACGTCGTCCTCCAGCCCTGCTCGAAAGCTCTTTCCCAACCATTGCTGTACTTGCTCAGCTCGCTTCCTGGACGGAGTGACACAGCAAATCCTCTCTTCTTAAGTCGAGCAAGCTCGCCTCCTAGGCGTCTTTCGCAGGCGTCACGTAGAAGCCGCTTGAAGACGTCTCCACTTGCCTTAAATGAGGCTTTGAGTGATAAAGCGAACTCCACGATACGAAAATCTAACAAAGGGCTTCTCGCCTCGACGGAGTAGGCCATCGTGCCTCGGTCTACCTTCACCAAGATTTCGTCGCGCATCACGCTCACTAACTCCAGGGCAGCTAGGAATTCTTCCAGAGTCCTGGCTTTGGCTGATGACCAGGAGTAACCAGGATAAATATTTTGAATTCTCTGGGTGAACGATAGATCACCAAGCTGGGCTTTTTCAACACTGGGCAGCGCAGACCTGGGGTTTATCTCCAGGAAATGCTCATAAAGATCACCAGGAGCCTCCGACGTTAAGGTATGGAGGGCGATAGCGATCTTGTGTTCCAGGTTCGCGGCATTGAAGCCGGTGAACTTGACCAGGATTCGTAGTAGCCTGATGCCGACACGGGTTTTGAGCAAGAAACAAACCAGAGATTTTAAACCGGGGACTCGCTCGACGATTCGACGGATTCGCCAGAGAAACCGAGGGTGCTGAGTCCAAGGGTAGCCCAGGAAAAGCTCGTCCCCACCATCGCCCGTCAGGATGACTTTCACTTCTCGACTGGCGGCTTCAGAGAGAGCCATGGTAGCCAGTTGAGACAGTGGCGCGCAAGGATCATCGTAAAAGTACGGGGCGAGTCTGACCTGACGTGCGAAGTCATCGTCCCTAAGCTGAATGATCCTGTGCTGGAGCCCTAGCCTTCGAGCCGTTTTCAGAGCGATGGGGGATTCATCTGATTCCGGGTCCTGGGATTGGTAGATGTAGGCGGCGACCCGGTTGTTGGCGAGCCTAGCCACGCTGGAAGCAACAAGGGACGAGTCGATGCCGCCAGAGAGGAACACACCCACCGGGACATCTGCGTCGAGCCTGAGGCGGGTGGCGTCGTCCAGGAGCTCCAGAAATTGGTCCAGAGCTTCGCTGTAGCTTCCATCGAAACTCCGATCGCAGGCCGAGAAAGGGTCCCAGAAAAGTTGTGGTGCGAGGGTTGGCATTTCGGGTCGCGAGATATCCAGCGAAGCAAAACTCCCGGCGGGAAACTTTGAAACTTCACGATAGACCGTTCTAAGTCCGGGAACGTGGCGGACCCAGTGATAGTAGGCCCAGGCTTTGGAATCCTCTGTCAGCTGAAGGCCCAGCTTGTGGAAGGCTTTAATCTCTGAGGCGAATGCGAAAAAATCTTGGCCCTCGTAGATGTAAAGAGGCTTTTTACCTAGGCGGTCACGACCCAATATCACCAATCCCTGGGTTTCGTTACAAAAGGCGAAGGCCATCATCGCATTCATCTGAGGAAGAAAAGAAGGGCCATCTCTTAGCAGGCCCGCCAGGAGCACCTCGGAGTCTGAACTGGACGAAAACTGATAAGCGTCGGCTAAGCTCCGTCTGAGCTGGCGATGGTTGTAGAATTCTCCGTTAAAGACCAGGCAGCCCTTTCGGCCCAGCGCGTCCCGTCCTCGCATCGGCTGATTTCCAGCCGCGGACAAATCCAGAATGGAAAGTCGAGAGTGTCCGAACCAGACCTCCCAGAGATTGTTCGAGAAAACACGCTCAGACCTGGCGGCGTCCGGACCCCTATGATGGAGGGCGGATATTGCTTCTCCTAAGCGCTCCGGAAGAGCCGATCCTGGTCGGACGATAAGACCCGTCAATCCACACATAAGGATAATTCACTTTACTTCCCTAGCTTGCGTCTTCTTGGGAGTACCCCGGAAACGTTGAATCTAAACGGTTCGCTCACCAAGTGGGCAGTCGGAGGATTTGCTCTCTCAATCGGGTAACCGTAGGTATGTCGGACCAGAGCGTGCGTCACGGTAAGCATTTTAGAATTTCACTAGTCACTACGGTTTTTTTTCTAGTGGCTCTGGTCGGTCAGCTGTTCGTCCTGCGGGAGCTTCCATACTCCACTGCCCGGTTGAGTGGGGTCGCTATGGAAGCAATGAAGGAAGTTCCTTCGCCCAATTTCGCTGCCGGTGACATATCTTGGCGAGTCAGCGAGTTTGCGACCTCGCCTGACTTAGAACCATTCCGAAGGAGCTTCGAGAGCACTTGCCAGGGGCTACAACCTGTCCAAGCTGCACTCTGCGTTTCAGATCGAATGGCGAGTCAGTTTCCTCACGGCGATCCTCCAAGCGAATTTGTGGATGCAGTCTTCGACCCACTCACCCATCTTCAGATTCACAGTCAGGGTAGAAGCGGCCACTGTGTAACCCGGAGTTCCATCATGGCTGCCGAGCTTCTGGCTGTAGGCATACCCGCGAGGTTGGTGCAGTTGTCGCCTCTCGATGGTAGCGGTGGCCATAATCTGGTGGAGGTCTATCAAGAGGACCTTGGATGGGTTATGGTAGACCCTACATATGGTGGGCTTGTGGGGGATGCGTCCGGTCCGAAGTCGGTTTTGGAAATGGTGGGGAGACCTGACGCTGTCAGGTGGTTTCAGCGAGGAATGATGCCGGAGCCCTTTCAGCTAACGACCGCCGAAATCGAGGAGCTTTATCGCCCCCTACTCAGAGCCGCCGTGGTTTATCCCGAGCCTTGGCTTTATCTGCGAGAAGGGAGAAAAGTCGCTCATTGGCCTTATCGCGGGGCTTATGTTCACACCGGGCCCGGTGCTTTTAAGCTTGGCCCAGCTCAAAGGTGCTAAGTCTTGGGGCTGGCCGTCTGCAGTCTGTTCTTTCTTGCCGGCTTGGGGGGTTGTGTCTGGACCTTTGCTCGTCGCTAGAGTAGAACTAGGTCACCGGTCTTGCCGCGAGCCCTCGCAAGAATCGAGATCGAGTGCTGGGTCTCGATCGAGTCTCCGTTCTCGCCGGGCTTTCAGATTCAGATACCCGGGACCGCCCCGAAACCACTGGAGCAAAACGGGCCCTCCCAGGATGACCAACAGCGGATAGGCTACCAGCCGATGCCTGAAGGCAGTCCCCCAGTTGGAGGTGCCAGCTGCCCAGACCGTCTCCATGACCAGAAAAAGGATGAAAAGGAAAAAGAGCCGGGCGCGCTCCTCTCCCGCGCTTCTGCGAACTGCGACCAAAGCCCCGAGCACGAGAGCGATCCGGAAAAAGGATTCGAGCGACCCCAGCACATCTTTGAAACCTCGGAGTTCCCAGGGGAAGGGCGAGAAGAGGTAACTGAACCACACGATCGGACCGGTGCGAAGAAAACCTTCCAATGAGGAAAGGTCCAAGGTGGCCGCAAATTGGGAGCGACCCACGTTGACCTGTTCTTGGTAAGTGTCGACATACTCTAGGAATCTGCCTTCGGTCACGGTTTGGAGGGCTCTAGAGTTGGCGGCGAGCCGTTCCGCCAAAAGAGGGGCCAGGAGGATAGCAGCCACCACAATCAAGGCTTGAACGGATTTTTTTTCTCGAAAAGCCCACAAAAAACATCCAGGCACAAGAGCCAGAATGACCAAACCGAAGGCGTTATGCAGGTAAACCAACATGACCGCCGCCAGGACGCCGGCCAGACTCCAACCCCCCACCATCCGCTGGCGGAGTTCCAGCGCGGCCAAGACGATGATGAGAAAAAAGCCCATCTGCCAAACTTCTCTGAGCACTCCGGAGGTGCAGAGAGCGCAAGAGGGTAAAAAGCTCAGCATCAAGACCAGAGCGGGCGCGTGCTCTGATTGGCCGAGCCGCTCGACCAGCTCTATGAAGGCGTAGAGTGCCACCAGAAAGCCCGTGTTGGAGAGCTGACAGCCCAGTAGGTGAGAGCCCCCCAGTCCGCTATACATCGACCCGAGAAAGGCTATGTAAGGGATGTAGTGGTTTTGAGTGAGGGCCGAGTGATGAAAACGGACGGCGTCGGCGTCGATCATCGGCAGAGAGGCGACGTAGACATGAACTAGGCTGATCATTTGATGGAAGGCTAGTGAGACATAAACAGCGCGCGCGAGTGAGGGCCTGGTTCGAATTCTGTAGGAGAGAAGTGGGAGAACCAGGTTCACAAAGAAGAGGAGCCAGCCTGCTAGTTGATGTTCCATAAGGTTTCTAAGCTACCCTCATGCTTCCGCTCTGGGCCCAGGCCCAAACGCAAAGGCCCAAAGGAGTTGATCGGCAACTCTAGAACACGCCGACAGTCTTATCCTTTGCCCGGAGGTAGAGTTGGCTTATGAGATGGGACGAACGTCTGATCATCATCGGGGGGGGAGGACACGCTCGTGTGGTTTCTGATGCTGCTTTGGCTGCTGGTTTCAATGTTGTCGGTTATGTTGACCTGGAAGAAAAGTCCGAAATGGCTACGCTCACCTATCTCGGCCCCGACGACGCCGCCCTGGACTTGATCGATTCCGCCTCCTTTATTCTGGGGCTTGGGGAGTTGGGACCCGCTTCTTTGCGGCCTCGGGTTGTTGGTCGGTATAGAGAGTTTGGAGCCCGGTGGGCGACCGTCGTTCATCCTACCGCTTGGGTTTCCCCTACAGCGACTCTGGGCGAGGGCGCCTTTGTATCTGGGCAGGTTTGCATCAACAGCCGTGCCAGAATTGGCCAGCATGCCCTGGTGAACACAGCTAGTGTCGTGGAGCACGATGTGATTCTCGGTGACTACTGCAGCCTCGGGCCCCGTGTCGCCGTCGGAGGGGGAGCGTCTATAGGAGCCCGCACGTTTGTTGGCCTCGGGGCTAGTTTGCGCGACCATATCACAGTTGGTGATGATTGCTCCATTGCCATGGGCGGGGTGGTGGTTGGGGACGTTGCGCCTGGCCAAGCGGTCGTGGGAGTTCCGGCTAGGCCCAGCTTGCGATAAAGAAAGTCGTCGCGCACTGCAAGACGGAGAGGCAGGGGGAATGGCTTCGGCGGGCCACAAAGGTAAGACTGAGCGACCAGGCCGCCAAGATGGTCCGCAGGGTCATGAGGTCGTGGGGGATACAGAAGGAGAGCGACAAATCTCTGGAGGACATCTCCAGAATGTTCAACTCCATACTACGCGGTTGGTTCAACTACTATAGCAAATATCGGAAATCTGGAGTTTATCTGGTCTTTAGGCATTTCAACCGCATTCTGGTGCGGTGGGCAATGCGGAAGTTTAAACGATTGAAGAAACATCAACGACGAGCTGAACGATGGCTGGGCAGAATTGCTCGCAATGAGCCTCATCTCTTCGTTCACTGGAAGTTGACTGCTCTTCGACCATCGGTCGGATGATAGGAGCCGTATGAGCCGAGAGGTTCCCGTACGGTTCTGTGAGGGCTCGGGGGTGAGGCCTGGAGATACACAGCGAGAAGACCCGTTTGGTGGACTTTCGAAGGCCGAAAGAGCATAGCAAATCCACTGAAAGAGGGACTTTTGACTTCCTGGGTTTTACCCACTACTGGGGCAAGTCCAGGAGAGGCAACCTGGTTATCCGACAGAAAACCGCCAAATCGCGCCTTGCGAGGGCGGCGGGGGGTTCCGGTTGGCCTACTTAGGGGCGGATCTCTAGGAATTTCTGGTGTTGAATAATACACAGGCCGTTGGTGATGACCCGGCCCTCTTCTCCAGGAATCGTCCAGGACCGGATCGGGTCAGGCTGTTTCGGCATGTCGAACGGCATGGTGAAGTCGATGAAAGAGTGTTTGCCCGGGCCGATGATGCCGTCGATGATCTCGGAGACGGTTTTCATGGACCAGTTGTTCCAGCCCGGTCGAAGCTCTTGGCCGCCGTCTCTCTCGGGTAGTCGATACTTGAGAAGAACATCGACGGGATGAGGGTTGAAGATTCCGAAAATGCAGGCGTATCCTCCCGGCTTGACCCAGTTCAAAATATTGGCCAGCCAGGGCCGCGCCTCATCGAAGTAGGAGTGAACCCCTATCATAAAGAGAGCATCTACGGAATCGGCCGAGAGCATGGAGCTTTCTAAAACCGACCCCTGATGAATTGAGGCCGCTGGAACCATACGAGAAGCTTTGTCGACAAGCTCGGGAAGGAATTCGTAGCCCTCGTAGGTGGGGCCTTCGTGGTGCTTGGTGAGGTAATAAAGAAACTCTCCGGCGGCGCAACCCACATCGAGCACTCGTTGGCCTGGCTTGAGAAAGCCAGTCTGCTCTGCTCGGCTGGCGGCGATTTTGAAAATCTCTTTGGGTCGTTCGTAACGGTCTTCCTCTAGGTAGAAGAGGTCATGGTCGTTGGTCTTTACTTGGCTCATAAGGCTGGCACCATTTTACCGGCGTTCAGGGATTCCTTCTTTGGGATGGCTTCAGGCCGCAGGAGTTCTGGAGAGAGCGAGAAAGGCGGCCCGAAAATCCGATGGAGGTCGTGTCCTTTGCTCTCGATAGTTATGTATCATTATGTCCGACCGCTATCCAGGTCGCGCTACCCGAAAATCCGAGGCTTGGATCTCAACAAGTTTTTCCATCAACTTGACTATATCGATGCTAACTTTCGGGTCGTCTCGGTGGAACAGGTGATCGAGGCCTGGCACGGAGGCAAGCGGTTGCCCGAGAAGGCAGCCGTTCTTACTTTTGATGACGGGTTGATCGATCATTATTCCTTCGTCTTTCCGGCTCTGGCTGAGCGCGGCTGGTCAGGGGCTTTCTTTCCGCCAGCCCGTGCTGTGGTCGAAAGACGTCTCCTGGACGTTCACGCCACCCATCATATCCTTGCTTCAGCTGATTGCAGCCAGGCGGTGGAAGATTTTATCTTGGACTTTCTGAAAAGCGAGCCCCAGCTCTACTCGACCATTCAGGAACGAAAGAGGGGAATGGACCTTTCCTCAAGGTTTGATCCTCCCGCCACCATTTTCGTCAAGCGCTTGCTTCAGCGAGAGGTCCCGTCCGGGTTAAGGGAAGAGCTTCTGGGGCGCCTTATAAAAAGGTTTGTGGGTGTCAGCCCAAGCTTGTTGGCCAATGAACTCTATGTTACCAGTGACCAGCTGCGGGTGATGGAGCGTGCGGGAATGCATGTCGGTGGCCACGGCTGGGACCATCACTGGCTGAGCCATCTCGCTCCCGAACAGCAAGAGGTCGAGATTGATAGAACTCGAGAGTTTCTGGATGGTTTGGGCGCTGGTCGTCGAGAATGGACCTTTGCTTACCCTTACGGAGACTACAATCAGGATACGCTCAAGCTTCTCAGGCAGAAGCAGTGCTGCCTCGCTTTCACCACCAAAGTGGGCGAGACTCATCCGGGCAACGGCTCTTCTTGCCTGGAACTTCCTCGCTTGGACACCAACGACTTGCCCCAGGCTGGAGGTCGTTTGAAATGACAACAGGCCTCTCGAACGTCACGTCTCTCAAGTGGATGGAGCGGGTTTCGCAACGGTTTCCGGTCGAGACCTGGCGGATTGACGATCTCTTTATCTGGCCGCTGGTCTGCTACGAAATGCACTGGGCCAACCAAAAGTTCTCGTCCCAGGCCGCCTCGACCAAGTCAGAGCGCCGGCTGGAGAAGCTCCTGGATATGGTAAAAAGCTGGACTGAAGTGTTTTGGGTCTCCCTGAGGGACTGGAAGAACACCCTGCTCTTTTGCCGCGGCGATACCCTGCTTTACAGCGATGGTGTGTCCTTTATCGAGCTGGGCGGAGAGTTTTACGAGCGCTTTTGTGACCCTCTGGCGGAAGAGCTTGGCAAGATCGGATTAAAGCCGGTTCTGCTCACGCCTCGAAACCAACTCTCAGCTCCCAGGCGTTCGCCTTCGTTTTTCGTCCAGCCCCTGGTCGATACGACCACTCTTCTGGCGAACCTCGGCTACAAGATGAAGCCGCCCCGCTACTTCACTTCTCTTGAGGGTTTTGAGCAGGCCCGCGAGTTCCTTGCCGGTGAAGGCCTCCCTACCCACTACTGGAGTGTGGAGAATTTTTGTCGAGTCGTCTATTTCTTGAAAGCCCACACTTTGCCCTGTAAAGCCTTTCTGCGATGGACTGGGGCGAGGTCGGCTTTCGTCGTCTGCTATTACGGACTTGAGCGAATGGCCATGGTCTTGGCTTGTCACGAACTCGGTCTGCCTTGCGTGGACCTGCAGCATGGTGCTGCCGGAGAAGCGGACTACTGGCCCTACTGCGTCTTTTCGAAATGCCCCCCCCAGGGCTACAGTCTTGTGCCTTCTCATTTCTGGTGCTGGACCGAGGATGATGCGAAGGCCGTCAACCGTTGGGGCAAAGAGGCCCACGTTGGGGTAGTGGCCGGTAATCAGCTGCTCAGAAAGTGGCAGGTTGGTGAGCTCTCGGAGGTGCGAGAGTGGAATGAGCTTGCCCAGAAGAAAGCTCGAGAGTGCGGCCGGGAGGTGGTCTTGTTGACTCTTCACGGCTTCGAGACGCGGGCCCACCTAGAGCATCTGGTCGAACTCTGCCGGCAGCAGAAAGAGTATCAGTTCTGGCTCCGCACTCACCCCAGTCGGCCAGCCCAGAGACAGCTGTTGGAGGAGCTTTGGGAGGGGCGGGACCTGGTCAACGGAGAGGTCGGTTTCCCCTCCGAGGCACCCCTTTACTCTTTGCTCCGAGTGGCCCGGTTTCATATGACGGAGCTCTCTTCGACGGTTTATGAGGCCGAAGCCTTCGGGGTGCCGACCGTTCTGGTCGACGGCGATGAAGGGGAGGCCTACCGGGGAGTTGTCGAGCGCGGAAACGCTTGTTTTGTAGACGGATTCTCGTCGATGGAGGAGGGGTTCGAGTTCTTTCGGGCTACCACGAACCATCGAACCTCAAAACTGGATGCCATCCAAGTGAGGGAGCAGGAAGGGATCGGCTATTTTCTCTCTCTGGCAAAGTCGGCTCCCGGCCAACTGGGCGCAGGACTCTAACTGATGGTCGCGAAGGGTCGCCGCCGAATTATGACAAGGATTGCTCAAGCAGATGGTACAAGAGATTGTGCTTGAAGAGGTCGGTCCGGCCGAATCGTGGCCCGATGGGTTAGCCCGGGTGCGGGGCGCTCAAGTGTCCCTCGAGGGCACCTTGCGAGACGTTCTGGCAGCCCTGGAGAACGGGGGCCTTCAGATCGCCCTGATTATGAAAGGCCAGGACCGGTTCGAGGGCATCATGACGGACGGCCACGTAAGAAGGGCCCTGTTGAGCGGGGCTTCGCTTCAAGACAAGCTCAGTTCTTTTGTCTGTCGTGACTTCGTGTCGGTCACTCCGAGAACACCACGGGCCGAGGTTCTAGATCTGATGCAGGCCCTCGTCATTCGTCATGTGCCGGTGGTCGATGAGAACGGAAGGCTTCAAGGCATCCATCTGTTGAATGAGCTGATTCAGCAATCGCCGCTCGAGAATCAGGCCGTGATTCTGGCTGGTGGCAAAGGCACTCGGCTACGCCCTCTTACCGAGTCGATCCCCAAGCCTCTGCTGAAAGTGGCCGGAAGGCCTATTCTCGAAAGGCTGGTGCTTCATCTCAACGGTCATGGGGTGAAGAAGATTCACCTGGCCATCAACTACCTCGGTCATATGATCGAAGAACACTTCGGTCAGGGGGAGCAGTTCGGGTGTCAGATTTCCTACCTCCGAGAAGAGCGGCCCCTGGGCACGGCTGGGCCCCTGGCCCTCTTGAACCCCAAGCCGTGCCACCCTATTCTCGTCATGAACGGCGATCTGGTGACTCAATTTGACGTTCGGGCTCTGCTGGAGCACCATTCCTACTGCGAGAATCATTTAACCATCGGCACTCGGCCGTTTTTGTATCGGCTCCCCTTCGGTTGCCTCGAACTCGACGGCCAGAAGGTTCACAAGATCGAAGAGAAGCCACTGCTGACCCGTATGGTCAACGCGGGTATCTACGTTCTCGAGCCCTGGCTGATTGATGAGATTCCCAACAATGAAGAGTTTCCCATGACTGAGCTGATTGCCACGGTGCTGGCACGAGGGGGCCGAGTTGGAGCTTGCGAGGTCAACGATGACTGGCAGGATATCGGTCGCAAAGACGAACTCGATAGGGCTCGAGCGGGGATCTAAACAGGCGGGCGCGGGAGGGCGGAAATGGAACGAAAGAAAGGGTTCTGGAAAGGGCGCAAGGTGCTGGTGACGGGGGCCATGGGCTTCATTGGCAGCCACCTTAGCGAGCGGCTCGTCGAGGAAGGGGCCGTGGTTCGGGCCCTGGGTCGCTACAACTCCAGCGGCTCTGTCGGTTGGTTAGAGCACTCACCCCATCTTGAAAATATCGAAACGGTGCTGCGAGATATTCGCGACCAGGAAGCCGTCCGCGAGAGCTGCCAGGGAGTCGATACCGTCTTTCATCTGGCTGCCCTGATCGGGATCCCCTATTCTTACAGAGCGCCCGACTCCTACCTTCAGACCAACGTCCAGGGAACTCTGAATGTCCTTCTAGCTGGTCGCCAGCACCAAGTTCGCCGCCTTATCCATACGTCGACCAGCGAGGTCTACGGGACAGCCCAGACGGTGCCGATCGCCGAAACGCACCCCCTGGTGGCTCAGTCGCCTTACGCCGCCACGAAGATCGCAGCCGACAAATTGGTCGAATCGTTTCACCTCTCGTTCGACTTCCCGGCCGTAACGGTACGACCTTTCAACACTTTCGGCCCTCGCCAGTCGCAGAGAGCGGTTATTCCCACCATCATCGCTCAGGCCCAAAACGGCTCGAAAGTCCAACTGGGTAAACTGACTCCGACTCGAGACCTGAACTATGTAGCCAACACGGTCGACGGGTTCCTGGCCGCTGCCGAGAGCGAGAAAGCGGTTGGCCAGACCGTTAATCTCGGCACTGGGCAAGAGATTTCCATCGGGGCTCTGGCCGAGTTGATCTTCTCCCTTATGGGCGTCCAGCCCGATCTCGAAACCGATTCAGCCCGGCTACGGCCCTCCAAGAGCGAAGTCGAGCGACTGGTGGCCGATAGCCGCCTGGCTCGAGAACTGTTGGACTGGCAGCCCCGCCACTCTCTTCGAGAAGGCTTGGAAAAGACCATCGCCTGGTTCGGCCAGAGAAGGCCCAAAGCCCGGGCTTACGCTGTCTGACGGGTTTGCCCAAGGCCCAAGTGCGGTATACAGGGGGCACGACCGGAATCGGGAAGGCGAGGTGATCACATTGTCCAAAAGCCTGCGGGTTTGTTCTCGCTGCGTCCTCGACGAGACCGCCGAACTGGAATTTGATGAGGACGGCGTCTGCCACTACTGTCGGAAGTGGGACGAGATTGCCCCTCAACTGGAAGAAAAGCAGAAAAACGGCGATGCCTATTTCTCCGATCTAAAGAAACGACTGAAACGAGAAGGAGGGCCTCGCTACGACTCCATCATCGGCTTGAGCGGCGGAGTGGACAGCTCCTATGTGGCTCTGTTAGCCAAACGGTTGCAGCTCAACCCCCTCCTGGTCCACTTTGATAACGGCTGGAACTCTGAAGTGGCCGTGTCGAATATTAAGAAAATCGCCAACAGTTGTGGCTTCGACCTTGAGACTTACGTGATCGACTGGCAGGAGTTTCGCGACCTTCAGCGCGCTTTTTTTCGAGCCTCTGTTCTGGATGTCGAAATGCTCACCGACCACGCCATCATGGCCGTGTTGATGAGACTTTCGCGCAAGCATCGCACCCGCAATGTCTTGAGTGGAAATAACTATGCTACAGAGTTCGGAATGCCTGAGGAATGGTCTTGGAACAAAATGGACTACACCAACATCAAAGCGATTCACTCGCAGTTTGGTGAAAGAAACCTCAAGACGTTCCCGGTCCTGACCACCTGGACCTGGCTGGCCATTAACAAGCTGGGAATCGGGCTCAACTATCTTCAGCTGCTCGATTATCTGCCCTATCGAAAAGAGACGGCTTTAAAAGAGCTCCAAGAAGAGTTCGACTGGGTTTACTATGGGGGCAAACATTATGAATCGACCTTCACCAAATTCTATCAGGCCCACTATCTTCCGGAGAAGTTCGGGATCGACAAAAGAAAGGCGCACTATTCCAGTCTGATTCGCAACGGCGAGATCTCCCGAGACGAGGTGCTCGAGATTCTCAAGTCTCCACCTTACGACCCGCAAGAGCTCGAGCAAGACAGGGAATACGTGCTCAAGAAGCTAGGCTTCACGGAACAAGAATTTGACGCCATTCTGAGGGCCAAAACTGTTGCTCACACCGATTACCGAAGCGACCACCAGCTCTTCAAGAAGGCCCAGAGGGTTTACAGGGGAGTTCAGAAAGCGGTCGGTCTCAAGCGTTAGGTAATGCAGGAGAGCTTTCTCGTCATTCCGACGAATGCCGTCGCCGGAGCAGAGAAGCGACTGTTCGGAATCTGGTTGGAGTTGTGCAAGTCGCTACCCGTTACCCTGGTGGCCCAACCCTCTTTGCTCGAGCAGGTGTTTTCTTTGCCCGAATTCGAGCAGGCTCGCAGCAGTCGGGGCTCGACCATCTGCGATCTGCTAGTCGGCTCCCCCCGCCACGATGCTCAGGCCCTCTTTCGTTTCGCCCGCTCAAGGCCACCAGGCACCATTATTCATCACGTTCTTGAGCCCCCTGTCCTAAAGTGTCCCGGGTGTCGCTACCTTTACACCTTTCCCACCTATTCGATGTCGTTCTATAGCTGGCGTGGCCGCCTTCTGAGCTACTGGGGCTTGATGACATCAGACCTGGTGGATGTGCTCGACCCAACCTATCACTCCTATCTCCGACGCCTCTTGTTTTGGAGGCGCGAGCGTTTTCGGCTCACTCCTGGCAGCTATATCGACCCAGACCATTACACCCCAGCCGCTTTCGAAGAGAAGAAGAACCACCTGGTGTTTTTGGGCCTTTGGAGTAAAACCAAGCAGGTCGATCGACTGCTCGAAGCTCTTCCCAGGCTCGACCAACTTTTGACGTCTCGGGGCCATAAGAATTTACGCTATTTGGTGTTGGGCCGTCCCGCCCCTGATGTTTGTGTCGAGACCCTGGTCCAAAGGCCCGAGATGAAAAATCTCGATCTCGAGCTGAGATTTGAGCCTCATCCCCCCTCGGTGTTGAAAAACGCCAAAGTGTTCTTGTCGCTCCAGGTGGCTGAGAACTACCCTTCCAAGAGCTTGTTGGAGGCTTTGGCCTGCGGAGTTCTGCCGGTGGTGACCGACGTAGGTCATTCTCGCCGCATCGCCGACCCGAGCTTCGCTGAGTTCATTCCACGAGATTTCACCCCTGAGGAGTTGGCCGCAGCTTGCCACAGAATCCTCGCTTTGCCGAAACAGGCTTACCAGGAGAGAGTGGCTGGGTGCCTCGACTGGATCAAATCGCGGTTTTCTCTGAAGGCTTCGATCGACTACTTCGCTGACTTGTATCGAGAGCTTGCCCCATAGCCTGAAGGATTTTTCGGCCCGATCCGCAACCGCTCCCCATGCGGTTTACCGAAACACCTTTAAAAGGCGCCTTCGTAATCGAGCCAGAGCCTAGAAGCGACCCCCGTGGATTCTTCGCCCGTTTGTTCTGCGAGCAAGAATTCCAAGAGCACGGACTGGATTTCCAGCTTCGGCAAGCCAACGACTCCCTCAGTAGGACTCGCTATACGCTGCGGGGTTTACACTACCAGCTCGCCCCCAAACAAGAAACCAAGCTGGTGCGCTGTGTGACGGGAGCGGTCTGGGACGTGGCCGTCGATCTCAGGCCGAACTCAGCCACCTTCGGTCATCACTACGCGGTCGAGTTGACCGCTCAGAACCGCAAGATGATGTATGTTCCGAAAGGGTTTGCGCATGGGTTTCTGACTCTCAGCCAAGAGGCCGAGGTGATCTACCTGGTGGATGAGTTTTACGCCCCTGAGCTCGAAAGAGGAATTCGTTGGAACGACCCTCGCTTTTCGATCCCCTGGCCCCACACGCCTCAAGTGCTCTCTCAACGAGACCAGGACCATCCCGATTTTGATGAGGCCTTTCATCTGGGACTCTCGGTCAAAGCCGTCTAGACCCATTCAAGAAAGGAACGAGTCTTGTGAAGACAGTGATTTTGGCCGGTGGATTCGGAACGCGTCTGAGCGAAGAAACCGGACTAAAGCCCAAGCCGATGATCGAGATCGGCGGTCGCCCGCTGTTATGGCACATCATGAAGGGCTACGCCCATCACGGCTTGACCGACTTCATCATCTGCCTCGGGTACAAAGGCTACGTCATCAAGGAATATTTCGCCAACTACTTTCTTCACAACTCGGATGTCACATTTCACCTGGGCGACAACCGGATCGAGATCCACGATTCGACTTCAGAGAATTGGTCGGTGACGCTTTTGGAAACCGGGCTGCACACCCAGACCGGTGGCCGCCTGAAACGGATCCAACGCTTTCTTAAGCCCCACCAACCGTTTTGTATGACCTACGGGGACGGCCTGGCTGATGTCGACATTAGCGAGTTAGTGCGCTTTGCCGAGTCGCAAGGCACCCTGGCTACCGTTACCGCTATCCAGCCACCGGGACGTTTCGGTTCCCTGGAGTTGAGCGACACCAAAGTCATTTCGTTTCGGGAAAAGCCGGCTGGTGATTGGATGAGTGGCGGCTTTTTTGTGCTCCATCCCGAGGTGCTCGACCTGGTCGAGGGTGACGAGACCGCCTGGGAACACCAGCCGATGCAAACTCTAGCCAGTGAAGGCAACCTTTCCTTCTTCAAGCATCGGGGATTTTGGCAGCCGTGCGACACTCTTCGAGACAAGAAAGCCCTCGAACAGCTGTGGGAGAGCGGTCAGCCCCCCTGGAAAGTGTGGAGCTAGGCGGTTAGGGTCTGGAGTGCCGCGACCCACTTTTGGAGCAAGGTCGAGGCGTCGGCTTCTCGCTCTAGATAAGCCTGGGCTTGGGTGACGGCTTGTTGACGGGCCTCGCTACAGCTGAGAGCGTGGCGCAGATGGCTTTCCCAATCCTG
>CAYRFU010000038.1:0-29902 GCA_964423525.1 uncultured Burkholderiales bacterium | reverse complement strand
CATCCTGCTCCGGCTCGGCCTGAGCTTCGGACTCCGAGGTTTCGGCGTGAATGGGCTGGAACTCCTCGCCAGACTTGATCAGCGAGGACGTTTTCTTCGCGATGGTGCGACCTGGAGCCGCTTCACCTTTCTTTTTCTTGATGAGAGCCAGTGTCGAGTCCCCTACTTGAACTTAATTTTACCGAGAGTCACCAAGCCTCGGAGAATGTTTCGAATCTGCTGCTGCGCGCCTTTAATCTCGTCCCAGGGAACCTGACCCAGGCTTTCCACATCGTCCCGGAGGGCTCTCGCAACCTCAGGAGAGAGAAACTTATAAATCCGCTCGGCCAAGTCTTTATTAGCGCCCTTCAGAGCCAAGACCAGATCGCGAAAGTCGGTCAGGCGCAGCACCTGCTGGAGCGAATTGTCGTCGATGTTGTTGAGGTCTTCGAAGTCACAAAGCTTCGTTTTAATGTCGCTAGCTAGCCGGGGGCTCTTCTGAGTCAGACCGGAGAGAACACTGGCCTCGGTGCCCCGGTCGGCCTGGTTAAGCATTTGTAGGAGCGTCTCTCTACCATCGCTATGGCTCTGCCAACCTTCATCCAGAGCCTTCTGAAGCCGACTTTCAAAGATCTTCTCGAGTTCCGAGAGAATCTCTGGCGAGATCTCCCCCAGCTCAGCCAAGCGCTTAGCCACCTCGGTCTGGATGTTAGGATTCAACTCTTGTAGCAGCGAACCCGCCCGGCTGGAGTCGAGATGGAAAAGAACCACCGCGATCGTCTGGGGGTGTTCGCGCCGCACCAGGTGAACCAGTTGACGAGGGTCAACATTGCGCAAAAAGCCTAGGGGTCGGTTGGAGGGTCCGCTGGGAGGGCCTCCCATTGTCGGAGGCTGACCTCCGACGAGCGAAGGCTGGGTGAAGGGAGCCGTGGGGGGAGCGGCCGGAGAGGCACCTCCGTTGGAACCCTGGAGAAACTCTTCGATCACCTGGGCACGAATCTCGGGCGAGATTTGAGGCAACTTGGAGATCTCGAGGGTGATGGCCTGGACTTCTTCCGGCCCGAGTTCTTTGAACAGTTGAGCCGAGACCTCCGGCGGCAGCGACATCAACAAGATGGCCGCTTTCTGTTTGGGAGGCAGGTTACTGGTCGTGGTAGAGATAGCTTTTTCTTCCTTTCACGCCGACGCCCCGGGTGTGACCCGAGGCGCCCTAAAGCTTTAGCCTGTCACGAGGGCCTAGCCGTTGAGCCAGGTACTCTTGAGCATTTCGGCTACCTTAGTAGGACGCTCTTTAGCTAACTTTTCGAGCTGGTCGGTCGTGTTTACCTTCGTCTCCCCAGCGGCGTTTGAGCTGGGTGGAGCGTTAGACTTGCCCGACTTCTCATTCAAGAGGTCGGCGATATCGGTGGAGGTAGCCCCGGAGGTTCCGCTCAGAACCAGCTTACCCTGATTGACCTGAACCGAGTGGCTCTTGATGAGGAAGGTGACAATCAGGCCCAAGAAAACCAGGGCGACCGCCGTGATGGCCACCGAGGCGGAGCGGAGAGTCAGACCAGACGCCGCCTCACTCTGATTAGCCCAGCCTCCCGGAGGAGCGTTCTCAAAGCCGCCTGGAACGGCACTGTCGCGGTAGAAATTCATCGGCACGACCTCGACCAGGTCTCCCCGGCTTTCTTCGATGCCGGCTGCCGCGTTGACGATACCAGCCACCTTCGAGACCTGATCGTCTTGTAGATTGTCTACCGCTACCGAGACCGACTTCTTCTTGATCTGATAGCCTTTGCGGACGTTGCGAGAGACTGTCTGGCTGGTCTCGACTTTGACCGACTCGACCGAGTGCTCGTAGTTGGAATCGCTCTTGCCGCCGCCGGAAGAGGAAAGCTGCTGGGCGTTAGAGCCGGAATTCTGATTGGGATCCTTGGCGAACTTCTCGACCTTTTTCTGCTTGCCGACCACAACCGTTCCGCCGTCGCCAGGGCCGCCGACCGTCTTTCGAGTCACCTCATCCTGGCTGAAGTCGAGTTCGACGGTCACCTCGGCGACCGATTTGCCCGGACCGAGAACCCGATCGAGCTGGCGTTGAACTTTGTCGCGTAACTTCGACTCGATGGCCAGCTGCGTTTCGTGCTGGGTGCCCGAGCCGCTCAAAGTTTGGTCGGGGCCTTTGGGAAGCTGGGCCGTGAGGTCGACTCCATTGGTGTCGACGACCACCACGTTCTCGGCCTGAAGTTCGGGCACCGAGAAGGCCACCAGGTGGACAACTCCGCCGATCTGCTGACGGCTGAGTTCGGCACCGGGTTGCATCTTCAAGAGCACCCGGGCTCGCATCGGGCGACTGTCGTCGCGGAAATAAGTCTGTTCGGGGATGGCCAGTTTAATGTAGGCGTCGGCTACGCCCTCGACCTGACGGAGAGCCTCGGTAAGCTCGCCCTCAAGCATCCTTTGGCGGATCGCCTTTTGCTCGGCCTGAGTCTTGCCCTGCATCGCGCCGGCCTCGGTGTTAAAGGGAGTGGAGATGGGATGACGGGGGAGGCCGTGGGCAGCCAGGGAAACCTGGGCTTTGGCTTTATATTTAGGGCTGACCAGGATTCCGTCGACGATGTCGACTTCGTGGGGGACACCGAGTTCGGTGAGCTTCATAGCAACTTCTTTGATATCGCCCTCGGTCAACTTAGTACTGTAGAGGGGTTCTGGGGCGTTGTTGGACTTGGTGACATAGTAGCCACCCAGGCCCGTCAGCACTAACGTGACCACAACGGTAAGAAGGATCTTGGTTCCTTTACCAAGACCTGCCCAAAATTCCTTAACTTTCCCGAGCGGTCCGCCCGCTCCGGGGCCTTTTCCGATAGCGGAGCGACCCGTCGCAAGCCTACTGCCGCTTTTCATCCCCGTCTGAATCCCGGTTGCCATAAATTCTCCTCTCCTACCTCAGGTGCTCGTTGTCGTTTTTCTTGAGCAACCTGTCCCTCACGACAATTGGCCTAAATCTGCATCTGGAAAAGCTGGGTGGTGGCCTGAGCCATCTTCGAGACCACAGAGGTGGTGAGCTTCATCATAATTTCGGCTTTGGCTCCGGCGATGGTCATCTGATGGAGGGAGTCCATATCACCCGACAGCAGACCGTCGGTCGACTTGATCGACTCATCGATGGTGGCGTTCACTTTGTTCATGCTCTGGGCGAGCACCGAACCGAACGAGTCGGCCTCAGCTTTGCTAGGGGCCGCAAAAGTGGGCACGGAGAGACCCGGCATGACCGGTGTTCCTCCTGCCATCCCTTCGACTCCCTTGCCGATCCCTTGGATACCTGAAAACGGTTGCTGCATTTACTTACTCCCTCTAGCCCTTACCGATTTCCATGGCCTTCATCGCCATCGCTTTGGCCGCCTCAATGGTGGTCGCGTTGGCTTCGTAGGCCCGGCTGGCCGTCATCATCGTAGTCATCTCTTGAATGATGTTGACGTTCGGCATTGCCACATACCCTTTGCGGTCGCCGGATTTTTCCGCGTTGGGGTTGGTCGGGTCGTAGACCCAGCGAAAATCGCTATTGTCTTCGACGATCCCTTCGACGGCGACGCCACCAGCCGAAAAACCGACACTGCTTTCCTCGAAAAGCTTCTCGAAATCGTTGTCCATCGAGGCCAGCGTGAAAGCCTGATTGAAGGCTTCGGCCTGCCTGGGGGAGACCACGGCCACTTGACGTCGGAAGGGGGTTCCGTCGGCCGTTTTGGAAGTGTGGGCGTTGGCTATGTTGTTGGAGACCACATCCATCCGGAACTGCTCTGCGCGCATTCCGCTGGCTGCCAGGTCAAATGTCTGGAAAAACTTCATGAACTCCTCCGCCTATCGCCCGCTGTTCTCAATGACCCACTTGAGGGCACCGTAGATTCCGGAAATCTTAGAAGCCAGGGCGTTGTACATAATCTGGTTTTTCGCCAAACCGGCCATCTCTGAGTTCACGTCGACTTTTCCGCCAACATCTTCCACGGTCGGCTTCAAGCTGGCTTTGGTCCAGCCGCTGACGCCTTCCACCTGATACTCAGGGTCGACGACACCTGCCAGGGTAAAGTCGTTGCCGGTGCCCTCTGCTTTATCGTGGGCCATCGCCTCTCGTAGGTGATTTTCAAAGGCTACGGTCTTGGCCGAGTAGCCTTCGGTATTGACGTTAGCGATGTTGTTGGAAATGACTTGCTGACGTAGGGCGGCTGCGCCGAGAGCTTTCTCGAGCAGTGTTGTATCAACGATTTGGAACGGCTTGCCCACCGGTTATTCCTCCTGGGGTTCTCTCTCGTCGGTCGTGGACGACTCTATTTGCTGCCCTCTCATCTTAGCCAGATGGTGTTTCTGTTTTATTGAGCTATTGTTAACGGAATGTTAACACAGTTCACCGGTCGAGGCGCGAACCCTTTTGCCATACTGCTTTGATTATAGCTCAAAATTTAACGGGGATCGAGCGCGGGAGGAGCCGCGGAGACGCCCCACCTTGACGAAAAAAGGGGGAAACGTGATAGGGTGAGGGAAGTTTGCTCATCAAGACCCTTAGAAAGTGGGACCGATTGTTTTGATGCCCGGAGGGCCGGGGGGCCCGATACCCCCTGGCGGACACATACCGTTCACCGACGACGTCATCCGCCTGCAGAAGGCGAAGATGAAAGAAGGAGGGGTGAAGGAGACCAATGACTCTTCAGATGTCTTCACGCCCAGCGACGCGGCCAAACTTTTGCCGTCCACCGACGACGAAAAATTTCTGGCCAGGGTCAAGCCCGACATCTCGTCTTTGGACCCCGATTCCGAGACCTTTCTAGAGGAGGCCACCGAGAAGCTCGTCGGCAACGTCCTCGGTCAGGAGTATGGCGAGCACATCGAGCGCAACCCTGCTTTCCCCCAGATGCAAGAGAAAATCACCCGCACGATTCTCGAGAATCCCGAATACCGAGAACAAGTTGCCGACCTGATCGAGATGGTTCTGATGACGGCTCCCGTAGAAGAGGGGCCGCCACCTGAAGAGGTCGAGACCTAAAAGCTACTGATTGATCTGCCAAGCGCCATCTGATCGGTGCGCCTGCCGGACTGCTTGCTGCCGCGGCTCCGTGCTCTGGGCCTCGGACCGGCCTACGTAGCGCTGGCCCCCCACCTCGTGAAGAAGAAGGCCCGCTTCTGTTTGAACGATCTCGGCTCCGGCGTAGAGCGTCTCGTAGGTCCTTCCGGCGTGACTGGAAGGGTTACGCTGACCAGCCACCTCGATGTGGGGCTCGAAAGTCTCTACCTCGCTGTCTTGAGCGATTCCGTCAGGAGGAGCAGTGGGAAGGTTCAAGACCCGGCGAAATAGTCTCTCGGCGGCGCCCAGCCCTTTGGTGTCTCCAAACTCAGGCTGGTCGCTCCAAGCTCCCAAGCGTTCAGACATGTCAAAACGGTCGGTGGGACCAAGTTCGGTGGCCGGCTGCCACTTGCCGGCCTTTTGAGTGACGACCACGGGATTCCCGTCAGCTTCGCCGCTTTTGTTGCGGTCGATGTAGTAACGGTTGCTCGCAGGGTCGTGGCCGATTGGGGTAAAGCTTTGCATGATGACTCCTTCATTTGTCAGAGCATGGTCGGATGGTTCCTCAGCCGGACTCTACCAGACCCCCCTGAAAAAGGCCTGAACTCAATTTCGGGAGTGGGCAAAAAAGAGTCGATAAACGGCTGGTGAGAAGAAGAGAGCCAGTAAGGTAGCCCCGCTGACCCCCCCGGCGATGGCCACGGCTAGAGGCGGCCAGAATCTCCCCCCGTCCAAAAAAAGAGGGGTGAAGCCGGCCATGGTGGTGAGCGTGGTCGTCAAGACGTGGCGGGTCGAGGACGAGACGACCCGGGCCATAGCCTGGGGCTCGCCGGTGCGAGCCTGTTCATCCTCGCGAATAGCGGCCAACACCACAATGGAATCGTTGATAGCCACCCCCACTAGCCCCATCGCTCCCACAATCGCCATGAACCCGAAGGGATAGCCAAACAAGTTGAGAGCGGCCAGGCTCAAGCCCACCGAAGAGAAGGCCACCAGACCGATCTGAAAAGCCATACGGAAAGAGCGGAAGGCCAAAACCAAAGTGGCTGACATCAAAACCGCCAGAGCTCCGGCCGAGCCTAACAGATTGCCCACAGCCTCGTTACGCTCCGCACTCTCGCCTCCCACCTCAAGAGTGTAGCCGGGAGGGAGTTCGAAGCGGGCCTCCTCCATCAGCTCCCGAAAACGATTGAGGACCACTGAGGGCAACACCCCCGCTCGGATGAAGGCTTGGACCGAATTGACCCGCACCCGGTTGCGGCGGTCAATAACGGGAACGTCGGGCGCGAGACGGAGTTCTCCCAGATTCTGAACCAACAGAGTGCGACGCTGGTCGGGCGAGAGTGGAAGAGCCAACAACCGAGTGAACCGAGTGCGAGCCTCGTCAAGGCGAACTCGAACGGGGATCTCCTCGGTCGCCTCCAGCACCGAGCCCCCATCGGCCCCGTCGAGAGAATCTTCTAGGCCTGCCGCGATGGCAGCCGCCTCCAACTGCACCAGGTCGGCTTCTCCCGAGGCCAAAACCAGTTCGAGCTTAGGTCGCTCTTCGGAAAGGGTCGTCAAGGCGTGAGTCACTTCCGGAATCGAGGCTAGCAGTCGCCGTAACTCCTCTCCCAGATTCCTCAGCTGAGCCACATCCGAACCCATCAACCGGATCTCGACAGGAGCATCAAAGGGAGGGCCCTGCTCGAGCTGGCGCAACAGGACGCGAGCCTCGGGGAAAGCCCTGTCGAGTTCGGACTGAAGCTTGTTGATGGCCCGCTCCAGGCCCTTTCCAGGGGTCAGCAAGACCATGCCTTGAGCGTAGTTCGGGGCCTGGCGACGCACACTCAGAAGATTGTAGTAAAACGTTGCCGCTCCCCGCCCTAAATACCAATGAATCTCCTCGACGCTCCCCGATTTCAAACACAAGTCTCGAATATTTTCAGCCAGTTGCTCCGTGGTGGCTAGAGTCTGGCCCGCTGGCAGTTCGAGAGTGATCTCGCACTGAGCCCGGTCAGAAGGTGGAAAGAACTGTTCCTGAAGCTGACTCGAAGCCCAAAAGCCGTAGACGGGAACCAATAAAGATAGGACAATAGGCGCCACCGGAAAGCGGAAGAGCCAGGCCAGGACTCGACTGTAACCCTCCTGGCCGAAATGGACTCCAGCGTTCCAGAAACGGTGGGGAGCTCCCAAAGTCGGCAGGCGGCGAAAGCGCAACAAGAAGAGAGGCACCAGGGCCAGAGACAGGAAAAGGGAGCCGAGCAAAGCCAAAATGACGGTGATCGAGATCGAACCCACGAACTCTCCCGCTGGACCCGGCATCAACACTAGTGGCATGAAAGCCAACACTGTGGTCAAGGTGGAAGAAAGAAGAGGCACCCCGAGATGACGCACCGTGCCCACCACCGCCGCCTCCTCATCCAGCCCTTTGTCGAGTTGGAGGTTGACTTCATCGACGACCACAATAGCGTTGTCGATCAAGAGTCCCAGTGCAATAATGAGCCCCGTGACCGACATCTGGTGAATGGGCACTCCTAAAATCTTCATCCCTGAAAGCACCATCAGGCAAGAGAGTGGCAAGGCCATACTAACGGCCAGGGCCGAACGCCAGCCCATCATCACAAAGACCACCACCGCCACCAGAGCCGCTCCTAGCAGGAGGTTGGTCCGCAGCGTCAACAGCCTTTGCTCAGTAAAGCGACTCTGATCGAAAAGGACTTGCTGGTCTAGTCCGGTCGGTAGCCTTTGGGAGAACTGTTTTAAAGCTTCACGCGCCTGGCTAGCCCACTGGTCGACGCGGCGACTAGAGATCACTTTGGCGGCCACCACCACGGCTGGGCGACCCTCGACCACGACTCGGTCATCGGGCGGGGTTCGCTGACCTCGAGAGAGTCGAGCCAAGCTGGCCACGGCCACACTCTGCTGGCTGATGCCGGTGCGAATCACAGTGGAGCCGATGCGGGCCAGACTATCAAAAGGGTCAAGTTCCACCAGAAGCTCGTTGCCGTCACTCCTAAGGCGACCAGCCGAGCGCTTCACATCAGAATTTCGAAGTTGTTGGGCCACCTGGCCCACGGTTAAACCGTAGGCATCGAGAGCTTCGGGGGAGAGCAACACCTGGATCTCCTCCCGTGGGAAGCCGAAACGCTCGACCTTCTCGGTCCCGTTGAGCCCTCGGAGAAGCTCTTCGAGTTCCCGCCCATAGCGCCTCATCACGGCTGCGTTGGGTGGACTCTCTGACTCCCATTTTAAGGCCACGATGGCCGCATAGGCTTTGGGCTCACGCTCTTCAAACTCGGGCCGGCTAGCCTGGGGTGGAAGGGCAGCCTCGGCATCCCTCAACTCACTGCGGACCTTGGACCAAACCTCCGAAAAATTGGTCGTGTCGTCCTGGACCTCCAAAGTCAGAGTGGACAGACCAGGGCGCGAACTGGAACGAACCAGTGCGATCTCTTCCACTTCCGACAGTTCCTCTTCGATCGGCTCTGTCACCAGGGCCTCGACACGCTCGGCACTAGCCCCGGGAAGAAGCGTGGTGATGACGGCCGCCCGGGGCGACAGTTCCGGGTCTTCCAAGCGAGGGAGCAAGCTAAGAGCGGCCAGGCCATCCACCAGAATAAGGGCCAGGATCAGAATCGTAAGCCGGGGCTCTCGAAAGAAAACGGTCAAGGCCAAAGGACTTTCTGGCCGGCAGTGACTCGATGGGCACCGGCTATGATCACCGGTTGGTCCCCTGTCAAAGTCCCTCTCACGTAAGAACGGTCCCCATCAGTGTGGAGCACCTCGACACTGTGACGCTCGACCAGGAAGTGGGACTCTTGTGACACCAGGGAGAAGCAGCCGAACAGACCTCTTGCGTCTTTCACCAGGGCCGAGTTGGGCAGCCAGATTCCCGACTGGTCAACAGGTTCAGCCACCGTCAGTCGAGCCGTTTGGCCAGATTTCACCCGGCCCCGAGATCCAGTAAAAAAATCGAACACGACCGTAATGGTCCGGCTGCTGGGTTCAACCTGAGGGAGAATCCGAGACACCACGGCCTTATAAGATCGCCCCTCCACCACTAACTGGTGAGTCTGACCTGGCCGGAAGGGACCGAGGTAGGTCACCGGGACCCCGATTTCAGCCTCGAGGCTATCGGCTTCCACCAACTCAAAGACCGGCTCACCCGGATTGACAAAGCTCCCTTCGTCGACCAGCCGGCGCTGCACGACAGCGGCGTAGGGCGCCTCCAGCCGACTATCGGCGAAGCTGACAGCTAAACTGGCCTGATCGGCCCGCACTTGCTCCAACCTGGCCCGTTGGGCTCGCATGGTCTCGCTCCGGGTGCCAGCCTTAAGATCGTCGTAACGGCTCCGAGCTTGACCCAGCTCGGCCCGAAGAGCCCGCACCTCGGTGGAGGCTTCATCGAGTTCCTCGCGGGCCACGGCGCCTTGCTCGAAAAGCTGCTGACGCCGTTCATTCTTAAGCCGGGCCAGGCGCAAGCGTTCGTTCAGTTGATGAACGGCAGCCGCCGCCGCCTTCAGCTCGTCTTTGCGAGCGCCGGCCTCATACTCGTCCAGGATGGCCTGATTCTCTTTTTGGCGGGCAATAAGCTGCTGTTGCTGGCGCTCCAGACTTCTCTGGTCGAGTCGGGCTAGCAGCTGGCCAGTCGTCACCCTCTCTCCCTCGTCAACCAGGAGTTGGTCGACCCTTCCAGCTCGCAGAAAACCCACCTGGCTGTTTCGACGAGCCACCACCAAACCGGTAAACTGACGCTCCCGGACATAGCTTTCTTGGAGCGGCAGTCGCTCGGCCACGACTGTCAAGGGCTCTGAGACCAGAGGCTCAGCCGACTTCGGAGAAGAGCATCCGATCAAAGAGAGCAAAAATAGCAGGAACGCTCTTCTCACGGAGAATCCGATTCAAGCTCGAACTAGCGGACCCTCTAGCGCCGAAAGCGCTCGCGAGTCTTGGGTGTATTGTCCTGGGGGGTTTCCCGTGCCCGATCGGTGAGAATGCATTCGTTCCAGGCAGCGAAACCCCGGCGAGCCTCCACGCTTTCTTTGAGAGCAGTCTGGCAGTGACGGAACTCTTCGGAGGCCGAGGAGCCCAGTCCGACACTGGCGAGGCCGGGCAGTTGACCCCGGCTTTTGGACCACTTGCCGGAAAACTCAGGTCGAAACGGATGATGGTCGATTAAACTGTTCTCAGAAAGCCAAGGGAGAGAGTGCCATGCCAATCGTGTCCAATTTCGGGGAGATCACTCTGGAAGGGTTCCATCACTACAGCCAGTCGGTCCTGACCGCCGCCAAAGCTCTCGACCGCGACTCGGCCCGCCAGTTTCGTTTCCTAGAGGCCAGATTCGACGACATCGAGGGAATGTTGGAGGGGACGCTCAGAGTCTTCGACCCGATAGAACATCGCTGTGTGCGCCAAATGAAGGTTTTACAGGCACGAGTCCTTAGCAAAGGTAGCCATCTGTGCCGAGAAGACTATCTCGGATTTTTTGTCAATTTGAGTCTCATGACTCATACTTCGACCCTGGGTTGCGAACGAAAGGCTAGGGGTTAGTCGAGACCTCAGTTGGCGTGGCCGACACCAGCCGAGAGACTCGACCTCACCCCTAAGCTGCGATAGCCTCTGCCAGCTTCGTTAGAGCACGCAGAGCAATACGGGCTCGCGGGCGAGGAAAGTGTGGGAACTTCTCCATCGCTTTGAGCGCCTGCTCTACGAAGTCTTGCTGATAGCTATCTCCCCGTCCCTGAAGGAACTTCAAAAGATAACTCCCAGCCTCAGACTGAACCTCCGGGCTTGCGATCCGCTCCATTTCGAAAACAGCTCGCTTGGCCAATTGACCAAGAGTCGTCCCCGGCGGCGCTTCGAAGATGCTCTGAATCGAAGGCGGCAGAGTGCGCGTGACGTATGACTTCATTGGGAAGCCTCCTCTATATTGTGAGTCCATTGTAGCGAGTCCCGCTGAAAGAAATTTGAAAGCAGGTTCAGGCCCCCCGATCGAGAACGCCCGGCCGATGGCAGCAGCAACTCTCACTTCCAACGGTTTTCACGGTCGCTCTCTGGTGGCAATCGGCGATCTCGGCCCCCAGGAAATTGAGAAACTTCTCGATGTTGCTCACGACCTGAAGGGAAAAAATCTCTCCGACCTAACCGGTCACCAGATCGCGCTGGTGTTTTACGAAGCCAGCACTCGAACTTACAACAGTTTCGTCACTGCCGTTCACCACCTGGGAGCTTCGGTGTGCGGGTTTGCCGGCGCCTCGGGCAGCTCGGTGCAAAAAGGCGAAAGCCTTCACGACACCATCAAGATGTTCGAGGCCTACAGCGACGCTATCGTTTTGCGTCATCCTCGGGACGGGGCGGCACGGTGGGCCGCCGATGTCAGCAGCGTGCCCGTGATCAACGCAGGAGACGGCAAAAACCAACACCCCACCCAGACCCTTCTCGACCTCTACGCGATCAAAGCTACCCAGGGGCGACTCGAGGGTCTGTCTGTAGCCCTGGTCGGGGACCTAAAGTACGGTCGCACCGTTCACTCCCTGGCCGAAGCGATGGCCATGTTCCCCAACAACACTCTGCACCTGGCCGCCCCACCAAGCCTGGAGATGCCCCATCATATGATCGAGGAACTTCGGAGCAAGGGGCTTGAGGTTCAGGTTCATGAGCATCTCGAAAAGGTTACCCACGAGGTCGACATTCTCTACGTCACCCGGATTCAGCGGGAGAGGATGCCAGACGAGATGGAATACGAACAGGTTCGAGGCGCTTACCGCCTGACGGCCTCCTTGTTGGATGGGGTGCGCCCCACCCTGAGGGTGCTCCACCCCCTGCCTCGAGTGGATGAGATCGCCGTCGATGTCGACACCACCCCCTACGCCTACTACTTCCAGCAAGCCGCTGGAGGAGTCGATGTTCGTAAAGCTTTGCTCTGGTTGACCCTGAAAGGAGGGAGTTGATGACTGTGGCGGCAGGTAAGCCAACCCGGCAGTTCCGGGTCTTTCGCATCGAGAACGGAATCGTGATCGATCATATTCCTCATTGGAACGCCTACAAAGTGCTCGACATCTTGCGTTTGCGGGGCACCGATTCGCTGGTGACAGTGGGATTTGGTATGAATAGCGACAAAATGGGTCGCAAAGATTTAGTGAAGGTGGAAAATCGAGAATTGACAGCCCGCGATATTAACCGTATCGCGTTGGTCGCTCCCGAAGCTACCATCAACCGCATCCAGGAGAGCCAAATCGTCGACAAATTCAAAGTGCGGCTGCCCGATCAAGTGACGCTGGTAAAATGCTCTAATCCAGGTTGCATCACTCACGCCGAGCGCGTTCCGGGATTGCACTATACGGTTAGTCGGACGCCGGTAACACTTCGCTGTCACTATTGCCTCCATATCGCTAGCGATCCCTTCGAGTTGCTATGAGCCGGCTGATCGTAGAAGGCCGTCTGGTCGATTCCGAGCACGGCGTGCGCCACGGTCAGGTATTGATCGAAAACGAGACGATCACTAAGGTTGGTGATCACCTAGGGTCTGCCGATCTAGCATTTTCGGATGAACACTTGATCTTTGCTGGTTTCGGAGATGTTCATGTCCATCTTCGCGAGGGCCAAGAAGATAAAGAGGACTATGTCACCGGAGCGGCTGCCGCTCTAGCGGGGGGAGTCACCTTCTGTCTTGACATGCCTAACAATCCGGTGCCCCCGGTCGACACTCTGACCATGGCCCGAAAACAAGCCAAAATCGGGGATTGTCCCATCGATGTCGAGCTTTACGGCGCGGTGGGTCCGGGCACCAAGCCGTTCGGACACCCTCGCTATAAAGTTTTTATGGCCCACAGTGTCGGGCCCCTCTACTTCGAAGACAACGAAGAACTCCTACCCAATCTCGAACCCTACCGAGGATGCCAGATCACCTTCCATTGCGAAGACCCAAAACTTCTCCGCAGCGGAGGGCTCCATCACGAGAATCGCCCGCCTGAGGCCGAGGTGGAGGCGGTGCGTTTAGCCATCGAGCTGACCCAGAAGCTCGACTTGACCACCAACGTAGCTCATCTGTCCTCAGCCGGTGGCTTGGAACTGTTGAAGGCCCACCCCCACATCACCCGTGAGATCACCCCCCATCACCTCTTTTTCGATACAGAGAATGTGAGCGGGTTCGAGCGAGCCGATTTTATTAAAATGAACCCTCCTTTGCGCTCTCCCCACGAGAGGGTCGCCCTGCTGAATGGCTTTAAAGCCGGACAAATCCACTTCCTGGCCACCGACCACGCGCCCCATACCATCGCCGAGAAAGAGTCGAGCAACCCATCTGGTGTCCCTCACCTGGATACCTATGGAGCCTTCGTGACCTGGCTGATCGACCAGCAGGGCTGTAGTCCCGAGCACATCGCTCGTCACGCAGCTTTGCTTCCCGGGCGTTTCTTCGGCAAGAAGGTCGGTCGGATCGAGCCGGGCTACCGCGGTGATCTGGCCGTGCTCCACATGAGGTCTCCCTGGACCGTTCGAGCCGGTGAGCTTCGCACCAAATGCGGTTGGTCGCCCTTCGAAGGGTTTACCTTTCCGGGCCGAGTGGTGGCCACCATCTCTCGGGGCCTTTTGTTCCGCGAGGGTGCCATCATAGCCTGATGCTCTACCGTCAACTCCTTCGACCCCTGTTGTTTCGTTTCGATTCCGAGACGGTCCACCATTGGAGTGGTCGAATCTGCGTCGAGTTGGCTCGACTGAAACCCCTGAGAAGTCTCGTCCGAAGCTGGCTAGCGGTCGACGACCCCATCGAGCTGATGGGCCTGAGATTCCCCAATCGAGTGGGGCTAGCGGCGGGCTTTGACAAGAACGGCTACTTTCCCGAAGCGGCTGAAGCTCTGGGCTTTGGGCATCTCGAGGTCGGCGCCGTCACGCCCAGACCTCAGGCCGGTCACCCCAGGCCTCGCCTTTTCCGTCTGATCGAGCAGGAGGGCCTACGCAACAGAATGGGCTTTAACAACGATGGGGCCCTGGCGGTAGCTGGTAGGCTGGCTAGCCAACGAGCCAAGATTCCGGTGGGAATCAATTTGGGAAAACAAAAAGAGACGCCCCTAGAACAAGCGGCCCGAGACTACTGCGCCGTGCTTGAGCAGCTTTTTGGCCTGGCCGATTTTTTTGTCGTCAACGTGAGTAGTCCCAACACCGAGGGGTTACGCCAACTCCAAGATCAATTGGGACAGCTGATCGGTTCTGTCCAAGCCTCCAATCAGAAATCAAGCCAACGTTTCGGAGTGCCGGCTCGTCCCGTGCTGGTGAAGCTCAGTCCCGACCTGGATGAGCAAGCCCTGGTGGCCATTGCCGAAGGGCTGGCCGAAGCAGGCGCCAACGGGGTGGTCGCCACCAACACAACCTCCAGCCGAGACGGCGCCCTGGCCGGTATCGACCCTCTCGGCGGGATTTCTGGCCGCCCGCTTACCGAGCGGTCACGGCAGGTCGTCGGCCGCCTTCGTTCCACCCTGGGGCCGGGCTTTCCGATTATCGGGGTGGGGGGAGTACACGATGGCGGCTCAGCCCAGGCCATGCTCGAGGCCGGTGCTGACCTGATCCAGGTCTATACCGGATTCGTTTACGGAGGCCCAGGCTTTGCTCACCAAATAGCCTCGGCCTTGAAAGGAGCAACAGAGTGAATTTCGGAGAGTTTTTGATCGAGGCGAATGTCTTGCGCTTCGGGGACTTTACCCTGAAGAGTGGGACTCGCTCTCCCTATTTTCTTAACTTCGGCGAAATCTGTCAGGGTCGTCATCTGGCTATCCTCGGGGATGCCTTGGCCGAGGTGATCCAGATTCGGGTGCCCGAAGCGACCGTCATTCTTGGGCCCCCCTACAAAGCTATTGCCATGGCCGTGACTACCGCCATTGCCCTCCATCATCGAGGTTTTGACTGCTCCACTCTGACTTTTCGCAAGGAAGCCAAGCAACACGGTGAAGGCGGCGATTTTCTCGGTCACCGCCTGAGAGGGCGAGAGAGAATCGTGCTCGTCGATGACGTTATGAGTAGCGGCCAAACCAAGCTCGACGCAGTCGCAAAAGTCGAGGCCGAGGCCCGTCGCTTGGGGTTTGAGCCACCTCGCTTCGAAGCCGTGGTGGTGGGGGTGGACCGCCAAGAGGTTGAACAGGGCCGAACAGCCGCTGAGGCTTTCAGCGAGAAAACGGGGATCCCCGTCTATGCCGTAGCCACCATCCGCGAACTGGCGTCGCAACTGGCGGGCAGGCTTCTGGACGTCCAGCACCAGGCTTTGCAAAGGTATCTTCGCTCTTGACCTTCCCCGAGCGCTTGGCCCAAAAAGCCCGTGAAGACGGGACGATCCTGTGCCTCGGTCTCGATCCGGTTCCAGAACGGATCGAGGCCCTGACGGGTGGAAGCAACATCGAAGGGTTTCTCGAGTCCATCCTCTCAGGCCTGGCCCAAGCCGAACTGCTGCCTTCCACTCTCAAGCCCAATCTCGCCTATTTTGAGCAGTTCGGCTCCCGAGGATGGGCCATTCTCGAGCGTCTACTAGAGCGCTGGAGGGGCCGGTGCTTGATGATCCTTGACGCCAAACGAGGAGATATCGGACGGTCTAGTGAGGCCTACGCCCGAGCCCTTTACGAGCACCTGGGCGCTGACGCCGTCACCATCAGTCCTTGGATGGGGTCGGATTCGATGCAACCTTTTCTCGACCGCGGACCCGAGCGCGGTGCCTACATTCTGTTGCGTACCTCAAACCCCGGCGGAGCCGAGCTTCAAGGACCGACCTGGCCAGGCCTGGCCGACCAGATCCGGGAGGCTGGCGCTGGCGCCGTGGTGGGAGCCACCTCCCCTGAAGGCCTGGCTCAAGCCCACGCCCGTCTGGGCTCTGAGGCTCCCTTGTTGATTCCCGGAGTGGGCGCTCAAGGTGGAGATGCGAGCGAGGTCAAAAGCCAACTTCAGCGCCTTGAACTTCATCGAGTCAACGTTAGCTCCGGCATTCTTTATGCCGGAGAAAAAAGTTCTCTTCCTTATCTAGAAGCCGCTGTGGAAGCAACCCGGACCTTTCGCTCGCTGCTGTCCTTATAGCTCCGGAAGACGCTGCTCAAGCTCGAGCCTCAGCCCGGCCGACTTGGCCTCCCTCTCTCGAAGGAGCTTGGGTGCCTTGATTCTCTCCCCGATCTTAGAGCCGGCCACCGAGCCCGAGATGAGGCCCACGTCGAACCAACGGGCCCCAGCTTCAACCCCAATAACCCCCCTAGGAGACATCCCGAAAGGCAACCGCCCATCGAGAATCGGTCTTGTTGAATGGGAACGGAGGAAAGATTGGCGCGCAGCTCGCGGACACACTCACCAACCAGTTCGCGGACCTCGACGACCATCTTCTCGAACTCCTCGTCCTGAATCACTTTCAGACCGGAAAGGTCGGTTTTCAATTGGCCGCAATCGAGAGCTCACCAAAGTGGAGCGGCTCGGGCAAAAGGCACTCGAACGAGAAGCCTTTCTTCAGAAAGTCCCCCTCAAAGCTTCCGGCTCCCAGGGCCACAGCAGCCTGGAACCAGCGCAACAGACAGTAGGCTTGGTCAGCCTGCTGGAAAAGACCCATTTTCTCCCGAGCCCTCCCGAGATGGGTGGTAAAATCGCCTAGCGAGTCCAGCGAGCCTTCATCTCGTAGCAACCGGAGGTGGCGTTCTAGCTCTGACAAAACTCCTCCTCAGAAACGATGAGCATGGTCGGGTCCGTATCCGAGACCTCTGGCCATCCGGTTCATGAAGTTGTAGAAACTCACAGCCAGGGCTGTTTTCGAAAATCTCTTCATCGTTCCAACCATCGGCTCGGAGCAGGGCGATCAACTCCGGTTTTGTGTTTTCCGGCTCGCGAGTTAAGACGGTCACGTAGCGGCCCAACGCATCCTCTCGCTCTAACACCGTCTCGGGCTCCCCACCCACCTGCCTCAAAGCCTCCGAGGTCGAGGACAAGCAGTAATCGCAGCCGTTCAAGGCCGAGACCTGAACCGCGATTCTCCAGTAGACGCGAGCTGGCAATCGCTGGCGAGAGAGCAGATCGAGACGAATCACCGACTCGGCCAGAGGGGGCCGATAGTAGAGGGCCCTTAACGAATTGGCGGTGGTTTCTCTGGTAGGGGCCCGGTCCGAGTCGATGCCCAACCGGACGTGCATCTTGTCGAGCTGGTCCTGGGTCGGACGTGGCAGTTCGATCCAGGCCGGATCAGCCAGACAGGCCACAGAAAGCGTAAGAAAAAGCAAGAGAGTACGGACCATGGTTGGCCGTTTGTGAGGGCAAGGTTGAATCCTGCGAGGGATTGCAGCGACTGGCTCGAGAAGCACACAAAAAATGAAGACGCCTGTTTATCTTCTTGTGGCCACCCTTTTGGGAGTGGGAGCCTACTACCTTCTACGCCCAGCTGCTGTGGAGATCACCACCCAGCTGGTAGAACAAAATCCGGTCGTCGAGACCGTTGACGAAGATGGAGTGGTCCGCTCCGATACCGAGATTACGCTCGCCCCAGCGGTCCAAGGAAAGTTGAGTCGCTTTGCTGTCGAGCACGGCCAGGAGGTGACCGCCGGAAGCGTGATCGCCTGGCTGGAGAGAGACGATCTGAAGGCGGCGGCCGCCGCTGCTCAAGCCAACCTCGAAACAGCCGAACTCGCGGTAATAGAAGCTGAGCTACGCTATCAGGTCGAGCTGAAAACCACCTCCGCGGAGATGCAGACTGCCGAGAGTGGTCGGCAGGTAGCTTCGGCCAACTTGGACCGAGTCGAGAACGGGGCCCGGCCTCAAGAAATCCGAGCAGCTGAAGCCAGGGTGTTACGCGCTCGCGTCCAGCGGGACGAGGCCCGCACCAGTCTGGAACGGGCCCAAAAGCTTTTCGAACAAGGCTATGTTGCTCGTAGCCAACTCGATTCGGCCCGCACGCAGGCTGTCACCACTCGAACCGTCTACGAAGAAGCCAACGAAAGCCTGCGACTGCTTCAAGCCGGGGCTCGTCCCGAAGAGATGAGAGTGGCTCAAAGCGAGCTCTCGCGAGCCCAGGCAGCCGTCCAGGTGGCTGAGGCCGGTCAGGGCCGAGTGCTACTCGCGCTGGGCGGGGTCAAGGCCGCTCGGTCTCGTCTCCAATCCGCCCAGGCCAATCTCGAACAGGCTCAGGTGGCCGCCCAGGAAGCCCGGGTGGTCGCACCCGAGTCGGGCATCGTCGAACTGGAACAGATCGAGCCGGGCGAATTGGTGGGACCCACTCGCCCTCTCGCTCGCGTGGTCCAGCCTGAGAACTTGTGGGTCGAAGTGCTGGTCGACGAATACGACCGGGCCCGCATCCGTCCCGACCAGGAAGTGAAGATCGTCTGTGACGCTTATCCCGAGGAAGAGTTTGTGGGGGTCCTCACCCGAATTGACCGTCAAGCTTTCCTCAAAAGAGAGATCAAGGGCACACCCACCCAGGAGGAAGACCGAGTCTTTCGAGCCCGGGTCGAGTTACGGGACGGAGCCGACAAGCTCTATCCCGGGATGTCGGTCTTCGCTGAAATCGTCTTGCGCCGCACGGACCCCGTGGTGACCGTCTCTCGTGACGCCCTCATCACCCGGGAAGGGGAGTGGCTGGCTTTCGTGGCCAAAAACGGCCGAGCCGAGGAGCGAGTGCTGGAACTGGGTCTCCGCGATGCCTCCCGAGTCGAGATCGTTTCTGGTCTGGAGCCCGGGGAGCGGGTCATTCTGGCCCCTGGAAGACTGGAACACGGGGCCCGGGTGACAGAGTCTTGAGTCAACCCGTAGCCGAGCTTTCAGAAGTGCGCCGACGATACCCTTCTGGCCAATCCTTTGTGGATGTTCTCAAAGGGGTCAACCTGCGACTGATGGGGGGCGAGTTCGTGGCCCTGGTAGGCCCTTCAGGCTGTGGTAAATCGACCTTGATGAATATTCTCGGCTGCCTCGACCGACCCACTTCGGGTCGGGTCTTCTTGGACGGTCAAGACATCTCTAACTTCGATGACGATCAACTCGCTGAGGTCCGCAATCGAAAAATAGGATTCATTTTTCAACACTATAATCTCCTGGCCCGAATGCCCGCTCAACGCAATGTGGAGCTACCTATGGCCTACGCACGAATCCCTCCTAAAGAACGACAGGAGCGAGCTCGCCAAGGCCTGGAAGAAGTGGGACTCGGCCACCGCTTCGATCACACTCCGGCCATGTTGAGTGGAGGCGAGTGTCAGCGCGTGGCGGTGGCTCGAGCCTTGGCTTTGAGGCCCAAGCTTCTGCTAGCGGATGAACCGACCGGCAACCTTGACTCCAAGACTGGGGCTGAAATCATGGCCCTCTTCCACCGTCTCAATCAGCAAGGCCACACCATTTTGATGGTAACCCACTCGCGCGAGATGGCCGAGCAAGGCAGTCGCATCGTGACCATGAAGGACGGGGTTTTCCTGAGCTGATGGAATTTCGAGAGTGTCTAGTGGCGGCTTTCGAATCTCTCAAAGCCAACAAACTCCGCTCCAGCTTGACGATGCTTGGGGTGATCATCGGGGTGGCCCTGGTGATCATCTTGGTCTCGATGGGAGAGGCCGCCAAACGCTATGTCAGCGAGGAGGTGGGCGGGATGGGCTTCGGCTCGAACGCCCTGGTCCTTCATCCTGGCAAACTCGACCCCCCCATCGAGCCGAGTAAACTCACCTACGGTGATTCGCTGGAAATCGCCCGCCGGGTCCCCCATATTCAAGGTTTGGTCCCGATTCTGATCGGATCGGGCTACGCTCGTTACGGTAAAAACGAACACAAGACAGCCTTCTGGGGCCTGACCGAGAATTATGACAAATTGGTCAATTCCCACATCGGTGAGGGTCAGTTCATGACCTCTCTCGACGTCGACAAACACCGCAAGGTGTGCGTTCTTGGACCGACTTTAAAAGAAAAGCTGTTCGGCAGCTTCTCGCCTGTAGGCGAAAGGGTTCGCCTACTAGGACGAAAGTTCACCATCATTGGAGTGATGGAGCCCAAAGGAGAGATGCTCGGCTTCAACCTGGACGACATGGCTATCATGCCGGTGACCACAGCCCAGGACTTGATGGACAGTAACAAGCTAAACGAGATTGTGATCTGGGCCGACAGCCTCGAGCATCTCCCGGCTGTCAGAGCGGGTATCGCCACTCTCTTGACCGAACGACATTTCGATCGCGACGACTTCCATTTTCACACCCAGACCGAAATGCTCTCTATCCTGGGACAGATCACTGGAACTCTAACCCTGTTCGTCTCTGGCGTGGCTGCCATCTCCTTGGTGGTAGGATCGATCGGGATCATGAATATCATGCTGGTCTCGGTTATGGAAAGAACCCGCGAAATCGGAATTCGGAAAGCGATCGGGGCTCGTAATCGAGACATCTTCCTCCAATTTTTCGCCGAGGCGATGGTGGTCAGCTTGACCGGGGGCCTGATCGGTATCGTCTCAGGAGCCGGTTTGGGGGCTTTGGCCATGCATCTGATAGGCACCCCCATCATGTTGAGCCAATGGGCTGTTTGGGCGGCCGTGATCAGTTCCGTGATCGTGGGTCTTGCGGCCGGCGTCTACCCGGCCATGCAGGCAGCTCAGCAAGACCCGATTCAGGCTCTTCGTTACGAGTGAACGCCCTTTCCGCAAGCCCAGTCTAAGCGAGTCAGAGCTTTGAGATAACCGTAATAGGCCGTACTTAGGGCCGTTTGGGCTTTCAAGAAGTCGAGACGGGTCTCGTTGACTCTCAAAAAGGTGGTCACCCCAACCTCATACTGGCCCTCGGCCATGGCCAAGGCTTCTTGGGCTTGAATCAGGCCAACCTCGGCGGTGAGGTGAGCCTGGTGTTCTGACAACAGATTCAGGTAAGCTTGCCGCACCTCCAGCTCCAGAGCCAGATCGAACTCCTCGAGGCGCGCTTCGGTTTCTTGCAGACGAGCTATGGCAGCTCTCTTCAGATAGTGCCGTCGCTGACCATCGAGAATGGGCCAGTTGACTTCGACACCCACCTGCCACCCGGTGCTGGTGGGAAAGACGTCCTCATCGTAGCCCACGCTAAAAACTTTACCGACGGCCTGGAGCTGGGGGTGGTTCTCCAACTCGACCGACCGCAGTCCGAATCGGGCGGACTCCACCTGGGCCACTAGAGCCTTCCGCTCTGGTCTTTGCTCTCGGGCCAAGCAGAGACACTTGGCGAACCCTTGAGGAGCTCTCTTTGGGGACTCCGGTTCCGAGAGATTTAAAGCCGTATCGCCAGGCAGACCGAGCAGCCGATTGAGTCCGGCCTGAGCCAAAGCCAGGGCCTGCTCGGCTCGGGTCTGCTCCAGTTCGGCGCTTGCTTTAGGGAAGCGAGCATAGATGGTGTCGGCGCGAGCCGCCTCACCGGCTCGAAAGCGGGCTTCGGCGAGGCTTCGTTGAAGTTCAGCAAGTTCCACCGAGCGGCAAGCCACGGTTACGCCATCCCTCGCTTCCAGCAGCTCGAGGTAGCCGAGACGAACGTCCCGGACCAAGCTACCATAAGTGGCTAGCAGATTCTCTTCTGCCTGGACTCCCAGCTGCTTGGCCTCCTCTATCCTGGCCTCGATGCGGCCTCCATCGAGCAGCAACTGACGAACCTCCAGTCCCACCCGGGAGGTACTGTATTCCAATGGGTCGGATTGAATCGGAAGCTGAACGAAAAGCAGATCGGTAACAAAAGGCGGTCCTTCTGGAGTCCGCTGGCGGTCCCGGCTGAGAGCCAATCCAGCTTGAATTCTAGCTGGAGCTGCCACCGCCTGAGCCTGGGCCAGAGCTTGCTCTAGCTGGGCTAATCCGGCCCGGATGCTGGGGTTGTTGGCCAGAGCTAACCGCACTGCCTCGCGCTCACTCAGCTCAAGGGGATTGCCGGGAGGCTTGAGGGGAATCGGCGCAGGCAAGTCGGCCAGCACCGGGCACACGAGCAATAAGAGCAGCACCAGGAGCACCCAAGCCTTTTAGATTCTCCCTGTAGCCATCCCTCCTCAGACACGATAGCCAGCCGCAGTGACCGAGCTTAGGACTCGTTGTAGTGGTCCTTCCGGGCTCGGCTCTCCTGGACAGAAAAGGGGCGGCCGCTCGGCCGCCCCTGGAAAACAGGTCAGGGTTGTCGCTTACTCTTTCTTGCCCGATGCCAGACCGAACCCGATCAAACCAAGCACCACCAGGCCGCCCACAACCAGCATCCAGGTCTTGCTTCCACCGCTGCCACCGACGGTTTCGCCGCTAGCGGTCGTGGTAGCCGTGCTGAAGCGAGCCAGTGCGGTCTTCTGAATCGAGGTCAACTTCGGATCGATGTTCACCTCGGGGCGCTCGACGGTGACCGTGGCCACCTCGCCGCCTTCTTCGACTGTAGCCGCAGCCGGGAGGGCCAAGGCCTTCTTAACGTCGTCAGCCGACTTGCCGGGCATGAACTCTTTGAAGTAGAGAGCCACCGGTTGGCCTTCGCCGGTTCCGTCGGGCTTGAAAGTGAAATCCATCTTGGCTCCCACCAGCGTGCCCTCGACCTGGGGGGCTACGTTCTTCATTATGGCAGCCGACAGTTGGGTGAGGTCGGAAGTTTCGCTGAAGCCTTTGATGGTCAGTTGCTGGCCTTTCAAAGTCAGGTCGACACGGCTCTCCTTGACCTCGAGACCTTTGACAATCTCCTCGACCTCGGCTTTGCCCGCTTGGGCCAGAGCGGCAACCAGCATACTCTTGTAGTACTTGAGCATCTCGCCATCGGTGAAGATATAACCGTCACCCACCAACCGACCCTCTTTGAACTCGACATTGCCCAGAACCAAAGCTTTCTCGGCGACGGGGAAACCCGCTTCTTTGGCCTTAGCCATAAACTGCTGATAGTTATTGGTCTTCATGTTGAGAGAGGTTTCGAGAGACATCTTGCCTTCGGCGGGGGTCGACATTCCAAACGACCCCTCTCCCTCGAATCCGATGTCGGTTTCCATCATGATTTTCACCATCTGAAGGCCGTTCTCGAGATTGATCTTCTGAAACGCCTCAAAAGCGCCCGCGAATTCACCTAGTTCACGGTAGCCTTGTTGAGCGTAGGCCATCTCCATAAAAGCGGGCATAGCGTCGATGTAAGCCTGGTAGAATTTCTCCAGGTCGGTCAGGTCCATCACGACTGCGCCCTCGACTTTTCCGCCGTTGACGTTCATGCTGAACTCAAACTTGTTGGTTCGAACAGCGACAATGCCTTTCAAGATTTGCATCACCGCCTGGGCATCGATTTCAGGCGAACCCATGTTGGGACCGAAGGCGTCGATCAGACCGTTGAGAGTGGTTCGCAAGCCTTTGAGCACAATCGTACCCTTTTGCACAGTCTGTCCGTCAGCGTCCTCAGAAGGAGGAAACTCGATTTTTTCAACCGTAATATTGGCTTGCTGGAACTGCTGTTCGAGCATCCCTTTGGCCTGAGGCAGCATTTTTAGCTGGGAAGCGAACTGCGAGTCACTGGGAGCGGCCATCGTCAGAGCGATGGTCGTCAGGTCTTCCTGATCGCTGATAGCGAGGTCGAACTTGCTGAACGGGATCTCACCCAGGTCGGCAGCCTCACCCTCGATAGAATAGTTGATGTTGGTCACCAGGGTCTTGGTGCTCCCATTGAAGTCGCCACCGATAGCGATGGTGGGGATTTGCTCGGGTGAGGGTGCGACAATCTTCATAGCCACTTCGGCCGTTTGATGATCTTTCTCGGTGACCGATTCAACGGAGACGTCGAAAACCTCGGGAGCGTCACCCCCGGGGGGGATCGGCATGTCGACCGAGCCGATCATCTCCATCCGCTCACCGGTCATCTGGAGATGAGCCAGGAGAGTCCCGTCCCCGAATTCTTTGGCATCCTCGATGTTGAGGTTGACATCGATGGCCGACTCCGCCTTGGTTAGGTCAGCACTGGCTTTGATGGTGCCGTCGAGACCCTTTTCACCGTCGTCGGTAGAAATAACGACGGTGGCATTGCGCTGACCGTCGATCGAAACTTTAAACTCTTCCTTGGCCTGGCTGGCGACGGCCAGCAGCAAAACAAGTAAGAGAGGAATCACAGCTTGTTGTCGTTTCACTTGACCCCTTCCCTTCTGACAAAGATTCCGTCGCTGTGACGGAGGCGCTCCTCTTCGCGTATCAGACAAAGCCTCCTGTCTGACCGACACGAAGGATGACCGCTCAGCTTGTTGAAGGGCGGCCCCCCAATACGAAAATTAATTGTAAGGAGCCATTATCGTGGCAAGCACAGCAACTCAACTCGTTCATGAAGACCTCATTGAACTGCTCAACCAACAGATACAGAATGAATTCAAAGCTTCCCACCAGTATGTGGCCATCGCTGTCCAATTCGACAGCGAGAGCCTGCCTTCACTGGCGGGATTCTTCTACAAACAAGCCGAGGAAGAAAGAACGCACGCCATGAAGTTCGTTCAGTATCTCCTCGACGCCGGTGCCCGCCCCCAACTCCGAGGATTGCCCGAAGTCCGCAACGATTTCTCCGGTGCTTCCGATGCGGTCCAATGCGCCCTCGACGGCGAGCTGGAGGTGACCCGACAGATCAACAATCTCCTCGACGAAGCGGCCAAGAAGCACGACCACATGACCCACGCTTTCCTCCAGTGGTTCGTCACCGAGCAGCTGGAAGAAGTGTCGAACATGAGCACCCTGCTCGACACCGTCACCCACGCCGGAGACTCTCTGCTGCTGGTGGAGGACTTCGTCCGCCGGGGTGAGCTCGGTCACGACCACGCCGACCAGCACTAATCGAGAACAAATTCGGCTCGGCTCCCCTGGGGGCCGGGCCGAACTTCTAAACGGGCATCGAGAAGATCTTTTAGTTCGGCCACGTGGGAGATGATCCCCACCATCCGGCCCTCTTGTTCCAAATTCATGAGCGCCTGGATAGCCAGTTCGAGAGAATCTTCGTCCAGATAACCGAAGCCTTCGTCGATAAAGACCGTATCCAGTTGCTGGTTTTGTCCCTGACTGCGGCGGACTGTGTCGGCCAAGCCTAGCGCCAGCGCTAACGAGGCGAGAAAGCTCTCTCCGCCCGACAGGGTGGCGACGCTGCGGCTGGCGGCACTACTGCGGTCGTAGACGGCCAAGCCGAACTCCACCTCATCTGGCTCCAGCCGGAAGCGCCCCCGCGTCATCAAGTTGAGACGAAGATTGGCCGAATTCAAGACCCGGCTGAAAAGCTGACTGAGCGCGAAGCGATGGAAGCTCAGATCTTTTTTGTTGTCGCCACGGGCGACCCGCGATAGTTTTCGCAAGATGGCCACTTTGGGGTCGAGTCTCTGAATCTCTGAAACCAGCTCCGTGTAGCGCTTGGCTGCCTCTTCTAGATTGTTGATCTTGTGTCTGAGCTCGGCCTCTCTCGAAAGTCTTTCCCTGAGGCGACCGCGGTGTTCCTCTCGTTGACTACGAAGGTCATGGAGAGAATGGCCCGGCTCGCGGGAACTAGCCAAAGCTTGCTCAGCTCGAAGGAGCCTCTCGCGCGCCGCCTCCTGTCTGGCCTCAAGGTCAGCCAACTGCGATTCAGGATCTCCCTCCTGGGAGTTGAGGCAGAGCGAGAAGTCGACCTCGTCGAGAAATCCTGCTTCCTCCAAACGATCTCCAAAAGCCTCTTGGAGCTCTCGCAGGCGACTGAGATTCTTCTCGAGTTGAAGCTCCCAGGCCCGAGTCTCGGTCATCTGGTCGGAGTAAGCTTCAGCCAGGAGTCGGGCTTGGGCGCTCGGACTTGGCAGTTGCTCTAGCTCTTGGAGGCGCTGGGAGGCATCCCGTCGGGCCTGTTCCACCGAATCGAGGCCGCTGAACTCCTCGTCGAGCTGCACCTTACGGGCATGAAGGCCGCCATCCAGACGATCTCGCTCTTTGCGAAGGCGAGCCAGGCCAGTTTCCAGGCTATGGATTTTCTCTTTAAGACGGGCGTGGCGCTCCAGATTACGCTGAAAGGTCTCTTCCAACCGGGGCCGCTCGGAGAGAAGCTTCTCCAGTTTGCGAAGGTCCCGGGACAGAGTCGCCACCTTTTGGTCTAGCTCCTCAGTGTCACCTTCCCACGGGCCGAGTTCGTCTTTGGCCGCGGCCAACCGCTCTTCCACTCTGGCGATCAAAAGGACGTGATCGGCTTTGTCGTGGAGATGGCGAGCCAACATACCCTTGGCTTTGGCCAACAGGCCACGGAGATGTTCGATTTTCGAATCGGAGGGAAGCTCGTAACTCTCCTCCTGGCAGGGATTGGGATGTTCCAAAGCACCGCACACGGGACAGGGCTGACCCTCCACCAGGGTGCTGGCCAGCTTCATGGCCAGACTTTGGAGCTGCTCTCTCTCTAACTCCGCGAGCTGGTGCTTGAGCTCCCGAACCCGGATATCCAAAGTCGACTGCCTTCGATCGTATTTTTCCAACTGACCCTGAAGATTGCTCAGGGTCGTCTCCAAGCTCTCGATCTGCTCTGCTCTTTTCAGGTCGCGACGGGCCTGTTCTAACTGAACTCTCAAAGCGCGAGCGTCACTCTGAGCGTGATGACCTCGTTCGAGGCGGTCTCTTTGACGCGAAAGCTTTTCCTCGCCTCGCTCTAGGGCTTCTCGAAAACGAACCTGCTGGGCTTCCAACTCTTGCAGCTCCTCGCTTTTCTGCTCAAGCAAAAGCTCCATCTGAGCCACTTCCTGAAACTCACCGTCGGCTCGGTCGAGTCGCTCCAGCAAAGTTCGCAGCTCAAATCTTTCTTCTTCCTGACGCTGGGAGGCGAGCAAGGTCTCATCGAGAGACTCCCGCTGCTGTCGAGCTTCTCGTAGCGCCTCACGAGACTCGGCCAACTCCTGCTCGGTAGCGGCTAGCTCCCGCCGGGCCCTCTCCAACTGTTGGAACAAAGGGAGAATACGGGCCGCTTTCTGGGCTTTCTCAAGATCCTCTCGGGCCTCTTCATTACTTTCCAGCAAAGCCAGCTCCCGACTGGCTTGCTGGTATTCCTGCGAGAGCGATTTGTAAAGAGTCGCCTGCTCCAACTCCTCATCCATCGAGCGACTGGTGGTTTCCAACTCTTCGATCTCGCTCCGGGTGACTCGAAGGAGTTCCTGGCTGTCCTCCAGGTAAACGTAAAAGTCCTCGGCTCCTGCCACCTCGGCCTGAGTCACCAACTGTTCCCTTTCCTTCCAGGCTCTTTTTAGCTGCTTCTTGGAAAGGTCAGCGGCATCTCGAAGGCGCTTCTCTAGGTCTATCAGATGATGGGTTTGGAAAAGAGTGGCCAGAATCTTCTCTCGTTGGTCGGCTTCGGCCATGAGGAAGGTCCGGAACTGCCCCTGGGGCAGGACAGCCGCTTGGCAGAACTGTTCACACCCGACTCCGAGGAGATTCTCTATGCTGCGACCTACCCCCGACCAGTTCGAACTGACCAGATCGATATCTCTCGGGTCACCCACCTCGGGAAGGCGCCACAGGCGAACCGACTTGGCCTCGACAGTCATTCCTTCGCCCACTTTTTTAGGTCGCTCCTGATCGGGATAACGTTCGACCCGGTAGACCGAGCCGCCCACTTCAAAATCCAGACGGCAGAACGTCTCTAACGTTTCCGGAGAGAAAGAACAGCGCATCTGGGTTCCGGACCTTTGGGCTCCTGAGGTTTCTCCGTAAAGAGCAAAACATAAGGCGTCGAGGATAGACGTTTTACCAGAACCGATCGGTCCGTGAATCAGAAACAGGGTGCGACCCCGCAAGGCTCCAAAATCGAGGACGTGGCGACGAGCATAAGGCCCGAACGCTTGCATCTCAAGCCGCAGCGGTCTCAAGCTTCGTCCTCGACCAGCAGACCGCGAAGTTCTTGCTTTTGAGCTTCGTCAAGTGGGGTGCCGGTGGCCGCTTTATAAAACCGACCGAACAACTCCTCTAGCTCAAGTTCGCGAAAATCGAGCAGCCCCGCCTGGCTCGGCGGGCCTTCCAAGAAAACCAGATTGGGAAAACGCTCCCGCAGGAATTGGGCCTCTTCGGCTGTCGGTTCACGGTCGCTAGCCGACACTCGGAGATAGTCACTTCGAGACCCTTTATAGTGATCGGTCATAAGATTCTCAACCTTGCCTCTAAGCCAGCGAAGGTCGTGGCGAGGATTGAGAGGGAAGGTTTCGACCCGCACCGGATCTTCGGCCAGCTCCACCATGGCCACGGACTTCGGCTTGCCGACCTCCTGGAACGAATATTTTAGAGGAGCTCCCGAATAGCGCACCGTCGTTCCGCGAAGCTCCAAAGGGTTGTGAACGTAGCCTAGACCCACGTAGCTGTAGCCACTGACCAGCTCCCTCTCAACGGCTTTGGCTCGCAACGGAGCCAGGCGACGCTCTGAGCCCGCCGGCTCCACATCGTCTATCAAGGTATAGGCGAAAAGGGCTGGTTTGACCGCCCCGATCCGACCGTGAAGATGGCGCAAGATGGCTCGGCTAGCTCCCAGTGAGTCGTGTATCTCGTCATTGCCCGTGAAACTACGAGCGCTGTGAGCGTCGAGATAGGGGATAGCCCACAGTTCAACAGAGCCCAGCTTGATAGGAGTCAGGCTTTGGGCCAAGCTGGTGACAACCTGGACCCCTAACCCTCGGATCAGTCGCGAGGTGAGGCCTAAGCGGTCCAATCGGTCGTGTTGACCGCCGATCAGCACCACCTGACAAGAACAATCAAGCACGAGCCTTCCCAGCACGTCTTCCAGCACCGCCACCGCCTCCGAGGTCGGGCTGGAACGGTCGAAGATGTCCCCCACCACCACTAAAGCATTGACGCGTAAATGCCGCACCAGATCGACGAGCTGGTCCAGGATGTAGGCTTGATCCGCCACCAGGGAATGGCCAAAAAGAGTTCGACCCAGGTGCCAGTCAGAGGTGTGGATCAGCCGCATCGGCGGGCTTTTCGAGAAGCGGAGAGGGGATACCTCGGGTCATTTTTCCTCCGGCAGGCAGTATACGGCGGTCTCGACCAGAATGGCGAGGCTGGAGGATTACCATGTTATTCAGTTCCCTGCAAAAAGCCAAACTCAGAAAGCTGTTCGATCTCTACGATCACGACCGAAACGGATTCGTGGAAAAGAAAGACTTCGACAAGGTTGTGATGGCTCTGGCTCAGGCTCGCTCCCTCGCTCCTGACAGTCCCCAATACGAACAACTCGAATCCAGCTTCCTCAAAGTCTGGAGAGGTCTGCGCAACCAGGCTGACCGCAATCGAGACGAACGAATCTCGTTTGAGGAGATGGTGACCTACAGTTTGGACGTCATGGCCAATCCTGAACGCTTTCGCTCCGAAGTGCTCGACCTCGGTGGGCTTCTCTTCGATCTGTTAGACGCCGACTTGGACGGACAGATCAGCCTCGAAGAGTATCAAGAGTTCGGGCGATGCCTTGGTTTTGAAGCCAGACCCCAAACGTTCGCCCGTCTCGGAGACGGCCAATCCCTGTCGCGCCCAAAGATGTTGGAACGCCTGCGGGAGTTCTACTTTAGCCACGACGAGACTGTTGCCGGCAACGAGCTGTTTGGATCTCTCTTCCAGCGAGTGTAAAAAGGGCCCGGCTGAATTAGCCGGGCCTGCTCTAAGGCGTTGTGCTCAGCTCTCTCTCACTGGCCTGCGCATTCACCATCCCCAAAGGACAGCGGTTGGTTACAGCCTGAGTTTAGCCGAGAGATCTCTTTCGATTCTCTATCGAGCCAGCGGATTTGTTACAGTTCTGCTTCGCGAAGCCAGGCGACCAGGTTTTTCATACCATTCTCGGTCGAAACACCGGGTTGGTAACCCAAAAGCTCGCGAGCGGCGCTAATATCGTAATAGTGAGATGTTCCCAGCTGGGCCGCCATAAACCGCGTCAGGGGAGGTTCACCTGAAAGTCGGAAGACTCGGTAAGCCTTTTCCAGGAGCCCCCCCAGGAAGTGGGCTAGCGGCAACGGCAGCCGGCCTCTGACCGGCGCCAAGTC
>CAYRFU010000037.1:0-30015 GCA_964423525.1 uncultured Burkholderiales bacterium | reverse complement strand
CCGCCACCACCACCGGTGGAGCCGGCGACGCCCAAAGGCTTTACGACGGTCAAGAGAACTGCGCTGGCGCCGTTTACGCGGCCGGCATCAACCGGGTCCTCTTCACCTTCGGCTTCAACAACGGCGTCAACGGTGGAGTCCGGCTCTTCAACCCCGACCAGGCCCGGGCCCAGCCAGTGAACCTTCCCGCTACCACTCGAGTCCAGAGTGGCGGCGTGGTGTCCGTTATTCCGGCCGCCTTCAAGATTGTTCAGGACCCCGCCCGCGGCGTCTACTACGTCTCGGCCGGATTCGGAAGAGGAACGAACAACGGTCAAATCTGGAGAATCAGCAACCTCAACCCAACCACGGGCGAGGCCACTGTCGAGATTCTCGCTCAATCGCTCACCAACCCGGGTTACCTGCACTACGAAGCTAGCAACAATACTCTCTACTTCACCCAGTACAATAATGTCGGTTCGGGTAACGGACGCTTGATTCGTCTCGAAACACCCAATACAGGGACGAATCGCACCGGGGAGATTCTGGTCAACAACTTGAACTTCCCGGCTGACGTCACCATCACAGGCGGATTCCTCTGGATCGCGGAGAACGACCTCAATGTCGGCCGCTTGGTTCGCACACCAGTCCCGGCCACGGGCGGCAACCCGCCCACTCTTGATGGGCAAACTCAGGTCACCAACATCCTACCTGTCGGCAACGCCTACAACCAACCGCTCGAAGTCGAGCCTGACGGCGCTGGCGGGATCGTGATGGTCGAAGGTGTGAACCTTGCCGGCAATACCCCCGCCGCGACCGCCCAGGGCTTCATCCGCCACGTGCGGTCGGGCCAGAACCAGTCGCGTATCCTATCAAACACCAACATCGGACTGTGCGGGCTGACGGTTGTGCCAACCGGCGGCAACACGGCCGAAGCCTTCTGTGTCGACCCGAGCTCGAACAGCCCCGGTCGAACTCTTCGAAGGACCTTCGACCGCTCCGTGGACGCAGTCCAAGTCGACAATGTCGTGATTGCTCCCGCCCAGGGTGCGCTGCAACAGATCGACACCGGGCGATTCGCGGCTTTCTCGACGATCTCCGTCTCGAACGCTGCCAACACCGCTTTCCCGGTCCAGATTCTCACCCTCCCGGGAGGGACTCTGGGAGAGATCTTCGAGCGAAGCTAAGACATAAATCGGAAACATGAAGACGGGGCTTCGGCCCCGTCTTCATGTTTTTCAACTATCTTTCAGGGCTTTCCCTGGTTGATTTTGACGACCGAACGGGCTTCTCTGAAGAGAGAACTTTGGCTTTGTTCGGCTTGTAACATCCTGTTAACAAAAATGCCTTCTCGAGGCTGGAGGGGGATGGTAAGATGTCCAGAGCGCGAGAGGAAGTAACAAACTTCCAACTGCGCACGGAGGAAAGACACCATGGCATTCACAGGCGGCGTCGGGGGAGAATCCCCGAAGCCCATCAAATTCACGCCACCCACCGGCGCGGCCTCAGGCGCTCAGGCCCTAAACGAGGCGGAAGTTGAGCGAGAGGTGGCCAATCCTACCGACGAATACCAGCTCGCCGAGACCGAGGGATTCGCCGGTGCTGATGTCCTCTTTGAAGTAGTCGCCAAAAATGAGAGGGATGACCGAAAGGAAGACGACAGGCACGTCTCCGAAGGTGGCGGTCCTGCTGAGACTGCCCCAGGCGTGCCGGTTACCCTCACCCCAGACACTTTCTTCAACCCCTTCTCTCTTGGCGGGGACGAGATTGACCTCGGTAAGACCCCAGCAGCGGCGGCAGGCACCAGAAACCCAGTTCTCGGTGGCCTCTACCAGTATGGGGCAGACGAGCCCTACGCTGATGAGCGCTCGCCGTTTGCTCGAGCCACGGAAGTTGCGTATTCCGTACCGAGCTACGCCGATTTGGGCGTCTTGCCCGAGATGCCCACCTTCCCGGAGAGCATGAATACGCTCCAACACGTCATCGCAGACAGGCAAGTTATGCTGATTTCGGGCGGCACTCGCACGCTCCACTAGATCGAAAACGAAAGAGTTCTTAGGCTCGCTTCGACGGGCCTTTTTCTTTACGGAATCCCGACGGAGTCGATGGTTCCGCCACCAAGCACTTCGTCCTGGCGGTAGAATACGGCGGCTTGGCCAGGGCAAAGAGCTCGTTGAGGTGCCTCGAACACCACCCGGACAGAAGTCTTGTCACCCTCGACCGCAGCCGGCTGAGCGGGATGAGTAGAACGGTATTGAACGGCCGCTTTGGAGGGGACGGAGGGGGCGATCCAGTTGAGTTCGTTGACCGCCATCTCCGACTCGAGCAATTCATCGGCATCTCCCACCACCAGCTGATTCTGGGCCACATTGAGCTCTAGAACATAGCGAGGACTGGTGCCGTGAATCCCGAGGCCTTTTCTCTGGCCCACCGTGTAGTAGGCCAGGCCCCGATGTTCACCTAGTTGTTTACCAGAGCTGTCCACGATGGAGCCGGCTTCCGTTTGGCCTAGCTCGCGTTCGAGAAAGCCAGCTGTATCGCCATCTGGGATAAAGCACAGATCCATGCTTTCCTTCTTGTCGGCGACCCCCAGTTTGAGGTCACGAGCCAGTTGACGAATCTCAGGCTTGCTATAGCCCCCCAGAGGAAACTCGATTCTTCTGAGTTGCTCCTGAGTCAGGGAGGCGAGTACGTAAGACTGGTCCTTCTTTCGGTCTTTTCCTCGAAAAAGGCGACAGCGGTCCTCATCTTTCTCGATCCGAGCGTAATGGCCTGTGACCACTCTGTCGGCGCCCAGTTCCTCAGCTCGCTGGAGAAGATGATCAAATTTGATATGCTGATTGCAACGACGACAGGGGTTAGGGGTCCGCCCCTGACGATATTCGTCCAGAAAGTCGTCGATGACGTAGCGCTGGAACTCCTGGCGCAAGTTGAAAACATAATGGGGAATATCGAGCGACCAGGCGACCTTCTCAGCATCGGTCACATCCCAAACAGAACAGCATCCTCGCCCGGCGGGAGCGGCTTGAGTTTCGGAAGGAGAAAGAGTCATCGTGATCCCGATGACCTCGTGACCCGCCTCCTTCATCAAAGCGGCCGCCACCGAAGAATCGACTCCCCCACTCATCGCTACCACAACACGGCTCACGCAACTTTTCCTTTCTGGGCCTGTCGAATCTGCTCGACTGCCCGGACCACCGACAGCACAGCTCGCTCCACATCAGACCGCTCACTAGCCCAGCCCAAAGAGAACCGGATCAAACCAGCAGCCTGAAGGTCGCTGTAGCCCATCGACAGCAAAACCTTGGATGGCTCCACACTGTGGGATGAACAGGCCGAACCCGACGAGGCAGCCACCCCATCGAGATCGAGCCGAGCCAACAACGGCTCAGCCGTCAAGCCTTCGAACAACCAGGCCGACACGTGGGCGGCACGGGGAGCCTCTCTGGCGATGAGGTGTGAACCTTCCACCTCCGTGAGCTGCTCCTCCAGGTAGTCCCGGAGGCTTTTCACTCGTTCCCGCTCGCCATCATCTTGATGGCACTCGAGAGCAGCGGCAAGAGAAGCCGCTCCCAGCACGTTAGGGGTGCCGGCCCGACGCGAGTCCTCTTGAGCCCCCCCTATCAACATCGGTGCCAACCGAAGACCCTGCCGAAGATAGAGACAACCTGCTGGGAGCCCCCCCAGCTTGTGGCCAGACAAAGACATGAGGTCGGCCCCGCAGGCCGCGGTCAGAGGGCTTTGAACGCAATCCACGTGAAGAAGAACGCCGGCCTCTCGGCAAAGTTCGGCGACCGATTCGATCGGCTGCAGCGCGCCTACCTCATTGTTGGCGGCCATGACCGACACCAAAACTGTGTTGGGACGAATTCGGGTCCGGAGTTCCCCGAGGTCGATCACGCCCTGACGGTTGACCGGAACGGTTTCCACCTCATAGCCGAAGGCCATCAAGCTAGCAGCATACTCGGCCACCGCCGGGTGCTCGACAGCACTGTAAAGGAGATGTCCGCCGTCAGGGCCGAGGCGCATCGTGCCCCAAAGAGCCAGGGCATTGGATTCGGTCGCTCCGGAGGTGAAAATGATCTCCTCAACTTTGGCCTCGAGCTGGCGGGCGCAGTCTTCTCGGGCCTGCTCAAGCACCATGCGCGCCTGACGTCCAAGCCGATGCAGGCTGGAGGGGTTTCCCAGACCTCTGGACAGGCCCTGGTCCACCAGTCGCCGTACTTCGGGTCTTACTGGCGCAGTGGCGGCATAATCGAGGTAAATTCCCATTCCAGCCGGATCTTAGCCCTCAGCGAGGCAGGGTGTCAACTAGCCTCAGACAGAGCTGACGGTGCTGGCCGCTCCCAAAGCGGTGGCCAGGTCGGCTTGAAGGTCTTCGTAGGTCTCGATCCCGACCGATATCCGGATCAGCCCGTCGTCGATACCCATTTCCCGACGACGTTCCGGCGGGATACTGGCGTGGGTCATCATCGCCGGGTGCTCAATCAGAGACTCCACCCCGCCCAGACTCTCGGCCAAGAAGAACAGCTTGGTAGCTTCAAGTAACCGACGAGAAGCCTCCAGCCCTCCCTTGACGACGAAGGAGATCATCCCACCGAAGCCCGTCATCTGACGACGAGCCAGCTCGTGCTGGGGGTGACTGGACAGACCTGGATAGAAAACCTTCTCGACGGCTGGGTGCTGATTGAGCATCTCGGCCAGTTGAATGGCGTTGGCCTGATGGGCCTGCATTCTCACGGAAAGAGTCTTTAACCCCCGGAGGGTCAACCAGCAGTCGAAGGGGCCAGGCACAGCTCCTACCGATTTCTGGTGAAATTTCATGGTTTCGTAGATGGACCGGTCATTGGTGATCAAAGCTCCGCCGATCACATCAGAATGACCCCCGAGATACTTGGTAGCCGAATGAACCACGATATCGGCCCCCAGGCTGAGAGGCTTCTGGAAATAAGGGGTCATAAAGGTATTGTCGACCACCACGTAAGCCTTGTGCTCGTGAGCAATTTGGGAAACAGCCGCGATATCACTCAACTTGAGCAGAGGGTTGGTCGGCGTTTCCAGCCAGACCATCTTCGTGTTGGGCCGAAAAGCCTTCTTGATCGCCTCAAGGTCGGCCGTATTGACGAAATCGGTAGTGATCTGGAACTTGTCCATCACCTGGGTAAAGAACCGGTAGGTTCCGCCGTAGACATCGTCCGAGACCACCAGATGATCGCCGCTCTTCAGCAGATACATACAGTTGTTGATGGCCGCCATGCCGCTCGAGAAAGCCAACCCAAACTGGCCGCCTTCGAGGGCTGCAACACAGGTTTCGTAGGCTTTGCGAGTGGGGTTGCTAGTGCGAGCGTAGTCGTAGCCCTGACGGGGCTTACCCAGCCCCTCCTGGACGTAGGTTGAGGTCTGGTAGATAGGCACCACCACGGCACCCGTCACCGGCTCTGGTTCCTGACCGGCGTGGATGGCCAGGGTTTCTAGACCGTAGTTATGAGAAGGCATAGGACATGACCAGCGACATCACCAGAAAGCCGACAGCCAACACGTTGGTCACGATGTCGATGGTATCGTCGGAGGTCTTTTTGCTGAAGGTGGTTTCGCTGGGGCCCATCATCGAGCCGCTCAGGCCCTCCGACTTGGTGGTGCGGGTCAGAATGGCTATCACCAGGCCGATGCAGACGGCGACATAGAGAAAGCCGACCACTTTCTGAAGACCGGTGTGGCCGAGCGCCTGCTCGGTGACTTGCACCACCTCAACGTTATTTTGGGCCAGGGTTAAGAGAGATGTCCAGCTCATTTCGATGCCACTTCCTCAGCTGTTTGGTAACCGATGATCCGTCCGAAACTGGCGGCTTTGAGACTTGCTCCACCCACCAGGGCGCCGTCGATGTTCGGTTTGGCCATCAGGCTGTCAACGTTATCTGGTTTGACGCTGCCGCCGTAGAGCAGCCTCATCTGACCGGCGATCCGCTCTCCGAACAGGTCGCCCAGGGTCTCTCTGAGGCTCTTCATGGCTGACTCGGCGTCTTCTGGGGTAGCGGTGCGACCAGTACCGATCGCCCATACCGGTTCGTAGGCTACCACCAACTTCGCTCCGGCGTCAAGACGAATCTCTTTCAGGCTACCCCGCAGCTGAGAATTGCTCACCTCGAGGGTCCGTCCCGCCTCCCGCTGTTCGAGGGTCTCGCCCACGCAGAGGACCGGCACCAAGCCTTGTTCGAGGGCTGCCGACACTTTCTTCTGGCAGGTCTGGTCCGTCTCACCAAAGAGACTTCGACGCTCACTATGGCCGATGATGACATGGTGACAACCGGCGTCTCGTAGCATGGGCGCGGAAATCTCGCCCGTGAAAGCCCCGCTTTCTTCCCAGTGCAGATTTTGAGCCCCCAGGTGAAAGCCTGGCTGATTCTGCAACTTGGCCCCGACTTCCACCAGAAGGTGAGCAGGCGGACAGATCAACACTTCCCGGCCCTGAAGCTTGGGACAGTCTTTGATCAGTTCGTCGAGCATAGTGGCTGCTTCGCGACGAGTCATATTCATTTTCCAGTTGGCTGCCATTAAAGCCGTTCGTGACATGGGTTTCTCCTAGTGATGAATCTTTTCTTTGGTCCTCAAAGCCCTCACCCCGGGCAGCTCTTTGCCCTCGATAAACTCGAGAGAAGCGCCCCCGCCAGTGGAAACGTGAGTGATCTGGTCGGCCAGGTCCATCTGGCGAAGAGCTGCGGCCGAATCACCGCCACCGATGCAGGATACCGCTCCGGAGTGGGCCACCGCTTTGGCCACTTCGAAAGTGCCGGCATCGAAGGGAGGCACCTCGAAGACTCCCATGGGCCCGTTCCAGAAAACGGTGCCTGCGTTCTTCACCTGTTCGGCGAAAGCGGTGATGGTGGCCGTCCCGATATCGAGGCCCATCAAGTCGGCCGGAATCTCCTCGACCGGCACTTCTATCCGTTCCTGACCAGGCGCCACCTGACTGGCAACAGCCACATCTACCGGCAACAAGAAGCGAGTCTCGTGCTGCTCGGCTTTAGCCAGGATCTTCTTAGGCAACTCCAGGTCCGGCTCGCACAGCGATTTCCCGATAGAGTGACCTTGAGCTTTCAGGAACGAGAAAGCCATCCCCCCACCAACCAACAGAGTGTCGGCCTTCTCAACCAGACTCTCCAGCACTCCCAACTTGTCGGAGACTTTGGCCCCGCCCAAAACGGCCACAAAGGGCCGTTTTGGGGCCCTGAGCAGGCTGCCCAGAGCCTCCAACTCGGAGGCCATCAAAAGTCCCGCCACAGCGGGAAGGTAGTCGCCCACGCCGACGGTCGAGGCGTGAGCCCGATGAGCCGCCCCGAAAGCGTCGTTGACATAAAGCTCACCAAAAGCCGCCAGCTTTTTCGCAAAGTCCGGATCGTTCTTTTTCTCCTCCGGGTGGAAGCGCAGGTTCTCCAACAGGAGAACCTGCCCAGAACCGAGCTCACGAACCATCTCCTCAACCTGGGTCCCGATGCAGTCGGGAGCCATGCGGACCGGCTGGCCCAGCAGCTCCCCAAGTCTTTCGGCTACGGGAGCCAGACTGAGCTCCGGTTTAGGCTGGCCTTTAGGCCGGCCTAAATGAGACATCAGCACCAAAGAGGTGTTTCTCTCGAGCAGGTAGCGCAGAGTTGGCAAAGCTGCCACTATGCGGTTGTCGTCGGCGACTTTTCCATCCCGCACGGGACAGTTGAAATCGACGCGGACCAGCACGCGCTTGCCGGAAAGGTCGAGGTCGCGGATCGTGGCTCGGTTGGTCATTAGGCCGTCACCACCAGTTTACGGCTGGCCATGAAGTTCATGAGATCAGCCACACGGTTGGAGTAACCCCACTCGTTGTCGTACCAGGTCACTACTTTAACCATAGTGCCCATCGCCATAGTCGAGCCCATGTCGATGATGGAAGAGGCCGGGTGACCTTTGAAGTCCATCGATACTAGAGGCTCGTTGCAGACGGCCAGAATGCCTTTCATGTCACCTTCGGCAGCTTTAGTGAACTCAGCTTTCACCTGCTCGGTGGTCACTTCCGACCCCAGGGTGGCCACGAAGTCCACGATGCTGACGGTCGGGGTCGGCACTCTCATGGCCATTCCGTCAAACTTCCCTTTCAGCTCGGGAATCACCAGAGCCACGGCTTTAGCCGCACCGGTGGTGGTGGGGATAATGTTGAGAGCCGCCGCTCTGGCCCGTCGCATATCGCTATGGGGCAAATCCAGAATCTTCTGGTCATTGGTGTAGGCGTGAATGGTGGTCATAAAGCCCTGCTTGATGCCCCACTTGTCGTGAAGGACCTTGGCTGGCGGAGCCAGGCAATTGGTGGTGCAGGAAGCGTTAGAAATGATGTGATGTTTCTCCGGGTCGTAGTCGTTGTGGTTGACACCGAGCACGACGGTCAAGTCCTCACCTTTCGCCGGTGCGCTGATGACGACTTTCTTACAGCCAGCAGTCATATGCTTCGTGGCGCCCTCACGGTCGCGGAAGATCCCGGTGGCCTCGAGCACCATATCGACTCCCATCTGTCCCCAGGGGAGTTTGGCGGGGTCGCGCTCGGCCAAAACTTTCACCTTTTTACCATTGATGACCAGGTGGTCTCCGTCGACCGACACTTCACCGTCGAATTTGCCGTAGTTGCTATCGTACTTGAAAAGGTGGGCGTTCATCTCGGTCGAGACGAGGTCGTTGATAGCGACCACCTCAATCTCGGGATAGTTATCCATAATCGCTTTCAGACTTTGCCGTCCGATGCGACCGAAACCGTTAATTCCGACTTTCATACCCATAGAATAATTTTCTCCTCACAACCAGATCTGGGCCATTGGTGGCCATTTTACGCAACTTACCCCGTTGGATCCGGGGCCAAACCGGTTGCTAGGGGAGAGGGGGCGACCAGGAGTTCCAATCCTGGTAGGCTTCCTTATAGAAGTTGTGGGCCGCCTCCTGGGGCTGGTAACAGGTGGAGACAGGTAGCTGTCGTGACAGGTGGAAACTTTCTCTCTGGGTCAGCAAAGCGGCCCCCAAGGCGGTGGCTTCCGGAACGGCACTGACAGCCACTTCCTTACCGGTGACGTCGGCCAGAAGCTGACACCAGAAAGGGCTTTTGAACATCCCACCAGCGCACCTCAGAAGGGGTGCCTCCCAACCCTCAGCCAAACGCTTCAGGCAAAAGGCCACCCCTTCCAAAGTCGCTCGGGCCAGGTGGGCGAACTCGTGGTGAAAAGACCAACCCACTGTCAAAGAGCGAACATCGGGGTTCCAAAAAGGGGCTCTTTCGCCAGAGAAGTAAGGGTGGACCAAGAGCCCTTCAGCGCCGGCCTGAACGGAGCCAGCCAGGTGGAGGATCTCCTCTTTGCTGCCAGAGTGGTGACGAGCCAACCAGTCAAGCACCGAGCCCCCATTGGAAAGAGCCCCTCCCTGGACCCAGATGTCCTCGTCCAAAGCGTATTCAAAGAGCCTTTTATCAAAGGGTGCTCGACCCTGGAGGGCCTGACGGACGGCCCCTGAAGTGCCCAGGGAGACAGCCAACCGGTCCGAACCCAAGGCCCCCAATCCGAGATTGCTGATCGGTCCGTCTCCCCCCCCCAGCACCCCTGTCCGGCCATCCCATTCCCAGGGCTGGCGGGGCGAAACGACTTCAGGCAGTTGGTCGAGAGTAAGGCCAAGCTCACCCAAGAGGCCTTTGTCCCAACATCGATCTTGGGTATCGTACAGCCCCGTCCCGGAGGCGTTGGAAAGGTCAAGAGGCACCAGTCGCCCCGAGAGTCGACCCTGGAGGTAGGATTTGAGGTCGGTCACCCGAGCCACCTGGCTCCAGAGAGACGGCTCTCGATGACGGAACCAGAACAGCTTGGCCGGCCAACCCATCGGGTGAACAGGAGTCCCGCTACGCCGGTGCAGTTCGGGACACCGCTTCTTCAGAAGTTTAGCCTGTTGGGCCGAACGAAGGTCAGCCCAGCTGACGGCCTGGCCCAAAGGAGCCGCCGAGGAGTCGAGCAGGACCAGGCTGTGCATGGCCGAGGTGAAGCCCACAGGGACCTCGGGGGGACAGATTTCGAGAACGGTGGCGACGGCCTGTTCAATCGCCTTGAGGTTATGCTCTGCCCGATCCTGACGGGGCCGCACCAGAGGACAGTCGAGAGCTCGAGATTCTAGTAAGCGAGGCGCCTCAGGCTTGGTCAGGTCGAAAAGGCAAGCTTTCACTCGGCTTGAGCCGATATCCACTCCGGCCAGTCTCATCAGGGAAGGGTAAAACGGGCTTTGTAACCGATCACTCGAGTGGTGACAGGAAGGTCCTTTTGACGGATCCGGAATTTGGCCAACAAGAACGCTTCCTCCGAGTCGGGTGGACGATGGAAGACCCGCAGCAATCCGTCCTGGAGGTGAGCCTGGACCAGAAACGGGATCCCGTCCTCGAGCGAAATGCCGGCTGACCCAAGAGCCAGAATACGAGGGTCCTCGATCGAGCGAGCCCCTTTTCCTGAAAGGCTTCGAGTCTCCCAGATCGGCGGGAGACTATCAGGGTCGTCGATATTCTTGTTGATGATGGTGGGGTCCATACGAGCGAAGGCTACTCCCACCGGGCCAAACCGGACCTGAATCTCGGTCGAGTAGATGGAATCGCCGAGATGCTGCTCGAGGGGAGTGATGTAGAGGTTGAAGGTTTGACCCGGGCCAAGTTTTGCCAACACGGTTGAGGACTGAACGCTACCGTTGGGCGCGTCCAGTTCGAATGGCGCGCCCGCGCCTGCCGCAGCTGACAGGAGAGCGAAAAGCATCAGGAAACGGGTCATAGCCTCTCCTTTCGGCCTAGCCCAGCAGGATGCCTAGGCGGTAACACTAACCCTTGGCTATGCATCGTCTCGATACCCAGCTGGTCCACGCCGGCGAACCTCGCCCCAAGATCGGTGGGGCCGTTTCCACTCCCATCTTCAGCTCCGCCAACTTCGAATATAGCGGTGAAACCAGCTATCATAACCTCAAGTATATCCGACTCAACAACACCCCTAACCATGACGTTCTCCACGGCAAGCTGGCAGCCATTGAGAAAGCCGAAGCGGCTTTAGTGACGGCCAGCGGCATGGCGGCTATCTCCACAGCTTTGCTGACGGTGCTCAAGCCCGGTGACCACCTCTTGACCCAGGATTGCCTCTACGGAGGGACCCACTCCCTGCTAACAGAGGATTTAGGCCATCTCGGCATCGAATCGACCCCCGTTCGGGGTGACGACCCGGACAGTTGGAAAGATGCATTGCGCCCCAACACCCGGGCCTTCTATGTCGAAACCCTTTCCAATCCTCTCTTGGGGGTGCCTGAACTAGGAGCCGTGGTGGAATTCTGCCACCACCATCAGCTGGTCTCGATGATCGACAACACCTTCGCCTCGCCCATCAACTTCTGCCCCGTTGAAGCGGGCTACGACCTTTGCCTGGAGAGCGCGACTAAATACTTGAACGGCCATTCCGACCTGGTGGCAGGAGCCCTCTGCGGTCGGGCCGACCTGGTCGAGGCCTGCCTCCATCGTCTCAATCACCTAGGAGCGACCCTCGACCCTCACGCCTGCTTTTTGCTAGCCCGAGGATTGAAAACTTTGTCCCTCCGCGTAGCTCGCCAAAACGAAAACGCCAGCCGCCTGGCTGAGTTTCTAGAGGGCCACCCAGCCGTGACCCGGGTCAACTACCCGGGTCTGGCCAGTCACCCCGACCACCAGCGGGCCAAGCGGTGGCTGCGGGGTTTTGGAGGCGTGCTGAGTTTCGAACTCGCGGGCCAGGTCGAGGCGGCTCAAGCTCTCTTTCGTAACCTGGTCCTGCCAGTGGTGGCGCCCAGTTTGGGAGGAGTAGAGACGCTGGTGACCCTCCCTTCCAAAACCTCTCACGCCGGCATCCCACCGGAACGACGGCGGGCCATCGGGATCTCGGACTACCTGATTCGAGTAGCCGTAGGGATCGAAGCTCCTGACGATCTGGTCGAGGACTTCTCTCAAGCTTTAGCAAGTTGAGCGAACCGGTATGAAGATCAACCTCGTCCTACTGCTGTGCCTGGTCAGCCTGATGGCCTTGGCGGCCTGTTTCCAAGCTCCCAACCAGGAGCCAACGCCAACCCAAGGGAGCGTCGGAGAACAGTCCGAGCAAGAGTTCTGGAAACCCGGTCCACCCCTCAAAGGAGGAGAGCTCAGCTACGCCCCATCGTCCTCTGCTGAAGCGACCCGCCTAAAGAACGGCCAGAGAGTCACCGTCGCAGGAGAAACGGTCTGGCTCTCGGTGGCCCTGGTCGGCGACCACCGCTGGGTCCGCTACGGAAAGCCCACGGTTCAAGTCGAGGATACGACGATCGTGGTGACGGTCCCCACCGAACTCGACACCCGCCCCCACATCGAAAACTATGTGGAATCGACCTACCAGAGCGAACCCGTCGAAGTCCAGGGACTGAAGGGCGAGTATCAGGTGGTGGTGGGCGGCGAGACGGTCAACACCCTGGTCTTCGAATAGACTAACACTCCCCGAAGAGCCAACAGAAATGCCACCAGGGTGAGTCCTCTTTAGGGGGTTCCTCGGGCTTTTTGATAACCGCGTCTTTGTTGTGAATCAGGTGAAACTCTTCAAGCTGTTCCGGGCTGGTGACTTCAGTGGCCGGCCCGCGGTCGAAGTAGAAAGCCCAGCTGTTCACCACCGGAACCGAGCCGAGACTGAATTTGTTCTGGCGCTGAAAGTAAACAGATTCACCGTCTAGCAAGCTATCAAGGGCCTCAAAGTGACTGACAGGCTGACCTTTGGCGGCGTCCTTGCCGGCCATAAAGCCGGTCACGCCAGCTCCCGCCAGGCCGATGGTGGGAAGCCACTGGAAAGGCTCGTAACTTTTACTAATGAAGGCCAACGCTGCCAACGCGACTCCGCCTGCCGCGGCTGCGAACAAGCCTCCACGGAAGCCTTCATTGAGAGCGGCCCGAGTCACCCGTCCGATAGCGCCAGACTCGCTCTTCTTATAAAAGCGCCACGGCTTATCGCTGGTGAGGGAATCTTTGACGAAAAAGGCCAGTTCATTGGCGGCCTTACTGACCGGGCCGCTGCCTTCAAACTCTTTGTCCGGATTAAAGGTTCGGTGGAGAAGCTGGAGCTCTTCCAAGGACTTGAGCACCATCGGCGTCCCGAAGTTGATTTCAACGCCCAGGGTTCCGGGTTTGACGGCGTAAGTCTCAGCCAGACTCGCGGCCTTCTCGATGGCGGTGGGTGCGATCCCTGCTCCGGCCACCGTCTTAAGACCGGCCGGGTCGATGTTGACCTCGAGGTTTCGACGTGGCTCAAAGTAGACCGGTTCCTCCCGCTCCAAAGCGTTGAGAGCGGTGAGGGGGTCCATCTGTTGGCCTCTTCGGAAGACATTCTCTTTGACATGGTCGGCCGAATAAAACCGCCAGGGGTAGCCGATATCATTGAGTTGGCGGGCGAAATAGCCCATGAGCTTGAGGCCCTGGGGGCGCTCCACAGCCTGATCCGAGGGCAGGTGCTGCTCGATATCGATATGGCGCGCTTGGGGCTTTAAAGCCCGTCTCACACTGGTGATGGGGGAACGAAGGCAACTGACTTTCATCTCACTCTCTATTGTGCCAGAAAGTGTGTCCCGGCCTATTAGGAGGTTATGAACAGATGTAAGGAACTGTTTAAGTTTTCAACAACCGGTCAACAACCTCAAGCAACTTCTCTCCCTCTCGTTCCCAGTGGTAACGCTCGACGGCCAGCTGGCGAGCTTTTTGCCCCTTCGTCTCGAGGTCGGTCAGTTCACAAAGGGCGCGGGCGATGTCTCGCGGGGAGTAGGGGTCAAAAAGAACCCCCAGCTCCAGGTCAGCCACAAACTTCTGCAGCTCTGGCAGATCGGACCCGGCCATCGGCACCCCGGCCATCATATATTCAAACAGTTTGTTAGGAGTGCTCAAGTAGTGATTCAGACAGGTGGGCAGGAAAGGGATCAGCCCGATATCGGCCTCACTGGCAGCAGTGACGATGTCGTCGGCCGGAACCGGGGGGAGGAAAAGCACCCTTTCGGCACCTTCCATCGCTTTCAGGCCGGCCTCTTCGCTTCCGAATCCGCGAAAAGCCACCACCACCTTATCCTGAAAGGCGGTGGAGGCAATCATTTGCTCCAGGCCTCGGTCGGGTGCGTAAGCTCCCTGGTAGAGAGCCACCGGTCTGTCCCCTGCCTGTTGGCGCAGCCGATTTCGACGGCCGGCATCAGGCTCTGATAGCTCCTGACAGTTATGCAGGGCCACCACCGATTCGAGGGCGTAGTGGTCTTGAAGCTCTTCAGCCAACGGTTCATTGACGGTCATCACTTGATCTGCAGCGCAGATCAGCTTCCTTTCCAGGCCTTCCCAATAGGTGACCGCCGGAACGGAGTCGATAAACGGTTGTTCACTCCAAAGCTCGTGGGTGTCATAAATCAAAGGGCATCCTAGAGCCTTTTTGACGGCCACTCCGGCCTCCAGGGTGTCGAGGTCGTGACTTTCGACCAGGTCGGGACCCCAGCTGATGACTTTCTCAGCCCAGACCTGATTGATACGACTGATGTAGGCACGATGGTCAGCCGCCCCCGGAGAATCCTCGACCTTCAGAGCTCGAGTGGGACGTCGACAGGGACGCTCCGGAGGTCGGTCGGCGGGAGTAGAGAGCTGACTAACCAAAGGCGCTTTTCTCTGACGAGGCTTCTTGAAACGGGCCAGGAGCCGATCGTCAACGAAACGGGCCAGGCCGGAACGCTGGTCCTCTCGGCGAATCTCAAAGCCCTCTCTTGGCTCTCGCTGAGGCAGACCCGGTTCCAAAAAACAATAGACTCGAACCTGGTGACCCCGACTGCCCAGCAGACGAGCCTGACGATGCACCCTCAGATCGCTTTGTCCGTCATTGAAGACGAACATCGCTATCTTAGCCATGGAAACCGTCTCCGTCGATCAGTTGCTGCATCCAAGATTCGACCGCCAGAAAACGCCATAGCTCCCAGGAGCGGTCCTGGCCGGCCAGGTGATCCTCTAAGACTTTCTGACACTGATCGGGAGCTAACAGACCTCGCTGACGAAAACGGGTTGAAGCGAGGGTGTCAGCCACCCACTCTTTGAGGGGACCCCGAAACCAGTGGGAAGCCGGGGTGGGATACCCCATCTTATCGCGCCGCTCCATCACCTCGAGGGGCAGATAGCCGTTCATCGCTCGCCGCAAGAGCAACTTGGTATGGGGTGGGGAAATCTTGTAGTGAAAGGGCAAGAGGAAGCAGAACTCGACCAGGCGATGGTCCAGAAACGGCACCCGAGCTTCCAGCGAGAAGGCCATCGAGTTTCGGTCTTCGTAGCGCAAGAGGGCGGGGATCGAATACTGAGTCAGATCGTTGTAGAGCTTCTGGTTGAGCACCTCGGAATAGGTTAAAGAGGGTCCACTACGACGCTGGTCAGCCCGACGCAGGGTGGCCACCAGGTCAGGATGAAGCGTGGCCGGCGGCTTGACTTTTCCCGGCCTCTCCCGCTGAAACATCTGCAAGATCTTGGGACGACGGGCCCTTCTCAAAGCCCGAGAGGCCACCGCCTGATGAGAGCGCCCGGTCAGGCTGTCGATAGCCTCGACCTCGCTCCACAGCCTCTCTTCACCGCTGCGGTCGGCCTGGAGTTGGTGGGCCAGAGAGGTGAGGTAGTCTCGGAAATAGTGATGATAGCCAGCCAACAGCTCGTCACCTCCCTGGCCGTCGAGCAGGACCGTCACTTTTTCTCGGGCCGCCTCCATCACTTTCCACTGAGAATAAAGGCCGGGTCCGGCCGTCGGCTCATCCTGGTGCCAGCAGAGACGAGCAAAGATCTCAGGCAGCTCCTCAGGAGTGGGCTCGACCTGGGTGGCCACCGTCTGGCATCCTTCCACCACCCGGTCGATAAAGAATTTCTCGTTACAATCGTCCTGCTGGTAGACGCTCGAGAAAGTCCGCACGGGCTCTTCGATCAACTGACTGGCCAGGCAGACGATAGAGCTTGAGTCGAGTCCTCCCGACAAGCAGGTGCCGACCGGAACGTCCGAGCGCAATCGCAGCCTTACCGAGTCGGCCAGAAGCCCTCGGAAAGCGTCGGCCGCTTCGTTCAGATCGGGGCTGTCCGGCAAAGGGCCCTGGGGAAATGGGGGGGCCAACGAGGCCGGCTGCTCCACCCATTGGCGATAGCGGTGAAGGGCTAACTCGCGATCGACCCGATCCTCGAGGTTCCAATAGCAGTCTTGACACAACCCTTGACGGGTGACCACCATCCGATGAGCGGCTGGCAACAGGTCCATCCCCTCGAAGAAGGTCTCGGGCTCGTCGTCCACCAGGCCTTCCCCCAGGAAACGAATCAGGGTCCGGGTGCGCAGCTTTCTTGTTTGCGGCTCGAGTAGAAGAGCCTTGGGCTCGGAGGCGAAGGCAAACAGGTCGGGAGTCAGGCTGTAATAAAACGGCTTGATTCCCAGTCGATCTCGAGCGCAAAAAAGTCTTTGACCCTCATCATCCCAGAGGGCAAAGGCGAACATCCCGTTAAAGCGATGGACGCACTCCTCCCCCCACTGACGATAGGCTTTGAGAAGAACTTCGCTATCGGTGTCTGAGTGAAACTCGTGGCCGTGTCCCTCGAGCTGGTGACGAAGCTCGGCAAAATTGTAGATCTCGCCGTTATAAACCAGAACATTACCATCTGACATCGGCTGGCGACCTCGGGGAGAAAGGTCCAAAATAGAAAGGCGGCGGTGAGCCAGACCCACCGGGCCTTGATGCCAGAGGTCGGCGTCATCAGGGCCCCTATGGTGGAGCAAAGCGCCCATCCGGGCCAACCGCTCAGGGTCTACGGTCTGACCGCGGCGGTAGAAGAGTCCAGCTATCCCGCACATGGCAGCTGTTCAACCGCCGGTGCCACCACCGTGACCGAGCCGACTTCATAGTCCTGGAGCCGACCGTTCTTGGACTCTGTAACAACCAGACGAGCGGCGTCTCCCAGGGGAAGGGGAAGCTGTTTCTCCAGATAGATCTGATGCCAGATCTGAAAACTCAAGAGGCTCAAGACCCGATTGGCCAAGCTCTGGTCGCCGTTCTGGAATCGGGTCAAAAGGTCCGACACGGCCTGGCTGGAGAAAAGACCGTGAATCTTCAGCTGGGCCGGGGAGAGGGCTTCCTGAGCGTAGTCGAAGAGCCAGGAGTTGAGCCACTGATTGACGGGCATCACGAAGCCCTCCTTCGGTCGATCGATAGCGCTAGCCGGGAGATGCCCTCGAGCTGCCGTTTTCAGCACCGCCTTGCAGTCGCTACCGTCGATCTTGAAGTGACCAGGAATGCGGGCTGCATACTCCATAAACTCGGAGTCTAAAAATCCCGTCCGAATCTCCAACGAATGAGCCATCGAAAGGCGGTCCACGAAGGCCAAGACCTGGTCGGGCAGCTGAGTGTGAAACTCGGCTTCGAGAATCCGGTTGGTGGGATCTTGAGCGGTCAGGCTGGAAAAGACCCCTCGCAGATGTTCGAGGGTTGAATAGTCTCGGGTCTGCTCCCGGAAAGCGGGAGAATAAAGATTCGCCTTCTCCTCGTCGCTGAAGACCAACAGTTTGTAGCGCCACTCCCAATCGTGGGGAGACTCGAGCCGTTCCAAAAAATCGCGCTGCTCTTCAAAATGTCCGAGGCACCCCGGCTTTCGCCCCTCACTCTTGGCTTGATGAAATTCGGCCAGCGGCCGGGCCAGACGATGGGAGAGATAAGAGCCGAAGAACTCGTCGGCAGCGTCACCGCTGAGAGCGACTTTGACATGCTTGGCGATCAAGCGACTCAGGAAATAGGTCGAGATCACCCCTGAGAACGGCTCGTCAAAGTGGGAAAGAACGGCCGGTAGCTCCTCTTTAAAGTGGGAGAAATCCATCAGCTCTTCGTGGTGGTCCGTATTGTAACGGGCCGCAATCTCCCGTGCACAACGGAGGTCGAGTTCTTTGCCAGGGGTGGTAGAGTCGGCCGTATACTTCAGCGTGAACGTCTTAATCTGATTTGGGCTCTCTTCGGCAGCCAGGGCGGTCGAGAGACTGGAATCGATCCCCCCTGACAAAAAGAACCCGATCGGCACGTCCGAAACCAGGCGGCGTTTTACCCCCTGGCGAAGCCGCTTGAGCAGTTCGTCGGCCAACTCCTGCTGGCCGGGATCGCCCTCCAGGGGAGTCCAGTCGAGGTGCCAGTAGCGGTCCAGACGAGCGATCTCTCCTGCTCGCCAGAGCAGGCGATGGCCGGGACGCAGCTGAGTCACTCCCTCGAAAATGGTGAGGGGAGCGGGCACGTTTTTGTAGGAGAGATAGTAGTGGAGGGCCTGGCTGTTGATTCGTCGAGTCAAACCCGGCACCTGAAGCAACGCTTTAATCTCGCTAGCGAACCACAGACATCCTGCTTCAGGATAGTAGTAAACGGGTTTCTGGCCGGCCCGATCGCGCACCAGAATTCCCGTCCTCTCTTTCTCATCCCAAAGGCTGACCGCGAACATGCCTTCCAGTTGCTGAGGAAAATCGAACCCGAATTCTTGAAACAGATGAGGCAACACCTCGGTGTCAGAGCGGGTCTCGAATTGGTGCCCCCTCGCCTCTAGCTGCTGTCGGCGCTCGCGGAAGTTATAAATCTCGCCGTTCTGAGCAGCCCAAATTCGGCCCTGATCGCAGGCCAGGGGCTGACGGCCGTTATCGAGATCGATAATCGAAAGGCGACGAGCTCCCAGAGTATAGGCCTCTCCGTGAACCAGATGCTGATCGTCGGGCCCGCGATGAGCCATCACCCGAAGCATCCTGGCCACCACCTCGGGAGCGCTCGTTCCAAAAACTCCAGCTATGCCACACATGGGTTTACTTTGACCCCTCTTCCCCGTTAGTAAACGCTGCCAGGCGGTAAACGTCGCAAAAACGGCCGCTCAGAAAAAACTCCTTCTTCAGCAGTCCTTCACTTTCGAAACCGGCTTTCTGGAAGGCCCTTCGGGCTCGTTCGTTGTGGGCCACGACGTAAAGACAGACCTTTTCTAGACCCAACCTTCGGAAAGCAAAGTCCAACAGGAGCCGGCACGCTTCCGTCCCCCGGCCCTGGCCCTGGTTTTGACCCAATAGGATTCTCAACTCGGCGTTGCGGTTGACCCAATTGATGCCCCACAGCCAGACATTGCCTAGATAGGCTCGCGTTTGGTTATCTTCCACGGCGAAAAAGACAGCGTCGCTCCGCTTGATGGCCGACTGATACCAGAGGGCATGCTCGGCGGGACTCACGGGCTTGGCTCGGCCCAACAAATCGGCGTTCTCCTCATCGTTGACCCAGGCCAGGTAGTGACGACTATCCTCCTCGGTGAAAGGTCTTAAGGTGACCAGCTCTCCGCTATACATCGGCGCGCGCGTTTCGCTCCCAGTCCGGCCTGGGCCTGCTGTTAGACCATCTTGAGCAAACTATCAGCTTTCTTGAGAACCTTCTTCTCGTTGATGTAGGAGAGACGGCGCTTGGCCTCTCCCACCTCAAACCACCGGACTTCATCGGCCTCTTCGTCACGGGGCTGAGCGTTTTCTTGGAGGAGTTCCATCAAGAAGAAGGTGACCGTCTTATGGTAGAACGTCTGTGTCTCCTTCAGAAAGAAGTAGTAGTGAATTTCGTCGAGCTTGTTGCCCACCCGAGCCTTGTGGCCCGTTTCTTCTAAAATCTCCCGCTCGGCCGTCTGCGCGAGAGTCTCTCCCTCTTGCACCCTTCCTTTGGGGAAGGCCCAGACGCTCCCACCCTTTTTGGACAGCAGACAGATTCGCACCCGGCTGCCTTTCTTCTTGTAAACAATCCCACCCGCCGAATGCTGTTGGGCTTCGCGGGTTCCCCGAAAGGCACGCCTCTTGCGATCACTCGGGTCCAAAATTGAGGTCCTCGGTCTGCTCCTTCTCCAATTTCACATCGCGAGCCAGGTCGAGGTCGAAAAAGACCCAGCTTTGGCCACCAAGGCCGGTTCGGGCTACCTGAAGTCGGGATACACCAGGGAAGATTTTGATGCTCCTGGCCTCGGGGTCCTGCTCCATCTGAGTCTGAAAAAGTTTGACCAGGTTCCGGATCAGATAGGGATGAAACTCATACATCATCGGCACCACAAAGTCGACGTTCCATTCTTGCCAGTTTTGGCAAGTAAAGTCGTAGCCGCAGATGCGAAATCGATTGCCGCTGTCTCGGTCTCGATAATAAAGGGGAACCACGGCAGCCGACAGTTCCAGGTGCGAAGGGATCAGCTCCTCGATCTCGTTGACCAGTTGGCGCAAGGAGTCTCTCCGCTGCTTGAGGACCTCGTGGATGGCTCGATACCGTTTGAGCTGATAGGAATCGGTGGCTTCGAAATATAGGTAGGAGCCGTCCTCAATGCCGATCCAGTCAGGAAACCCCTGACCGTCGACGGGATAGCGGATGTGGTCGAGATGAATCCCGGCCAGGCCAGGATGTCCGGCCGCCAAGTTGGCGACCACCCTTTTCAGCTGCTCGCGCACTTCAGGGTGCTGGGGGTTCACGTAAACCGGACGGAGTCTCTTGCCTCGTGGGGCAGGGAAAGGGTCTTCAGGGTTTTGATACAACAGGAAGTCGGGCGGCTCGGCCCCAGCCCTCATCGCCTCTCGCAATAACGTCCCCATCGGACGACCATCGCCGTTCACTCCGTGAGCAGTCAGAATTTTCTCCAGCTCCCGCCCCTCGGAGGAGGTCTCAAACAGCAGCGAAGCTTCGCGCATCAGCGCGATGGTGGTGGGCGCAGCCGTGGGTTGACCCTCGAGTCGCTCGGCTTGTTCGCTCAAATAGCGGGCCATCAACTCGTTCCAGAGACTGGGTCCGTTGTGCCAAGGCAGCATCACCTCGGTGTTGTCCATCTTCCAGTAGAAGCAATGGACCCAAGCGTGCACTTCTATGCCGTGAAGGCTAGCCTCCTCGATAAAGATTTGAAGAGGGTCGAGGACGGTGTCGATCTCGACCCGATAGTTCCAGCTGAGATGGGGATAGACGGGAATACCCTGGCGGGAACCGTAGGGAATGACAGCCGCGTCGTAGCGCTCTCTTTCGATGGCAGGCGCAATAGAATAGCCCCGCAAGAATGTCTCCAGAAAAATGTCGGTAATCTTTTGGTTAGCCAGCGCCTCGACCGCCTCGCGAGCGCCCTGGCGGACTTCCTCTTCGCTGTAGCGGCGAGTGCCGGGAAAAAGCCAGTCCGGACTGAGCCAGACGCCAGCCAGGTCATCGGCCCCGGAGGGAATGGCGAGTAAGAAACACCAGAGAAGGCAAAGAAAAAAGCGACCCATATCGCTGAAGCGATTTCAATGTCCAGGGAAGCTATCCCTGTTAAAAAATCCAGGCCCCGAGGGTGAATGCGGCCGTCATGGCCGCTCCCATAGTCAACCAGGCGGGAAAGCTACTCCAACTGGTCCGTCCTGTTCCTGGATGCGGGCTCCAACGGTCCGCCGGCCCGGAGTAGATGGGAGCCGGTCGGGCCAACTCAGCCCCTGGCCAGGGCCGCAGAGGAGCCTGAACTGGACTTCTCGCGGGGGCGGGCTTGGGAGAGGCTTGCGCCGGCGGCGGCGCTGTTGCATAAGGATCAAAACCCAAACGGCGGTAAGTCGCTTCCACCGAAGGATGGAGGGAAGGGGGAGTCGCGGGGCCAGGCGATGGTTCAGGCCGAGGGGCCGGCCTAGGGCTCGGAGACGGCTCAGGAGTGGGAGGCGCGGGGGAATCCGGGACCGGTGGTCGGGCCTGGGGAGTTCCGCCATACTCGGGAAAGCTCACCTGATTGAGCCCATTTCGTTCCATTTCTCGATAAATCTCGCGGTTGCTGAGCGGAGCGACGGGCGTCGGCGCGACAGAGGGCTCTTTCGGTCGGACAGGCTCAGAGTTCGGAGCATCGCTTTTCTCAGCAGGTCCTTTTTGGAGACGGACTGGTCTGGGGGCTTTGAACGCCTCCAGCAGATCCGGATCGACAGTTTCAGGCTGTCGTGATGCTTCGGTCTGGGCCTCGGCACGATGCTGAGAAAGACGGGCTCTCAGCGACTCGGGCTCTCGAGAAGCTTCGGCTGCGGTTGGGAGCACCGGGGCTGAAATATCAAACTTCTCGAAAGGCTCTTCGACAGAAGTAGAGACCGTTGACGCCTGGGACTCACGACCAGCTGCGGCCTGGTGTCTGGCTGCCCTTTCTTTGAGCTCTCCAGGGTCTTTCGAGGCGGCCGCCGACGGGTCGGTCGGACGAAAGAAATCGGTCTGGTTAAAACCCGCCGAACCCCCGCCGTTACGTTCCATCGACCGAAAGACGGCACGCTGATCGAGCTTTCCTGGGGAGCGAGATATGCCTGACGCTGAATCCACTTTCAGTCCTCCTCAAGATAGAGTGCCAGTCCCCCCTGAAAAGGACCTGAAAGGCAAAGCCCGGCTGCTAGCCGAACAGAGGCTCGCCATGAAAATACGCCAACAGGTAGCCCTCACTTTCGACGACGTGTTGCTCGTGCCGCTCCATTCGCCGGTCACCAGCCGCAGCGCCGTCGACACCTCAACCAACATCACCCCCTCGATCCGATGCGCCATGCCCGTGCTGTCGGCCAATATGGATACGGTCACCGAGGCGGCCATGGCAGTCGAGATGGCTCGGGCCGGGGGAATCGGCATCATTCATCGATTTCTCAGCCCGGAGCGTCAATCTCAGGAGGTGGCCCGGGTCAAAAGGGCCGAGAGTTACGTAGTTTCAGACCCTATCACCATCGAACAAGGGACCAGCCTCAAAGCGGCAGTCGACCGCATGAAAGAATTTGAGGTTAGCGGATTGATCGTGGTCGATAGTGACGGAAGGGTAGCTGGAATCTTTACTGAGCGCGATCTCAGTCTGGTTACCGACCGAGAAGGCCAGGTCGACCGCTTGATGACTCCTAGAGATCGCCTGGTGACGGGCAAGCCGGGTATCAGCCTGGATGAGGCACGCCAACGCCTCCACGAACACCGGGTAGAGAAGCTACCACTGGTGGACGAAGACGGTTTTCTCAAAGGGCTGATCACGGCCCAGGACATCCTCAAACAGGAGCGCCATCCTAACGCTACCAAAGACCAACGGGGCAGACTGCGAGTAGGAGCGGCCATCGGAGTTCGAGATTCTGACATCGCCAGAGCCCGTCTATGCTTGGAGGCGGGCGCCGACCTGCTGGTGCTTGACATTGCCCACGGCCACTCCGAACTCGCCCTGGGAATGGTCCAGAAACTAAAAGCGGCCTTTCCGGAAGCCGACATTATGGCTGGCAACGTGGCCACTCCCCAGGGCGTTCTTGATCTGGCCAAAGCCGGCGCGAGTTCGGTTAAGGTGGGAGTCGGCTCGGGCTCGATCTGCACCACTCGCATCGTGACCGGCAGCGGCTTTCCCCAATTGAGCGCCGTGGCCGAATGCTCCCAGGCGGCTCGAGAAGCCGGGGTCAGTCTGATTTCGGATGGTGGCATCCGAACCTCTGGCGATATCACCAAAGCTCTGGCGGCCGGCGCCGACGCCGTGATGCTAGGGAGTCTTCTGGCCGGCACCAGCGAAAGCCCAGGCGCCTCGGTGGTTCGCGACGGGCGCCGCTATAAAGTGGTGCGAGGAATGGCCTCCCTGACAGCCAACGTCGACCGCACGAAAGTCGATGGGGCGGAGGTCGATCCCACCGACTGGGAAAGGGTGGTCCCCGAAGGCGTGGAGGCGGTCGTCCCCTATCGCGGTCCCGTGCGAGATATTCTTCACCAGTTGGTTGGAGGTCTTCGTTCCGGCCTCACCTACTCGGGCGCTAAGAACCTGGCCGAACTTCGAGCGAAAGCGGAATTTGTTCGCATCACAGGGGCCGGCATCGCCGAGAGCCGTCACCACGACGTGACCAAACTACAATGATGGAAAAATCGGAAATCCTGGCCCTGATCCGGGAACAGACACAATTCAGAACAGGGATAGGCTTTGATGTTCACCGCCTCGAGGAGGGCTACAGACTGGTGCTGGGAGGGGTCGACATCCCCTTCGAGCGAGGTCTGGTCGGCCACTCCGACGCCGACGTCCTCACCCATGCCGCCATGGACGCTGCCCTAGGGGCGGCAGGACTGGCTGACATCGGGACCTTCTTTCCTGATACCGACCAGCAACACCAAGGTGCTGACAGCCTCGAACTAGCCCGAGAGGTCGCTGGCCAGCTTCGAAGGGCCGGCTTCGAGCTTTGCAACCTGGATGTGATGGTGATGGCCCAGAGGCCCAAGCTCAAGCCTTATATCGAAAGGATGAAAACCCGCGTGGCAGAGGCCTTTGGACTAGCGCCCTCTCAGGTCGGCATCAAAGCCACCACCACAGAGAGGTTGGGCTTTCCCGGCCGAGAAGAGGGCATCGCGGCGGCTGCCAGCGCACTGGTTCGACAAGTCACGCCGCCAGGAGGAAACTGATGAAGATTCACTATTACGGCCATTCAGCCTTGGCCATCGAAAGCGGTGAGCACACCGTGCTCTTCGACCCCTTTTTTACCGGCAACCCGCTGTTGACGGAAAAGCCGAAGGTCCAACCGACCACCATTGTTCTGACCCATGGCCACGAAGACCACGTCGGGGACACCGTCGACCTGGCCAAAGCCCACCAAGCCAAGGTGGTCGGCGTGTTTGAACTGGCCAACCACCTGGGAAGCCTGGGTGCCGACACCATCGGCTGCGGCTTGGGAGGCCGGGTCGACCATGATTGGGGCTGGTCCAAGTTCGTGCCCGCCTTTCACAGCTCATCTTACGGCGGCCAGTATATGGGCATGCCCGCGGGTGTTATGGTCAACATCGGCGGCAAAACGTTCTATAACGCTGGAGACACTTGCATCTTCAGCGATATGAAACTGTACTCTGAACTCTATCAACCTGAAGTCGCCTTTCTTCCGATAGGAGGCCACTTCACGATGGATCTGTTTGAGGCCGTCAAAGCCGTCGAGCTGATCTCACCCAAGTTAGTCATCCCGCTCCACTACAACACCTGGGACCCGATCGCCGAGAACCCCGATGAGTTCAAGAAGCAGGTCGAACAGAAGACTTCAGCCAAAGTGAAAGTGCTCGAGCCCAACAGTAGCTGGGAGCTATCCGAAGTCGGGGTCTAGCAACACCGATTTCACCAGACGAGCCTGCCGCGATGGTACGACGATGGTGCGCGTATCGTTAACTTGAGATGTCCGGTCCCGGCCCCAGCCTTGAGGGCCGCGAGACCGGATTCTGGGGATCGTTATCAAGCGGCCGCCCGACCCCGCCCGGTCAACCGTGTCTCTATTTCCAGGTAAGAAATCCGGAAGAAGGAAAAATCCCTGATTTCTCAAGAATTCTTTTCAAGTATGAAATGGTTGTCCGCGCTCACCCTTTGCTTCTTGCTCCCCTGGGCGGCCCAGGCGGAGCCCCTCAACGAGGTTCTTGCCATCCGCAGTAGTAGCAGCGAAGAACAGGTCCGTCTGGTCGTCGAGACCCAGCGGGCTGCCGACTTCGCCGTTTATGAGCTCCGCAAGCCCGATCGCCTGGTGTTGGAGTTGGCTCATACCTCCGGCCATCCTGATGCGGGGCCGAAACCGAGCAGTCCAGCCGTGTCAAGCTGGGGCGTCAAGCAACTCAACCTGAGCCGAGTCCAGGTGGTGGCGGGCTTGAAGCATCGGTTGCATCCGGGCTCGGTCCAGGTGCAGGTCCTCGAAGAGCCTCATCGAGTCGTGGTCGACTTCACTCCCTTTTATGTCCGGGAAGAAAAGTATGCCCTGACCGAGGCGGTCGAATGGTTACAACGCGAGGAGGCTTTAGCAGAGGGCTATCTGCTCTGGAATCAACTAACCTTTGACCCCGAACAGGTGGACCTCGATGTAGGCCTGGCCAAAAATCGCCTCGACGCTCGTGAGCCGGTCTCTAAGATGGTCGAGAGAGAGGGCGCCCTGGCCGGAATCAACGGAGGTTTCTTCGCTCGTTCGGGAGGGCCTTTAGGCGTGGTCGTCAGGGAGGGCAAAGTTCTAGCTCCCCACGTCGATCGCAGACCAGCCAGAACCGTCCTGGGCGTGACCGACAAAAAAAAGGTGCAATTCGATCGAGTCGTGGCCAAAGGCCGTCAACTTGTCTCCCGGGCCGGAGAAAGCTGGAACGATGTCGTCCTAGCTCTGGGAGGGGGGCCCCGCTTACTTCACCGTGGACGCGTCGCCCTCACCACCGACGTGGAAGAACTTGGTCCCAAAGGTAACGACATCACCCGCACGGCCGGACGGACAGCAGTAGCGACGACTCGCGACGGAAAGATGGCCCTGGTCACCGCCAGCGGCTATCGCGACAACCATAAAGAAGGGTTGCGGCTCGAGCAACTGGCCGTCCGCCTCTTACGACTCGGCGCCTCCGAAGCCATGAATCTCGACGGCGGAGCGAGTGTTGATATGGTGATCGGAGAGACTGTGGTATCCGACGGTCCCGGCAACGTCACCAAAGAGAAGCCGGTTGCCACCAGCCTTCTCATCAAAGACAAGCGACCGCGGAGCTTCCCATTTCAGATAGAATCGCTACCCGAGAATCGGAGCCTGCCGGCCGACGGCCGGTCCTCAGTGACCATGCAGGTTAAGGTGCTCGACGCCGCCGGTAAGCCAGTCCTTGACGGCACACCGGTTCGCCTCTACGGTTACAGAGTTGGGGTCGAGCCGGGTTACGTTTCGACCCTCAATGGCTTGGCGGCTGTGAAGGTGAGTTCCAAGCTGCTACCGGGCCCGGCCCGAGTGCGCCTCGAGTGCGGACCGGCCGTGGCCGAGCAAACCTTTACAATTCGCCCGGGTCGGCCCGCCCGAGCCCTTTACAAACTGGGTCGAGGAAAGCCGCTACCTGAAGAAAAGGGCTTTCAGGGCGTCTCCCTCAAACTCGGCCTCGACGATGCCCTGGGCAATCCCGTGGCCACCCAGGAGGTTAACTTTGAAGTCGAAGGCGAAGCGGTCGCCCCTTTCTTGACCGACTCCCGAGGAATGGTTTCGGTCGAAGTGGTCGTGCCTCGAGCGGGTGGGAGAGTGAAGGTGAGCGCCGACGGCATTGAGCCCCTCACCATCCCCATTCCGACCTTACCACCACTTCACCCCGGCGCCTTCGCCCCAAGACGTTGCGCCCAAGTCCAGGGACAGCCACCTCAGACCAACTCCACCGCAGGAGAACCCGCTTACGTGCCTATCGAAACTAGCTGCCCAAAGCAACGCCACCACCTGGAGTCACCGTTTCGGGCCTAAAAGGGCTACGCGAGTGGGCCCAGCCCAGGTGGTGGGCGGGCTGCAGAAACTCGCCAAACTAGAACTAGCTCAATGGACTCCCGAGTCCAACTATTCTCAGAGTTACCTCGCGCAGGTCTCAAGCCTCTGCGATAGCCTCTTGAGCTAGCTACTCTCTGCCTCGCTCGCCCTTATCTTCGTTAATGAAGATCCAGGCCACAATCTCGCCGGGATTAATGGGCCAGCTGTCGTCTTCCCCCTCCCAAAAGTCGAGATCTCGGACGTAGCGGGAAGAGGTATCATCTGAAGGAATGGTCTGGGCATCTCGACGAACCGTTTCGAGCCGCTCTTTCCAGTGAGCCATATTTCTCACTCGAAGGTCGATCCAGCCTGCCCGAGCCCATTGCTCCACCGAGATATCGTCCAGCGGAACTTCCTGACCGGCGCTGGCTGGAGGGGTCTTCACTTCCCGCCCACGGATCAAAGCCAGCTCGCCTTCTTTCTCAAACAGAATGGGGATCCCGATCGTAGCGGGAGTGGCCACCAGCTTGGGGTTTTCTCGCAACAGATTCAGACAAGCCTGACTCATAGACCCGGGCTCGGCTTGGAGAGCCTGCTGAATGGTTCCGTAAATCCGTCGCAGGAAGGCGGCTTCATAGAGGAGTTTCGACAGTCTGGGAGGGCCCAGATTCTCGAAAGCTATCGACTCGCAATCGTGTTGCTTTTCTAGCTGTCGTAACTTCTGAATAGCCCGCTCCCGCTGGAAACCGGCTCGGTAGGTAGGGCCCATACAGGTGACGTTGAGGGCGTTGATCACATCTTTACCGGTATTGACACCTCTCACTTCGTCGACCACGTTGCGAGCGATCTCCTCCGGGGTCACAAACTCCATTTGGCCAGGAGAGGTGATAGCCACAAACTCCTCGGTGCTAAAGACCCCGTTTTCTCCCGTGTCCACAAAGACGGTTTGGAGAATCTCTTCGGACAGTTCGCTGGCCTGCGGATCGTTGAGAACCAGGGTCTCAGTGGAGTGGAGGCTCCTGGCCGAATCGAGATCGATCTGTTCGAGGTAAACGGGCCGCCCTTTCTTAATCACATCACCATAACGAATTCCTCGCCATCCGATCAAAGCAGTGGGTTTGATCTCCATCGTAGCCGGAGCCGGCTTGGAGAGAAGATGGTGAGGGTCTTCATCTTGGAACGTCAGGATGCCCGGTGTTCTGGCCAACAGGAAGAGAAGCAAGGTGTGAGCACCGGCCACGGCCGACTTGGACAAGAGCAAAGCAGAAGGCCGCTCTTCGCCGTGAGTGTAAGGGATATTCCAGCCCATTCCTCCCGTGCCCGAGGTTCCCAATTTGATGTAGGCCTTCGTATCTGCCCGGGCCATCGAACGATACAACACGTCAACGTGACGGATCAGCTGAGGGATGTAGAGACTGCAGAGCAGATGTTCTACCGACTCTCGCTCCGGTTGGAGCTGGCTGTTCAGATCGCTCCACACCTGACGAGCCCGCGAAAAGATATCGGAGTAAGCAATTCCGGTCGCCGTGTTGACCCCATCGACAATGACGTCGGGGCGATACTTCATGACCAGCTGATAAAGAAAAAAGCGCTGAAGGGTCTCGAAAGTTAGAGGAGCTAACGTATCCTCAATGAGAGCCTGCCGACCTTCTTGGCTCGATGCGATCTGGCGTCCAGCCTGCTCTTTGAGGCTCTCCCGAGCAAAAATGTTGCCCCATTCGGCCTCGAATCGGACCGGCTTGATCGCGTGCAGCCCTTTGGTTCGCTCGTATTCTGCCCGCAACTGCTCGACCGCCCCGCGAGCCTCGGCCTCAAAGAGGGAGCTTACGATGATGCAGTCAGGTTCGTTTTCGATCAGCTCTCGACAGACCGCGCGGCCGACCATGCCAGCCCCGCCGAGAACGAGTACAGTTGCGCCTTTGATGTTCATGGGACGGCCGCTCTTCGTGGGTCTCGGAACGGGTTCCTACGGAATTTTAAAAACCTGCAGGGAAGCTCCCGGCGGTCCACGGATAGGAGGCGCGGAGGTAGTTCATGAGAGTTGTCACCGCCGAAAGCCTGGAATGGGAAGCCGACAAGAGGTCGGCCAAGGCCGTCATTTATTCCGAAAAAATGTCGGGCGAACTCCGCATCGAGATGCTCGAGGTGGCCCCTGGTGATTTCATACCAGCCCACCGCCACAGCCGACGCCGGGAGTTCTTCGCCGTCACCTTCTCGGCCGGGGCTCAAATGCAGATCGGAGAGCGGATCTTTCGCCCCATCGCAGGTCAGGTCTTTGAGCGCGAGCCGGGAGAGGTCCTGGCCGTCACCAACGACACCAAGCATCCACTCCGCTTGATGATCACTCGCATCGGCTTTGATGAATCCGATGTGGAGTGGCTAGAATCCGACCCTGAGGAGAACTAAGGACCCCTACCACCAGTTACCGGGGGTCTCCTCGCGGCTGTCGACGCCATCGCCGGGTGCCACTAAGATCATCGCCGAAGCCAGCGGCGGGGCGAAACAACGGTTATGCCACCTACGCTCACTGCCCAACCCGATCAGGCCAGAGCCAAGAACGTCCGTGTAGCGCGCTCTCACCAGAAAGGGTTCAAGACGCTCAACCGGGCGCCCGTTCTTCAGTCGAAACGCGATCTCTGCCAGCCGACAGAACTCGCCCGGCTCCCTCTCGGCACCGCAAGGCACAAGATGGTCGAGAAGAACCCCATCAGAAACCTTCCGACACAACTCCCCTATGGAGGACTGACCTGGCTGCATCGAGAGATTTGACCAGCCGGGCCGAGGAGGGCGACCCCGA
>CAYRFU010000036.1:826-30091 GCA_964423525.1 uncultured Burkholderiales bacterium | reverse complement strand
GCCTCCGTGTTATAACCCTTCTTCCTCGGCCAGTCGAATGTCAACAGGCCCCTAGAGGGCCTGGGCGCGTTGGTAGCTGGGGTCGTGCTTACGAGTGACCGACCGTCCACCAACAGCGGTAAAGCTAGCTTGGGCAGCGGCAGCCAGCGCTCGGGACAGGTCAGCCACCAGGTCGCGACAGTCCTCGATGCCAACGGACAGGCGAATTAAGGTGTCACAAATCCCAGCCACGCGACGAGCGTGGGGGTCCATCGAGGCGTGAGTCATGGTAGCTGGATGAGCCACCAGGCTTTCCACCCCGCCCAGGCTTTCAGCCAGCGAGAACAGTTCCAGATGAGCCAGAAAGGCTTTAACGGCCTCGACCCCTCCTTTGAGCTCAAAACTCAGCATGGCTCCGAACCCTTTTTGCTGGCGTTGAGCCAGCTCGTGCTGGGGATGGTCAGCAAGACCGGGGTAGTGGACCTTAGCCACGGCCGGATGAGAGGCCAGGGTTTCGGCCACCTCTTTGGCGTTACTCTGGTGCTGCTGCATTCTCAGCGGGAGCGTGCGTAGGCCTCGAAGAGTCAAGAAAGCGTCGAAAGGAGCTCCGGTGATGCCCAGGCAGTTAGCCCACCAGGCCAGCTCGTCTGCTAGCTCTTCCGTCTTGGCGATGACGGCCCCCGCCACCACGTCGCTGTGACCATTGATATACTTGGTGGTCGAGTGGATGACAATATCCGCTCCCAGTTCGAGGGGACGCTGCAACACTGGCGAGAGGAAAGTGTTGTCAGCCACCACCAAAGCCCCGCAAGCTTTGGCCCGCTCGGCCACACTAGCTACGTCGACCAGACGAAGAAGAGGGTTGGAGGGGGTCTCAAGCCAGACCATCTTGGGCTGACGTTCCAGCACCTCGTTAAGGGCAAAAAAATCGCCCTGGTCAACCACAGCGAGTTTGAAGGCCCCTTTCTTGGCCAGGGAAGTGAACAGGCGATAACAACCGCCGTAACAATCGTGCGGCACCACCAGCAGATCGTCGGGTCCGAGCAAACTGGTCACCAGAGTGGCTGCCGCCATCCCGGTGGCCGTCACCACCGCGCCAGCGCCCCCCTCGAGCTTAGCCAGGGCGTCAGCCAAGGTCGAGCGGGTGGGATTGCCGCTCCGGCTGTAATCGTATTGGCGGGGTTGGCCAAAGTCGGCGAAGGTGTAATTACTGGAGAGATAGATAGGGGCCACGACTGCGCCGTGTTGGTGGTCGGTTTCAATCCCTTCCCGGGCGGCCACGGTGGCCAGGTGCTGGTGCTCACTCATCAGTTCGTATCTACAGTCTTTTTCACTCTAGCTCTCACCTTAGCCTTTAGACGTCTATACGTCAATACGTCTAGACGTAAACATTGTAAATATCTTGAGTGATTCTGCTTTGAAATCCCACCATTTCGGTCTTTTTTTCTAAGAATTTTTAGGGCCGAGAAACGGTCGAGGGGATCGATGAGCGGGTCAAGAACAGAACAGCGATGAGCGTAGAGTGGAACGGGGAGTATATCAGCCCCTATGTCAAACACGGCAAAAAAAGTGAAAAAATGCGAAAGATCACCGTCTCCATTCCCCTCAAAGTGTTGAAGATTTTGACTGACGAGAGAACCCGTCGCCAGATCAAAAACCTTCGCCACGCCACCAACAGTGAACTTCTGTGTGAAGCTTTCTTACACGCCTACACCGGCCAGCCGTTGCCGGCTGATGAGGACCTCAAACGAGACGCCGACTCCGACATTCCGGCCGAGGCCCGCCGCATCATGCAAGAGATGGGACTTGATCCTGAACCGAGCTAGCTAAGAGTCAACTTTATCGAGGACCACGCCGCCAACGACCACATAGTCGTCGAAGTCCTCGATCAGGTTCGAGTCTCGTTCCTCGGCCAGGTTTTCTAGATAGCGACGGTCGGCTTCCAGTTCTCCATAGGCGCGGTAACCCGCGTCGAACTTCACCAGCGCCTCGGTGGGATCGTTATAGGCTATCAAGAAGTCCATCAGGTCTTTGACCTGCAACATCCCGTCGGGGTTGGTGGCCTCAAGAACCGTCCCGGCCGCCTCCAAGGGCTGACGATAGAAAATTTCGCCTTTCTGGGTCCTCTCGAGAAACCAGTCAATGGTCTCCAGCCTGCTTGGACTGAGCGAGGCGGCACCGATCCCTTCAGCAGTGTGGGTGAGGATGGAAACTTTGTCCATCATCGCCGGAGCAGGGTTGGTCAGATATTCAAGCAGGGCTTCGGATGGCGAGAGCGTCTGGGACAAGTCCGATTGCCGGCAGAAACGGACCCCTCGATCTGTCAATCGCTTGAAGACTTCGGCCTGCTCTTCCTGCTCGGCCGTGAACTCTGACGGCAGAGGACTCTGTCCCTGGAGAAAGTCCACAACTCCCTGGCGGGTTTGCGGGCTGATCGAGAGGGTCGGTTGTTGCGACTTTTCAAGCTGGAGCTTCACCCGATCGATGGCTTCAAGAATCTTGGGGCTCTGTCGAAGCTCAGCGATAGCCTGCAGGGTCTTCAGCCTCTGACGAAGCTCGTCAGTGGCTCGACCCCGATTGCTAGATGGAGGCCCGCCCCTCAAAGGAGCCTGAAACCGAGACCAGCTACATGACTCCGTTGCGAATACCGAAGACGTTGTCAGGATCGTGGGCTTTCTTGACCTCTTTAAGAACCTCGATGCCGGCCGGGCTGAGCGTCTGCTCTACGAAGTCCTGACGAAGTTTGCCGACACCGTGATGGTGCGAAATCGAGCCACCGGCGTCCATGATGGTCTGGCGCAGCTCGTGTTCGATCTGGCCAAAAACTTTCTCAGGATTGTCAACTCCCTTGTGACAGAAGCCGTGAGTAAAGTAGATGCAGACACCGGTATGATAAACCTGAGTGATGCGGGGTGACACGTAGGGCCGACCGGGTAGACCGTGGTCGCGATGGGCTCTCTCGGCCGTCTCTTTGGTGCGGGTGATCACCTCGTGGACCTTGTTCCACGGCACGGTCGTTTCGTAGGTCTCGCCCAGGACGTAATAGTTGGCCAAAAAATCGCGGATATAGGCGATGGCGTAGGTCAGCATGTAGCCCCGCCGCCCATTGGCCTCCCCACCCGGCAGCCCGCCGTGCTCCCAGGCCAGCTTGTAAACCGTCTTTTGTTGGTAGGCGACTTCCTCTTTGCTGCCTTCCATGACAATAGTGGCAGCGCACAGCTTCTCAGGATTAAAGCGCATCACTTTGGTCAAAAAAAGTTTCTCAAGCTGACGACGCAGCCAGCGGGCTGCGTTGGCTTTGGGCTTGAGAGCGCTTCCGAAGCGGAACTGGATATTATCGAGTAGGCGAATGCTGGCCGGCAACACGCCGGTCCGAGCCAGGGCCTGCAAGAACCGGGTTCCCGCCTCGAAGGTCGGAAAGACCAGTGAGCCGTAGCGGGTGACTTCGGGTTTGGGATGGATTTTGATTTCAGCCCGGGTGATCAGACCCAGGTTGCCCTCGCTGCCAAACAGAAATTTTTGGGGCTGCACACCCATCGACAGTCGAGGGTGAGTTTGAGACTGGGTGACCACTCCTCTGGGGGTGGCTATGGTGACATTCTCGACGATATCCTCGATATTGCCGTAGCGATTCTTTTTCATACCGCTGGCGTTTGTGGCGATCCACCCTCCCAAGGTGGAGAATTCTAGACTGTCGGGCTCGTGACCGCAGGTGAACCCATCAGCACCGAGTTGGGCCTCGAGCTCGCGCCCGGTGATCCCGGCTTGCACACAGGCTCGTAAATTCTCTCGGTCGATCCATTCGATCCGATTCATTCGCGTGGTGTCGACCGAGACGATCATGCGGTTCTCATCGGCCGGAAGCTTCAGAGCACAGCTGACGCTCGTGCCGCCACCATAGGGCACTAAACAAACATTGTGCCGGGCTGCAAGCTCGATCAGCTTGACGGCATCGTCGTGTTCTTCGCAGAAGAAGACTAGGTCAGCCACCCTCTCAAGCTGATTGTAAAGCACCATAAAAAGCTCATCAGCGGTGGTTTGCCCGTGGCTGTGTCGGAGGCGCTCCCTGGCGTCCTCCGTGAATTTGGCTGGATGAAAGAGCTCTCCGAGTTCTTTGACAAAGGCGACGTTGGTTCGAGGTTCTGGTATCGGCTTGGGTTGAGCCTCTCGACGTGGCCGGTCTAGCTCGAACTTGACTCCGAGCACTGCCTCGGCGAACGGTAAAAAGTCAGGCATGATGGTGCCAGACAGGGGATATCGATTCCCCGTCATCGTGACGTGTTTACCCTGAACGCTGAACTCTGTGTCGCGAAACCCCCACCGATGGTCCCAGGTTTGGTCTTTGCGCATGTTCATGGAATGCCCCCGAGGCATAAGATTAATCGTCCCGGTTTCCGGGATCGCTTGCTAAGCTCCTCCAGGACCAGGGTATCCCACCAAATAGGTTAAGGGAAACGGAAATCCAGTGGAAAGTTGACCCGCTTCCCAACGATAGCCCGGTCGAACCGGCGCCAACTGGCGAAGTTCCTCGACGGTGTAGGCTTTGAGCATCGAGGCACTACCGTCCCAAAAAACGGTCAGGGGCACCACAGGAATACCGTAAGTGAAAAGAAGCCGGCTCCAGCGAAAGGGGCGGATAAAGGGAGTGACCATCACACAAGCCAGGGTAGCCAGAACGGGCAGGGTGAAGAGAGCCAGACAGGACCGTTCCACGCACTCGAGCACGACCAGGCGCTGGCGCTGCTGGGCCATCGTCTCGAGAAATCGGCGTCCCTCTTCAGGACCGAGGTGGTGAAACCCCGTAAAAACAGTCCTCAATCCGGGCCATTCTGCGGGCACCTGGTCAACCGCACAAGGCTCGGGATGATAGTGTAGTTGATCATGGTCGAAGGCGACCCGGGGATAGAGGTCGGTCAGAGTAACGCGAGGTCTCAGACCCCGACGGTCGAGCGCCCCTAACAGCCGAGGCCAGGGCCCGGCTCCACCGGAGCAAAGATCGACGACAAAGTGAGGCTCGCCCTCCCGCAGGTGCTTCTCGAGAAGAGGAAGGCTGGCGTCGTAGATTCCGAAGCTCTCAAAAACCCACCTCAAAAAATCGGTGCTGTAGTCGCGCCACAACTGAGGATACCAAGCTTGGTCCTCTAACTCTTGGAGCTCGAAGCGTCTCATCCTGGAAACAGGCCTCCTTTAGTAGCCCCCGAACATCGCCGAAATGATTCATCTCGAGGACTCTACATTCGCCCATATCGGCTCAACGCCTCGCCAATTCCTTTTTCGTCGACGGGGCAGTCTGAAGCCGCTTTTCAAGCTGTATCAACAGCGTCAAGACCCCGAAGCGAAAAGGATCCTCGACTGTTTCCAACGGAATCCTCAGTTACTGGAACCGTTTGAAAGCTCGACCGATCTGCAGCTCGACGGTCACGAGCTTGAGTGCTTCATGAGCGCTCTCTTCCCGGCCGCTCTAGGAGATCGGGCGGTGGGCCTGGTCATCCCTTTCAGCCTGGATGTCCTCTATGCCACCCCGAGCTTCCACCAGAGATTCGTTGCTGGCGAGTTGGACGATGGCCCCCTCGAGGCGATCCGCAACCAGGTGGCAGTCCGCATGATCATGCAGTCGGTCTACGGCTTTGGAGGTAGCCAAGGGCGCAATAACTACCTGGCTTGCGAGAGAACATACGGCTCCCAGCGCTATCTCGAGATCCGTTTTGATTCTCGCTTTGTAGAGGTCGAGTTCGAGGGACAAGCCTCCTCGGATTGCCCCCTGAGCCTGTTGGAGATGGACCAGGCTGAGCAACGGTTGGCCCTCCTGAAGCCGGAGCGCTTCTCTTTCTCTGGATTTGTGCTGATGGAACTCGTCGATGTGACTGAGACGGAAGCCGTTTCAAGGATTCGGCTTCATCTGTCGGATCGAAACTCACTCTTGGATTCCAGGCTCTTTGTGAGGGTCGAACAGGAACTCCAGACGATGCTAGGCCTGCCCGATCTGCACCTGGGCTTGGGTGTGGTCCGAGATAACCATCTTTACCTCTTTAAAGCTGCCTTCCTGGGAGGCCGAGCCGGACTCGAAGGACTCACCGCCTTGCCACTCGATGAGTTCGACAGCCCCAAATCCCGTCAGATTTTTCAGCAGCGACGCCCCTTAGTCCAACCCGACGTAACGAGCGCCGACGGCCTACCCGAGAAGATGGCTGGGGTCAGAAGCCTCCTCGTTCTTCCCGTGGAACGAGATGGGGACCTGACGGGGATCGTGGAGTTAACCTCAGCCACGCGGTTGGCCCTCAACTCCTTCACCATTGAGCGTCTCCAACAACTTCTGCCGGCTTTCGCCATGGCCTTCGAGCGCACCAACGATGAACTCGATCGACGGGTAGGCTCGGTCCTCAAAACCCAGTTTACCGCCATTCATCCTGCTGTAGAATGGCGATTTCGCCAGGCCGCCGTCAACTTTTTGCAACGGGGCGACCAGGCCCAAATGGAGGAAATCGTTTTTGAGGATGTCTATCCCCTTCTGGGAGTATCAGACATCCGCCGTTCCAACGCCTTCCGCAGCCAAGCGGTCGCTAACGACTTGGCGGCAGGAGTGCGACTAGCCGAGCAAGCGCTGGTGGCGGCAGCCGGCGAGAAACCCCTCGCCTTTCTCGATGAACGTCGCTTTCGTCTTCGCAACTGGCTGGCTCGGCTAGAGGAAGGGATCGGTCCGGGCGAGGAACTGGAATGTTGCGAGTTCCTGAGCGGCACCATCGAACCGATTTTAAAGCGCTTACGTGCGTTCGGTCCCGCTTCCCAGCAAGCTGTGGAAAAGTATTTCTCGGCTCTCGATCCGGAAAGGGGTCGAGTTTACAAGCACCTTAAGGACTACGACGAGAGTGTGACCACCATCCGGGACGAGATCGCTCGTCTTTTGACAGTCGAGCAAGCGAAGGCTCAGGCCCTTTTTCCCCACTACTTTGAGCTCCAGAAGACCGACGGTATCGACCACTTCGCTTTCATCGGATCTTCTCTCTCGAAGGATAACGAGTTTGCTCCCCTCTACCTGAAAAACCTCAGGCTTTGGCAGCTCATGGTCCTTTGTGTGGCGGCTCGCAAGACGGCCCAACTCGAGCAACAGTTGCCGGTGCCGCTGGAGACCAACCACCTTCTGGCCACCCGCCAAGAGCCCGTCACCATCCGCTTTCTTCAACAGGAGAAGCAGTTCGGCATCGACGGTGAGTTTCAGCAACGTTTTCTCGAGATGCGCCGGGTCTTGAATCGGGCCCGACTGACCCAAGACAGTCAGTCACTGGGTCGCCCCGGCACCGTCTCCATCGTCTACTCGCGGCCCAGCGAAGCGTTGGAGTATCGAGAATACATCAGCTATCTCCACTCTATCGGTTATGTCACCCATCACCTCGAGGAGTTCGAATTGGCTCCGCTGGAGGGAATCCGAGGCTTGAAGGGCCTCAGAGTCGAGGTCGCCCCTGAGGTAGGCTTAACCGGCACCACCATCGAGCGAACCCTGAAGAGCCTCACCTGACGCGAGAGGGACTTCTCGGGCGGTTCAGAACCGTTCGGCCATGACCACCACCGTTCTCGAGGGAAGAGCCACTCCCCAAGCGACTGCCTCCCTTCCCAACCGTCTCGGCAAGACTGAATTAGGATGCTCTCGATTAGGCTTCGGAAGCTACCGCATTGACCCCACCAATCCCAATCACCGCCAGGCTCTCAAGCTGGCTCTCCAAAATGGGGTCAACCTGATCGATACCTCCACCAACTATAGCGATGGAGGGAGCGAGCAGGCGATAGGGGAGGTCCTGGTCGAGCTTGTCGAACAGGGCCAGCTCTCTCGCGAGCAGGTGGTTGTGGTGACCAAAATCGGCTATGTCCAGGGCCGCAACTACGAGCGAGCGGTGGAAACCGAGGCCCAGGGTCACCCTATTCCGGAAATGGTCAAGATGGGACCCGGCCTGTGGCATTGCATCCACCCCGACTTTCTTAAGCAACAGCTGGAGCACTCCCTGGCCCGTCTTCAGATGGAAACCGTGGACGTTCTCCTTCTTCACAACCCAGAATACTTCCTGATGGAAGCGGCCGCCAATCAGGCCGAACTAGAGGCCAGCCGAACCGAGTTCTATGACCGCCTGAGAAAAGCTTTCGCCTATCTTGAGAGCGAGGTTCAAGCAGGTCGAATCGGTTGCTACGGGGTGTCTTCCAACACCTGTGTCAGGAGCCTCGAGGCACCTGAGTCCTCAGAGGTCCATCGTTTCCTGAAGGCGGCCGAAGCTTCGGTGGGAGCCGAGCACCACTTTCGAGTCCTTCAACTTCCTTTGAACCTGCTGGAATGGGAGGGAGTGGCGCGAGCTCTGGACCAAGCTCGAGAAGCCGATCTTGCGGTGATGGTCAACCGACCCCTGAACGCCTATAGTGGTCAGGAGCTGGTCCGCTTGGCCGCCTTAGAACTCGAAGAGGAGGAGGAAGACTTCGAGCAGGCCCTGACCGAGCTGGAGGCTCAGGAAGACCTTTTTCAGAAGACCTTTCGACCCTTCCTGGAAGGACCGGATGTGCAGCTGTTGTTTCAGTGGGCCCCGTTTCTGCGCGACGCGCCCGACCATCTCCAGGGGATCGAGCACTGGTTGACCCTGGAAGAGCTTCGTATCCGACCTCACCTGGCGGCCATGCTGGAGGTGATGGAGGCCGCTTCCGAGGCCGGCTTCGAAGACCGATGGCAGGCCTGGAAAGAAGATTACACCAACGCCTTCCGAGGAGTCTGCAACGCCATCGAAGAGTTGGCTACTCGCCGAAGTTTCGAAAAGGCTCAGAAGGTGGTGGCGACGGTCGACCCTCACCTGCCCGCCGAACGAAAACCTGAGACCCTCTCGCGCAAAGCCCTCTGGATCGCCACTAGCGTCCCCGGAGTGGATGTCGTTCTCAACGGGATGCGACGGGTCGACTACGTCGAGGACTCGTTGGCGGTGCTGGACTGGCAGCCGCTGGCCGAGGTCGAGCAGCTCCTGACGGCCACCTCTAAGCTAACCTTCGAGCCATAGTCGGCGCAGGGCTAGCTGGGCCGGGGTAGGCTGGTCGACACTTTGGAGAATCGTTTCGGTAGCGGGCTCAGCCGAGAGCTGAACCGTCCTGGTCACCGTCTTGCCGGTGAAGCGGTCTTCGGTTTCGAAGGTGAAGGTGGCGCAGGTCGAATCCGCGAGGGCTTCCTGGGCGTCAAGATTCTGAACCAACTGGCCTCGGAAATCAGCCAGGCCGGCTCGATAAGCCGGACCGCCGCGCTCGACTCGGTCGACTGCTAGACGACCGTCCTGGTTCGGCTTGAGGGTAAGCCCAAACTGAGCCAACTCGAGAGGTCCGCCCTCATCGAGAGGTGTTGCTGGCTCCTTCTCAACCTCCACCAATTCTAGTCCTACATGGGTCAGGCTTCGGTTTAAGTCGAAAGGCTCTCGACCCCGTAGGTGACGAGCAAAGAACTCCTGGATACGCTCTTTTCCAGGAGGGCCTGCCGCCTTTTGGGAAAGGCGCTCGATATCGTCAAGAGTATGCCCCCGGCCGGTTCCGCCAAACTCCTCTTTCAAGTCTCTCAGGACATCGAAAAAGCAAGCTTTCCCAGCGCTAGCCTGGCGGATCTCAAGATCCAGGAGAGTGGCCGCGACGGCTCCTTTGTTATAGTAGTTCGAGATTCCGATGTGGGCGTCGAGGCTATCATCGGTCGGACTAGTGGGATTGTGCTCCAGGTCAGACTGATAGCGTCGATAAAAGCCCTGAAGATGATCGAGATAGTGCTCCTGGCTGAGCAGTCCGGCTTGACGTTCGAGTTGGACTCCGGCCCAATCGGTGACCCCCTCAGTGAACCAGAGCCCGTCTGTTTTGTGGACGTGAGCCAGATCGTGGGCATCGATCCCGTCATGGACGACCAATTTGGCCAACAGCTTGTGGACTAGCTCGTGGGCCATGATGGCGCGCTCGTAGGCGCGACCGTCGGAGTGATATTTCTTTTTGATACTGTCTTGGGAGGCCTTATGGAGAAGTAGTTCGTGACCGTGGTAGAGTTCGTAACCCCCGGGGCTGCGAGGGCCACTGTGAATGTAGTGTTTATTAAGCACGTATTTATCCGTCTGCTCAACTTCGGGAGGGCGAGGGGGAAGATGCTCATAGCGCTCCAGAGGGAAAGGCCCGAAGTTTTCTAGGAAGACCTGATAGAGAGCTTTGAGGTCGGCCAAGCTTTCTTGAGGCGAGGCTCCGTTGACGGCCAACTCAGGCCAGGGCGGAGTGCCGTGGTTGTTGACCACCAGCCGCGTTCCCTCGACCGTCTCGCTGGCCTGATTCAGCTCCCCCAGAAATATGCTGGTGTCGGCGATATCGTCATAGGTCGGCGCGAAAAAAGTATGAGCCTTATCCTTCGCCCGGGGGAGGCTGGCCAGAGACTCCCACCCCGGAGCAACCTCGGTCAACTCGATCACGCTGGGCTCGGCCTCCCGGCCTCTCACGAACATCAGAGCCGCCGGACCGTTGAGGTAAGCGTGGTCCTCGACCAGGTGATTGCGAACGTGGGAGAAGCTGTTTGCGTCGGCCACATAGTGGACTGTCACCGGCCCCCGCGCCTCGTTCTCGATCCGGTAACCGCCTTCTTTGAGCCTCTGGTAGGGAAGAGACTGTCCGCTCTGACCGCTGACCAGGACCTTTCGAATTCGGGCATCGTGATTGAGACTGTTGGTCGGCGAGCCAGGCGACAGATGCGGCATGACGACCTCTACTGGGCCCTCGGCCTGAATGGTCATCTCGACTCCTATTTCGTGAGTCTTTCGCTGGGAGAGGTCAATCTTGTATCGGATCGGGGTAGCGGGGATTTTCGCTCTTAAAGCCTAAACCTTGGACCGCGGAAAGGATTTACGAAGGTGTAAAGTCTTGGACTTCTGGAACACCAACCTGATTCTTAAGGTTCGCTCGGGCAGTCAGGCCCACGGTCTGGCCACACCCCAAAGCGATGACGACTCGCGAGGCATCTGCATCCCTCCCAAGCGGTTTCTCTTGGGCCTGGACCAGTTCGAGCAGCACCAATCCGAGGGCGGGGACCACGTCGTCTATTCGCTGGTCAAATTTGTGAGATTGGCCCTGGAGGGCAACCCTAACATCATCGAGACTCTTTTCACCGAGGCTGAGGACGTTCTCTATCTGAACTCTTATGGTCAGGCCCTGGTCGATTTTCGGATGCGGTTTCTGTCCCGTCTAGTGGGGGAGCGCTTCAGTCGCTACGCTCTTCACCAGCTTAAGAAGATCCAGCGCCACTATCGCTGGCTGACCGACCCACCCAAACAAGAGCCTCTCCCCACCGATTTTGGGGCCCGCCCCGTCGAACAGGGCTTTGAATTCCCCAACTCCGCCGCTGAGCGCCTCTATCGAGGTGAGCACAAACGTTGGCGCAACTACTTGGAATGGCGCCGCAACCGCAACAAGAAGCGAGCCGCCCTGGAGCAACAGCACGGCTACGACACCAAGCACGCTATGCATCTTTGCCGACTGCTGTTGATGGGCCAAGAAATCCTGGCCCGCGGAGAGGTCTTGGTGCGTCGACCCGACGCAACCTGGCTTCGCGACGTTCGCGAGGGAACTTTCACCTATCCCGAGCTGCTCGACTGGGCCCAGCAACACGAGAGCGAACTGGTTCAACTCCGAGCCAGCTCGCCTCTGCCGGAACAGCCCGACCGAAAGGGAGCCAACCAGCTGGTTGTGTCGCTTCAGGAGCGAGCTCTGCGGGACGGCTTTCTGGACGGAGAGGAGCCCGAAAATCGTCGGTAGAAGTTGACTCCTATGTCGTCTCGTGCACAAGCGGCCATCGAGGCCGGTGATACCCTCGAAAATCTGGTCAATCAGTTCACCGACCCTTACGCCTGCCTCCGTGAGCTCATCCAAAACTCCATGGATGCGGGCTCCACCAGTGTCAGTGTCGATTTTGAATTCAAGCCCTACGAAACGGGCGACAAAGGCATCATGATTATCCACGTCGTCGACACCGGCGAAGGGATGGACCGCACCATCATCGATACCAAGCTGACCCAGCTGTTCTCCTCGACCAAGGAAGATGACCTCACCAAAATCGGAAAATTCGGAATCGGATTTGTCTCGGTCTTTGCCCTCAATCCCGAAGCGGTGATTGTCGACACCGGCCGAGACGGCCAATACTGGAGAATCTTTTTCAAAAAGGACCGCACCTTCGACCGTATCGTTCTCGACAACCCCGTCGAGGGGACCCATATTCAGATCATCAAAGAAGCCACCAAAGAAGAATTCGACTACGGCAAGAAGAGAAGCCTCGACACCATCGTCTATTGGTGTAAGCATACCGAATCCGAGATCTATGTTGATGGCCAGGAGATCAACCAAGAGTTCGACCTGAAGAGCCCTTATCAGTTGCGCCACGAGGCCACCGATACCGAGATCGTGGTCGCCCCCTCAGAAGAACAACGACCCTACTTCGGCTTCTACAACCGCGGCCTGACCCTCAAAGAAGGCAACGAAGAGTTTATTGCTGGGGTCCAATTCAAGATCAAGTCCCGCTATCTCGAGCATACTCTGACCCGCGACAACGTGCTCGAAGATGAAAATTACGACAAAGCCATGAAGCTGCTCCAGCAGGTCGTTGACGGGCCTTTTCGACAAAAATTGTTCATGACCGCCGCCGAGAGCAGCGCCGATGAACTGTTCGGCCACCTGGTCCATCGATTAGAAAGACGCCTTCCCAAGGAACTCTCCAATCTTCCCCTCGTCCCGGTCTGGCACGGAGAAAAGCTCAGTCTCAACGCTCTCAAGACGTTGGCCAAAAGACACAAAGAGGTCCTTTGGGAAAGCCAATCCACCGACACGACCCAGGCCCTCCTGCGCCAGAAGGAAGTGCCGGTCCTGAGGTGGCAAGGTCCAGAGACTGAGCCAGGCCTGGGAAAGCTCCTGGAGGCTTTGGTGGGCCGCGCCGAGATTCTGCGGGTGGCCGACGCGTGGGCTCTACCGGAGGTGGTCAAAGTCAGCGAAAAGGAGAGACGCCTCATGCGGAGTGCCGGGAATATTCTCTCCCGAGCTGGCAGCCCTTACAAAGAACTCGTGCCTGCTCGCTTTGCCTATCCTGGCTCTACTATCTCTGACCAACTCTATCTCGAGCAAGATGAGGCCGGTGCCCTCTACCGCACCGACGGAAAGAGAGACGGAGGATGGAAGAGCTTCTTGTTAGGGTTTGCTCGAGGCAAGGTCCTGCTGGTCAATGTCGAACACCCCCTCATCGCTCCTCACTTCAAACTTCAGGCTAAGCACCCGGCTCTGGCCGCCTACCTTCTGGCCAAGGCTGTCACCCTTGATGACGGCCTCCCGGCCACCACCGAAGCCAAATTGGTGGAGGCGGCTCTGGAGGAGGAGAAGTCCCTCACGGCCTGAAGAGGATTCAGACCCCGCCAGCCGGCGTTGATGGAAAGGCAGTCTTGACCTAGAGTGGAACCGGTCCTTCGTAGCTTTCTCTTTTGTGATTCTGTAGTGCCGGCGCATAACGGCAAGCTCACTTGTTACGGGGTCTTCTCCGACCTCTACTCCAACACGTTCCCAGTCACCCATCCCAAGTTTTCCATCTTGACCACCTGGGGTAGCGGCACCGGCTTCCACGTTCAGATCATCAAGATGTTCAACCCGGCCAAGACTGTTCTTCTCAACCAGTCTCCCGAAATGTATTTCACTCTTGAAGAGGCGACCCAGACAGTCCACGTCCAGGTTGACGTCAACCAGGTGGTCTTCACCGATGAAGGAACCTACTACTTTCAGGTTTTTCTCGACGGTCGCCTGGTGGCCGAGCATACTTTAAACTACCGACGGTTCTAGGTGGCCAAGAAGAAGTCCAAAAAGAAGAGACCTCGGCGATCGCTCAAAGCAGTGACCAGCCAATCCCTCCTCGAGCAGGCCGAGCCCGCTCTGCAAAGGTTCTACCACTCGGTGGTGGCCGACCAAGAAGAGAAAACGGCCCGGCTGCTGGCCGAAAAAACCCCTATGGCCGCGGTTCGCGCCGCCCTCGACGCCATCGCTTCGGTAACCGCTCTCAGCGACGACTTAAAAGCTAAGTTTCAGCCCCGCCTAGACTGCTCAAAAGGTTGCGCCTTCTGTTGTTTTCCGCCTGTTTCCGCCAATCTTCCCGAGGTCATTAACCTGGTGGCCTACATCCGCAGTCAAAAAAGCCCCGAACAAGCCGAGGCGATTCACTCCAGAGTCCGTAAAACAGCCGAACTTACCCGCTCGATGACGGCTCAAGAGCGTCACTCCCGCAGTCTTGCCTGCCCCTACCTGGAGGATGGGTCGTGTTCGGTCTATCCAGCTCGACCGCTGGCCTGTCGAGGCTTTAATTCGGCTGACGTCTCGGCTTGCGAAGCCGGTTACGAAGACCCTACCCGAGAGGGATCCGTGCCTAGCTTTTTGCCTCTCCTTTTGACCGCTCAGGCCATCAAAGATGGGCTGAGGCGAGGCCTGAAACGGGCCGGTCTCGAGCACCGATTGGTCGACCTGACCAAGGCTTCCGAGATCCTACTGGAGGATGTCGACCAGGTGACCCAGCAATGGCTTGACGGTGAACCCGTCTTCGCTCGGGCTCGGGCTTTCGAACTGACTCAAGACCGATGAGCGCGGCCGCCCTCTACGCCAGCATCATATATTGAAAATAGAGCAGTAGAAGATTGAGGCCAAGGTAGAAGCTGAGCACGAGAGAACTCCACTGGTCTTCAACATGTTGCCCACGAAGAGCGGAGACGAAATCGGGCTGCACGAAGAAGCCGAGGGCCTTATAAAACCCGCGCCAGGAGCCAAAGAAAACTCTGCCCAAAGCAAAATAGATAGGGATGTTAAGGACGGCTAAGAATAGCACCGACGAAACGTTCACATAGTGAATATATCACAAAAAAACCATCACTAAAAGAAGGTTTCTGCAATTTTCATCTTGCCCAAAGTCAAAATACCAGGTATACTGTCAAAGTGGCAAAAAAAACCCAACGCTCGTCTACAGGCTTTCTCTTCTCTTTTATCGCCCTTCTGGGCTTTGCTGGCTCCGGCTTCTGCTTCTACGAAGCTTATCTGGTCTGGGGAGACCCGAGCCCAATCTGGGTCACCACCAAAGCCACTCTCGCCTACGCCTGGATCCTGGGGGGGCTCAGTATCCTGGCGGGTTTGGCTATGACCACCATGCTGGGCCTTCTCGGTAGCTGGATGATCAACTCAGCCCACAAGAAAAAGGCCAAAAAGAAGCGTCCGGTTCCAGCCAAAGCGAGACGCACGACTATCTGATGACAGTGAGGCCCGCCCAGACGGGCGACTGCGAGCAGATCGCCGCCATCTACGCCCAATCGCAAAAGGCCTACGACTCCACCATGGAGATGGACACCAACGGTGACACCTTTCGTCGGCGTCTGGAGCAACTTCACCCCCGGGAAGCCCTGCTGGTGGCCGAGGACGGGCCGGTGGTCGGCTGGGGGATCGTGAAACGCTATTCCGACCGAGTGGGCTACCGGGTGGCCTGCGAGACTTCGATCTATCTCGACAGACGCCGTAGGGGCCAAGGTTACGGAACCAGACTCCAACAGGTCCTGATGAAGACGTGCCGCCGGCTAGAATATCATCATGTTGTCGCCAAGATCTGGGCCTCCAATCAAGAGAGCCTTCGTTTCCACCAAAAATTTGGCTTTGAATTAGTTGGGGTTCAAAAGGAAATCGGCTACATTGGCGGAGAGTGGAGAGATGTCGCCATTCTCCAATGCCTGTTGGCTGAGGTTGGTCCCCACCGCCCGGACGTAGCTTGAGCGAGATTCAATAGTAGGGGTGCTTCGGGTTGGCTAGAAGGGAGGAGAATTGCTGTCCTCCAAATGCTATCATCGAGGCGGCCCCAGCGAGGGCCAGCTCCACCGGTTCCTAGTGGTGGCCGAGACCCCTCCCCAGCGTCGACAAAGGGGACGAGGGCTGGCTCTGTCACTGATTCTAGACCGCTCTTCCTCCATGACGGTTCCCATGATGGAGGCGGCCAAGAAAGCTGCTCTGGCCGTGGTTCGTCAAACGACGGCCGACGACGTCGTGATGGCTCTTGCTTTCTCCGATGACCTGCTCAAGTTAAGCGAACCGAGAGCTTGCACCGAGTATCACCGCCGTCAGCTCAGCAAGACTCTGAAAAAGCTCGAAGCCCGGGGAGGGACTCGCTTTTCCCCTCCTCTGGAATGGAGCGTTCGCAAGTTGAAAGCCTACCCTGATAGGCTGAGAAGAATTCTCTTCCTGACGGATGGGAAGAACAGCGAATCCCGCCACCTCTTGACCCGAGCTGTGGAGCTTTGTGCCCAACAAGGGGTCGAGATCCATTGCTGGGGTTTCGGGCACGACTGGGACGCCGACGAGCTGACCTTTCTGGCCCACGAGACGGGAGGGCGAGCGGGGGCGATTCTTCAACCCAGCCAGGCCGTGGACGCTTTCAAAGAATCTTTCGAAGCCATGGTGAAGACCGCCCTCACCAAACTGGAACTGCATCTCCAACTCGGGCCCAAGACTCAGCTCAAGGAACTGACAATGACTTACCCCCACGCCCTGGCGATGCGACGCCGTCAGGAGGGTTCTGCCTGGGTTGCACCGCTCGGCTCGCTTCCCTACGACGCCACTCGAGCTTGCCTACTAGAAGTCACCAGTCCCGATTTTCCGGAAGTCGAAGTCTTGATAAGTTATCAGGACCAAGAAGGAGAAAGCTGCCGCAGCGAACCTGTCACGGTTGAAGCGAACCCCAGCCGGGAAGGCGAACACCCTTATGTTCAGCACTATGTCGAACAGCTCGAACTCGTCGACCTGGCCCGCCAGGCTCGTCACTTACTCGAGCAAAGTCGTGACCAAGAGGCTTCCACGCTCCTCGTGCAGGCGGTAGAAAAGAGTCGACTGGTGGGCAACACAACGCTCCAGAAACTGTTGCTTGATCTGGTCCAGCAGCAGCAAGATGGGAGCTACAAAATTCGCACGGGAGACACTCTGGGGACTCGCCAGACTCTGGGGCTTAGGATGACCCAGACAACTCACCACAGGCAGGCAGCCGCAGCGAAGGGTCCAGGGTACGGCCGTTGAAGTCGCTCCTATGCTTGCCTCACTGTCGATCCCTCAGCAGACCCGTCTGAACGAACTCCCCAAGCTCTTTTCTGAACTCGGCTACACCGAACTCGACCTCAGACTTCTCCTTGACATCTCTGATGTTTGGGACTTCAAGCCTCACGAGGTAAGTTCATATATTTGGCGCTGCCGACGGGAAAGGTCGGTGCGGGGAATCCTGACGGCCCTTTTTCTGCTAGAGCAACCGGTTCAGCGAGCTGGAATGGAACGCTTCATCGAGCCTGTCCTGGTCGACCAACTGCTCCAGGTCGGAGCCCTGATCGAGCAAGAAGGGACGCTGACTTCACCTCTCAATCTCTACCCCAGCCTGGGAAGACTGATCTTCACGGACCGTAGAATGGCTCGCGACCAGGAAGAAGGTCACGTTTACGAACTCGGTGCCGACAGCTACTATCTGCTCCGCTCGGTGCCCAGGGCTCCCGTGAAACGGACTCTGGACCTGTGCACCGGTTCGGGAGTGCAGGCGATCATCTCGTCCCATCACAGCCAGGAAGTCGTGGCCTGTGATACCAATCCGCGGGCTCTCGACTTCGCCGATCTCAACGCGCGTATCAACGGTTGCACCAATATCGAGTGGGTGGCCAGCAACCTTTACCAAGGTGTCCCCAAGGGTCCCTACGATCTCATTTTGGCCAACCCTCCGTTCGTGCCTAGCCCCGACCCAAAAATCCTGGCTCATCGCAGTGTCGACGAGAGTGGCGAAGAGGTGGTGGCCCAAATCATCGCCGGTTTACCCGAATATCTCGCTCCGGGCGGTCTTCTTGCTATGGTCTTGGATTTTCCCCTCATTCAGAACCAGGTCTACCTCGACCGTCTCGAGGATTGGCTGGGACAGACCTACGGCTTCGGGATCGCTCTAGTTCACTACGCCACTCAGGACGTGAGCAGCTATATCGAGCAACATATCGACTATCATCACGGCTGGGACCAGGCCCAGAATCACTTTCACGAGTATTTCAAGTCTTATGAGAAACAAAGTATCGTCGGGATGGCCTCGGCCCTGGTCTTTATCCGACGTCTTTCGAAAGTGGGACCGAACTGGAAGGAACTCAAGCGAGCGACCCTTTCGACTGAGCCGCTGGGAGGTCGCGTTTTGCGGTGGCTGCGAGGGCTGGAGTTGGCCTACGACTCCAGCTGGCGCCCTGCCCCTGATTGGGTTCCTTGCTGGAACGATCTCTATGAAGGCCCGTGGCGCAACACTCTTGGTCACGGACGCCTGTTAACTCGGGCACCGGAGTGGGTGGGCAACCTGGGCATGACCGCTGTTCAGGCCGACTTGGCCCTTCATATAGACGGTCGCACTCCAGCCGGAGACCTCCTGGCCAACTGGCCGGGCGGTAGCGACGAAGCCACTGCTATCTTGCGCCAACTGGTTCGGTTCGAGGCCCTCACGCTCTAGAAAAAAGACACCCCGAGGGGTGTCCTGACAACAGACTAGACTGGTTGAAAACTTTGCTAAGCAGCCGGAGGCTTGTTGAGGAAGACTCCCCCAGCGGACATTCCCGGATCGCCCATCCCTCCAGCGTTCATTCCCGCTTCTCCGGCCTGGCTGATGGCGAAGCTGCCGCCATTGGTCGGCGAGCCGACGGGCTCCATCCCGCTCAGGGCCGAGATGACGTTGGCCGCGTTGCTACTGGTGGCTTCGTCCTCAGGGGCGCTGATGCCCACCACATCGGTGGGATTCTGGACCTCACCGGTAAGTCCGGTCTCTTGGACATTCCCGGCGGGAGCCACTTGAGGAGTAGGTCCGACGAAGTTGGTGCCGGTGCCAATGGGGCGGGTCGAACCGCCGCCTGAACCTATGGGATTTATCGCTTCACTCATGTTTTTTGTTTCCTGTGTGGTGTTTTACATTTCCATCGTATGGGGCTGACAAGCCGAGTGCAAGCCAATAGATGTTTCCAAGATGTTAAACTGTTAACATTTTCCCCGCCTTATGTTAACCCGCGTTCACAAAACTTTCGCCCCTAGCCTTCTGAAGCCTTCCAACCAGCCGGGTCCTCCGCCCTCCTCGAACTAAGTTCGTTTCGATATTTACAAGTTGGGACCCCTGTGATATGCTGCGGTGTATTGTCCGGCTGGTCCCCATCGGCCCCTCCTGCCGAGGAACTGGCGGCAAGCTAAGAAACCGCGGGAACTCCCGCACCGGAGGAAACTTTTCATGGATAAGACGCAAGTGATCGAGGATTACCGGATTCACGACAACGATTCCGGTTCTGCCGACGTCCAGGTTGCCATCCTCACTAAACGGATCAACCACCTGACCGAACACCTCAAGGTTCACAAGAAGGACCACCACTCCCGTCGAGGGCTCCTGATGATGGTCGGTAAGAGACGTCGACTCTTGAAATACTTGAAAAAGAACCACCTGAAGCGCTACCGAGAACTGATCGCCAGACTCGGTCTCCGGCGCTAAGAGGCCCGAGCCGAAACCGGACCGTTGGACACAGACTCCCTCCTTGCACTCTCTCAAGGCTGGCTTTGTCCATGGTCTGCTCGGCGACGAGCTTTTCTTCAGGAACAGCCTCAGAGTGAGGCATCAGCCGGGCCAGAGCCTGGCTCCAGGGCCCGTCACAGATAGCCAGCAGGCTGGTTATTCTGGACGGGCCTTCAGTTATGTGAAGGTGAAGAAAAAACAAAATGAGTGTACAAGCAACGATGGTGGAGTCCACCAAGTTCGTAGTCGAACGAGAAATCGGTGGCACCACCCTGCGACTCGAGACGGGCGAGCTAGCCAAACAGGCCGGCGGAGCCGTACTCGTGACCTATGGCGAGACGATGGTGCTGGTAACGGCCACCGGAAATCCTAACCCCCGACCGGGGGCCTCCTTCTTTCCACTCACGGTGGATTATGAAGAGAAAATGTATTCCGCCGGGAAGATTCCCGGAGGATGGATCAAACGAGAGGGTCGCCCCCCCGAGCGAGTGACCCTCACCTGCCGCTTGATCGACCGTCCCATTCGACCCCTTTTCCCCGACGGCTTCCGAAACGACGTTCATGTGGTGGGGATGTGCCTGTCGGTCGACGAGGTCAACGACCCTGATGTGCTAGCTTTGACTGGGGCCGGGGCTGCTCTTTCGCTCTCCCCTATCCCGTTCGAGGGCCCCGTAGCCGGTGTACGAGTTGGCTATGTCGATGGCGAACTGCTGATCAACCCCACCATTGACGAAATGGCCAATAGCCAGCTCGACCTGGTGGTGGCTGGAACCCGCGATAACATCATGATGGTAGAATGCGGAGCCGAAGAAGTCTCTGAAGAACTTCTTCTTGACGCCTTTGAAGAAGCCCACCAAGCGATTCGGGAGATCATCTCGATGATCGACGAGATGGTCGAAGCGATGGGCAAGGAAAAGGCCGAGTTTCCTCTTATCCTTCCCGACGAGGGCCTCAAGAAAGCGATGCAAAAGCATCTCAAAAAGCCGGTGGCCAAGGCCATGCGGATCTTTGATAAGAGCGAGCGAGGAGATGCCTTCCGCGAGATCAACCCAGAAATGATGATCGAGCTGCTTTCCAAGAAGAAGAGCGAGGAGAACGAACGTCTCATCGAGCTTCTACAGGATGAGGACAGCCCCGACTTCAAAGATATTCTCAAAGAGATGAAGGGTGATGAAATGGTCACCATGATTCTCGACGAGGGTGTGCGCACTGACGGGCGTAAGGTGGACGAGATCCGGGCCCTCGATTCCCAGGTGGGGCTCATCCCCAGAACCCACGGCTCCGGGCTCTTCACTCGAGGCCAAACACAGGTTCTGTCGCTGTTGACTCTAGGGACCTTAGCCGAGGAGCAAAGCTTCGACAACATCATCGGCGAAACGTCTCGGCGCTACATCCATCATTACAACTTTCCACCCTTCTCGGTGGGCGAGGCCCGCTTCATGCGCGGACCCGGTCGGCGTGAAATAGGTCACGGCGCTCTAGCTGAGAGAGCTCTTCTTCCGGTCATCCCGACCGAAGAGGAATTCCCCTACACCATCCGAGTGGTCAGCGAGTGTCTTGAGTCGAACGGCTCCACCTCGATGGCTTCGACTTGTGGAAGCACTCTCAGCTTGATGGACGCGGGGGTTCCCATCAAAGCCCCGGTAGGCGGTATCGCCATGGGTCTGGTCATGCGTCCAAGCGATCGCAAGTGGGCCGTCCTGACCGACATTCAGGGCCTTGAAGACCACCTGGGTGAAATGGACTTCAAGGTGACCGGAACCCGTGAAGGCGTGACGGCGCTCCAGATGGACATCAAGCTCAAGGGCATCACCACCGAGATTATGAAGACGGCCCTCGACCAGGCGCGCGAAGCCCGCTTCACCATTATCGACGTGATCGAGCAAGCGATACCGGCGCCGAGAGTTCACCTCTCTGAGCACGCACCTCGAATCACTTCTATCACGATCGATCCCGAGAAGATCAAAGAGATCATCGGCCCCGGAGGTAAGGTCATCAACCGCATTATCGCAGAGACCGGTGTTAAGATCGATATCGAGAACGATGGTCGGGTCTTCGTGGCGGCCGTCAAAGCCGACGCGGTGGACCAGGCTCTTCGAATGATCGACGACCAACTCCGTGACGTCGAAGTGGGAGAGGTCTATGAGGGCAAGGTCATGCGTCTGATGAACTTCGGAGCTTTTGTGGAAGTTCTACCGGGCAAAGAGGGCCTTCTTCACATCTCCAAGCTCAAGCCTTTCCACGTCGATAGAGTCGAAGATGTCTGTAACGTCGGCGACGAACTCGAGGTGAAAGTCGAAGAGATCGACTCTATGGGCCGAATCAATCTGACCCGCCGAGGCCTCTACACCGATGAAGAACTGGCCGAGGCCGAGAGCAGTCCCAAACCAGAGCGCCGAGAGCGCGGAGACAAAGACGGTGACGACCGTCGCTCCCGCGGCGGCGACCGAGGCAAAGGTCGCCGCGGAGGCGGAGGCGGCGGTGGACGCGGTCGTAGCGAAGGGGGCGGCAAAGCCCGCAACGGAAGTAGTGGTCGCGACAACAAAGACGGTGACGATGGTGGTCCCCGTCGGAAGCTTCGTCGACGCCGACCTCAGCGCGACGACGAGTAAGGACCCATCCCAGGTCTAACCTCTGGCAACTCGGCCCAGCTGGGCCGAGTTGTTTTGCTTGGGAAGGTCGCCGCCAGAGAACGGCGTAACCACGCCAGAAAGGGAGATTCGATGAACAAAAACGAGGAGCTACTCAAGCGACGCGAGGGAGCCGTCTGTGGGGGAGTTGGCCGTCTTAATACGGTCACCGCCCGCCAGGCCAGCGGAGCCGAAATCATCGACGAGAACGGGAAGACATACATCGACCTGGCCTCGGGGATCGGAGTGCTCAATGTGGGTCATTGCCACCCGAAAGTGGTGGCTGCTATCCAGGAGCAGGCCCAAAGGTTGACCCACACCTGCATCCACGTGGCCACCTACGAACCTTACGTGGCCCTTTGCGAGAAACTGGCCGGGGTCTTTCCTCACGGAGAAAAAACCCGAGTGATGCTGGTGAATAGCGGCGCCGAAGCGGTCGAAAACGCCGTCAAAATAGCCCGTCAGGCCACCGGAAAATCGGCCATCCTGTGCTTCACCGAGGGTTTCCACGGACGAACGTTGTTGAGCACGACTCTGACTTCTAAAGTTGGCTACAAACTTGGCTGCGGTCCCTATGCCCCCGAGATCTATCGAATTCAGTATCCCAACTACTTCCGCTACGGCGATGGGCTTTCCCAGGAGCTGTTTGTCCAACGCGAGCTGAATCGCTTTCGTGAGACTCTCCACAACCGCATTTCGAGTGACCAGGTGGCGGCCGTGATCCTGGAATGCATCCAGGGCGAGGGCGGCTTCAACGTGGCCCCTTTCGACTACTTGCGAGGGCTTCGCCAACTTTGCGACGAGCATGGCATTCTGCTGATTCTCGACGAGGTCCAGAGTGGGTTCTGCCGGACCGGGAAATGGGCGGCCTACGAGCACGCCGGAGTCCTCCCCGATCTCTCCACCTGGGCCAAAGCCATGGGCGGCGGAATGCCGATCTCTTGCGTGATCGGGAAAGCCGATGTGATGGATCGCGTACGACCCGGGACCATAGGAGGAACCTACGGGGGCAACCCGATCGCGTGCGCGGCCAGCCTGGCCGCCATCGAGGTGATGGAACAAGAAGACCTCAACGCCCGGGCCGAGGCAGTGGGTCAAACCCTTCGCGCCCGACTCGAAGAGCTAAAATCCCGCTGCCCCGCTCTGATCGACGTGCGGGGACTGGGCGCCATGATCGCCATGGAGTTTAGCACTCCGGACTGTCAGCCAGCCAAGGCTCTCTGCACCGAGGTCATCCAAGCCTGTATCGAACGAGGCGTGTTGGTGATCGCAGCCGGCACCTATGGCAACATCATTCGCCTGCTGCCCCCTTTGGTGATCACCGAGGAGCAGCTCGACCGGGCCCTGACGGTCTTAACCGAGGAGATCGAACGACACGCTCTGGCGGTGGCATCGTGAGACCGTTCTGTATCGCCGGACTTCAGCTCTTCCTATCAGCCAGCCGAGACAACCTGCCTTACATCCAAAATCGGGTAGAGCACACCTTAAAGGTGTTCCCCTGGGTCGATATGGTTTTACTCAGTGAGTTGGCAGCCTGTGGACCGCTCACGAGCAAAGCTCAGCCGATCCCCGGGCCGAGCGAGCAAGCCTTCCAGGCGATGGCCAAAAGGCACGGGATCTGGATGGTGAACGGGTCGATATTCGAGAAGAGTGAGGATAAGGTCTACAATACCGCCTCCGTGATCAACCCGGCCGGCCAGGTGGTTGGGCGCTATCGTAAGATGTTCCCCTTCCTCCCCTACGAAATCGGGGTCGAGCCGGGACAGGATTTCCTCGTTTTTGAAGTGCCCGAGGCTGGTCGCTTCGGTCTGTCGATCTGCTACGACATGTGGTTTCCCGAGAGCACCCGAACCCTGGCCGCAATGGGGGCTGAGGTGATCCTTCACCCCAGCCTGACCACCACCATCGACCGGGAAGTGGAACTTTCGATCGCTCGGGCCGGCGCCGTCACCAATCAGTGCTATTTCGTCGACATCAACGGTGTGGGAGAATGCGGCAACGGGCGTTCGTTGTTCGTCGGACCGGAGGGCGACATTCTCCATCAGGCCGGCCATTCGGAAGAGATCATGCCGGTCCGTCTCGACCTAGACCGGGTCAGCTACACACGCGAGCACGGCCTCCAGGGGCTGGGTCAGCCCCTTAAGAGCTTCCGTGACAACCGAGTCGAGTTTCCCGTCTACCAGAAGGGGTTCGAAACGAGTTACCTGGAGTCGCTAGGAGAGTTGGAACTTCCTCGGTCCCGCCGAACCCAGAGATGCTGATCGTAGCGTTCGTAGGCCACGCCCGCTCGCTCCATCGCTCTAAGGATTTCTTGCAGCCTCTGTTGTTTTTCGATGACCATGGTTTTGGGCGGAGAGGCAACCAGCGGCTCGAGGTCGAGAGGAAGAAATCGGCGCTCCGGTTCGGCTCGGCGAACCATCAAGTCATAGGCCGATTGGGTGATACCAAAATAACTAGCGTTGTGGCGAAAAAGCGGATTATAGAGATTGCCCAGGTTGTCTTCCCCATGGTAGGTCTGGTCGGGAGCGGTTCTTTCCAGGGCAGCTTGAGGGCCGCTGAGGTCGAGCCCCTGGGGAGGCTGGGCGGCCCAGTGGAACAGACTCATGGAAGCCATCATCAAGAGCACGACCGTTGGCACTGAAGCGGCCAGACCTTTTTGATCACGGCCAACCAGAGTGGTCCATCCCAGCGCCGCTACCAGGGTCAAACAGCAGGTCGCGAAAAGAGTCCAGTTTTTCCAGGCTACTCCCATTAAGTAGAGGCTCAGCGCGGCCGTCAAGGCTGTGCCCGCCAGCTGGCGGCGGCCCGGGTTGGACCCCGGTTTCAAACAGATTCCGAATCCCACCACCCCAGCCAGGAAATGGAGAGGAAAATTCTTTGTCGTGAGCCAGAAAACTAACCAGGCTGGGTTCTTCTCGATCCCTCGGCCACCCAGAAAGGCGTTCGGGTAGAGATAGCAACACCGGAGGTAGTCGCTGCCGAACCCGAGCGAGTAGGGGATGAGAAAGTGAAGCGAGGCGACAGCCAAGGCGACCCCCGTCAGGCGCAGGAGAAACCTGACCGAGCGACCAGCCAAAAGGCCTCCTAAGCCCAGACAGACCCCGTGGACACCAGCCTTCTGGATCATCAGAAAAGCCGTCCCCACCGAGGCCCCGGCACCTTCTGGTCGACCTCGGAGGAGAAACAGCAAAGCCAGTAGAGCCAGAAAGTTGGCAGGAGGATCAGCTCGAAACTCGACGCTTGCCCAGACAAAGTTAGGCAGGCAGAGCACCAGGATCGCAGCAGCCCAGGGATCTGCCCCCAGCTCTTTGGCGATAAGGCCCAGCAACCAGACCGTGCCCCCCATCAGACACCAGAAGAGAAACTTGGTCAACGGAATCACCGAGAGATTCCCCTCCATCACGACCATCAGGGGCGACCACAAACCGTGAAGGAGCATATGACGAACCGTCATGAAGTCGACGTAAGGAATGAGTCCTTGCCCTAACTGCCAGGCGATGTGGAGATGGACTGGCTCATCCGGGTCAAGAGAGTTAAAAACCAGGTGCAGTCCCCGCAGCCCCAGGCAGACCACCGCTCCCAGCAGGAGGCGGCCTCGCCAAACTGGCGAGACCTTCTCACTGCCAGCCAGAAAACCCAACGAACCGAGTAGCGGAACCAACGAAAGACACAGCCGCCAGCCCGCTCCCGGTGTCTGACTGCGCCAGTGAAAGACGGCTAGATTGATCAGTTCGGGAGCCTGCAAGGCCAGCCAGGCGACTGCCAAGAGCAGCAAAGCGATGGGCCCAGCCGCTTTTCTCGTCATGCCTGGGCCTTCTGGTCAGAGGGTTCGGCTCCCTGTTTCGGAAATGTCCTCAAGATGAAGGAAAATGGTTGGTTTGTCGGGCGCTATGACGCCGCCCAAGTCCGCTCAGACTTGTGGACTCGAGTCGAAGATGCAGCTCGTCGCTTGAATCGTCGTCATCGTCGCGGCGGCGAGCCGGGAGATTCCCTGGCTCGAGTAGAGGAGGCCCTCGAGCTCTTGACGATCACCGAGACTTTCTGGGCTTTCCCGGGGAGTCGGGCCGTGGAAGAGTTGCGCCAGACCTTTCAAGAGCAAGACTACGAACTGCTCGAGGAGCAAGCTGAATCCTATGTTCGAGTCTTGGCCGGCGAGGCCTATCGCCGGCGCGACGTGGGGTCTATTCTGGGTCAAGAAGTGTCGCGGGAATTTCGCGACCGACGAGAACCACCTCGAGACGACAACCGGCCCTACTTTGAAGTGCTGGTAGTCGATCGAATGACCCGCCTGGAAGAGACTCAACTGCGGCAGAAGCTGCTGGAGTTCCGACGCGAAGAGGACGAATTCATCTACGACCTTGTCTTCGTTGACAGTCTCGAAGACGCTTTGGTGGCCATCCTCTTCAACCACAACCTCCAGGTCTGTTTGTTGCGAGATGGCTTCGAACACCACTCTGAACTCAACCTCTCCGCCCTGGAGTGTTATCTGGATGTAGCCGGGGAGCTGCCCGACGAAGAACTTGAGGACCTCCAACGTTGTGTCGCCCTGGGAGAGAAGATCCACCGTTTGCGACCAGAATTGTCACTCTTTATGATCACTGACTCCCCCATGGAAAACGTGGCCGGTCAAGTTGGCACCACCTTCTCGCGCGTGTATTACCATCTAGAAGATTGGATGGAACTCCATCTCTCCATCTTGAAAGGCGTGATGGAACGGTTTCGCACGCCCTTTTTCCAGGCCTTACGCCAGTATAGCCATCGTCCCACCGGAGTGTTTCACGCCCTGCCGATCTCGCGAGGCAAATCGATTTCGAAGTCTCACTGGATTCGCGATATGGGAGAGTTCTACGGTCCCAACATCTTTCTGGCCGAAACCTCGGCGACCACCGGTGGACTCGACTCGCTGCTTCAGCCTCATGGACCTCTCAAAGAGGCCCAGAAGCGAGCCGCCCGGGCCTTTCAGGCACGCAACACCTATTTCGTGACCAACGGCACCTCGACCGCCAATAAAATTGTAGTACAAGCCCTGGTCAGACCGGGCGACATCGTGCTGGTCTCCCGAGATTGCCATAAATCACACCATTACGCTCTCCTCCTGGCGGGCGCTCAACCGGTCTACATGGACCCCTATCCTCTGTCAGAGTATTCCATGTTCGGAGCCGTGCCGCTAGCCGAAATCAAGACTCACCTCGAAACCCTGCAGAAAGCCGGGAAACTCGAGCGAGTCAGGATGGTGCTCTTGACCAATTGCACCTTCGACGGGGTGACTTACAACCCGTTGCGGGTGATGAAAGAAGTGCTAGCCATCAAGCCAGATATGGTCTTCTTGTGGGATGAAGCCTGGTTTGCCTACAGCACTTGTTCGCCCACTCTTCGCCAGCGCACGGCTATGACGGCCGCCCGGCGTTTGACTGAGCAACTCGCTTGTCCCACCTATCGACGTCGCTTTCAAGAAACTGGAGAAGGACCCAACCCCGACCGAGCTAGAGTCCGCGTTTACGTGACTCAATCCACTCACAAAACGTTGACCGCCTTACGCCAGGGTTCCATGATCCATATCCGCGACCAAGACTTCGAGCAGGATGTCTCGGAGGCTTTCTCTGAAGCCTACATGACCCACACCTCGACGTCGCCCAACTATCAGATTTTAGCTTCTCTTGACGTCGGCCGACGCCAGATCGAGCTAGAGGGGTATGAGATGGTTCAAAAGAGCATCGACCTGGCCATGGTCTTGCGTCGGTCGATCGCCGCCGACCCGCTCTTGAAAAAATTCTTTCGAGTACTCGGTCCGGCCGATCTGATCGGCGAACAGTATCGACCTAGCGGCATTGAGACTTATTACACTTCCAAGCGAGGCTGGGAAGCCCTGGAGAGAGCCTATCAAGAGGATGAGTTCGCCCTCGACCCGACCCGAGTGACGGTAGCCATCGGTCAAACCGGAGTAGACGGCAATAGCTTCAAGACCCTTTTGATGGAAGAATACGATATTCAGATCAACAAAACATCGCGAAACACCGTCCTCTTTATGATTCAGATCGCTATGTCTAGGGGGACAGTCGTTTACCTGGTCGACGTTTTGATGAGAATCGCTCGCCAGCTCGAGGAAAAACTGTCAACCCAGCGAGCTATCGACCAGCAGATCCAGGCCTCCCGGGTGGCGACCCTTACCCAACAGCTGCCCCCCCTACCGACTTTCAGCCGCTTTCATCACGCTTTCGCTGGCGCCAACGGGGATACTCCAGAAGGTCAACTCAGAGAAGCCTTTTTCCTGGCCTACAACTCCGATAACTACGAATATCTTCCGCTTGACGGCTCCCTTTCGCGAGCCCTCGACGAGGGAAGGACTCTGGTTTCAGCCAGTTTCGTGACCCCCTATCCGCCCGGCTTTCCTGTGCTTGTGCCGGGCCAGGAGGTCAGTCGCGGGATTCTCGATTACTTGAAGGCTCTCGACGTCAAGGAGATTCACGGCTATCGACCCGAGTATGGCCTTCGCATCTTCAAGCAGGAAGCCCTCGACACCGCCGCCGCCAAAACACTGGCTGGCTCGGCTCAGTAAGAAAGGAGCCCCTATGCCCGTCTCCACCAAGACCCTCAAAGGTATCTCGGATATTCGTCGCTACTTTTATCGCAACGAGACGCCAATCTACTTCGTCAGCGCCACCAATTTCAATCTGCTCAATATGGATGAGTGGGTCGGGAACTTCAAGTTCATCAACTATATCGACTGTTTTGACGGGGCTCACCCCAACGTCATCGTTCCCGCTCGAAAAGAGTTTCGCGAATTTGAAAGCATCGAAGAGATCAACAACTATCTGCTAGAACACAAGCAGGTCGTCGATGAAATTCGAAAACGAGGGGCTGGCCAAGCCGTCTTTCTCATGTTCGACGAAAAAACCGAGGAGATCTGTCGAGAACTCGACTTGGAACTGTGTTTCCCTCCTGCCAAGCTCCGCCAGGAAATCGACGACAAGGTTAACACCACGCGCATCGGCAACCGGGCCGGGGTTCCCTCGGTGCCCAACGTTCTAGCCAAAGTCACAAGCTACCAGGAGCTTCTCCAGGCGGCTGAAGGCTTGGGCACTGACCTGG
>CAYRFU010000036.1:0-816 GCA_964423525.1 uncultured Burkholderiales bacterium | reverse complement strand
TGGTGGTTCAAACCGCTTATGGCGATTCCGGTCACACGACCTTCTTCATCTCCAATCAGGAGGAATTCGACCGACACGCCAGCGAGATCGCGGCCGAGCCCGAGGTCAAAATCATGAAGAAGATTCGCTGCCGAGGTTCGGCCCTGGAGGCCTGCGTGACCCGGCACGGCACTATCGTGGGACCCCTGATGACCGAGCTGGTAGGATTCCCTGAGCTGACCCCGTACAAGGGAGGCTGGTGTGGCAACGAAGTTTTTCCGGGAGCTTTCACCCGGGAGATTCGCGATCAGGCGCGGGACTATGCTGTAGCCTTCGGAGAAGAGCTCAAGAAGCTGAACTATCGAGGCTACTTCGAACTCGACTTCCTGACCGACCTCGACACCAACCAGGTCTATTTGGGGGAAGTCAACCCGCGCATCACGGGCGCAAGTTCGATGACCAATCTGTCTGCCTTCGCTCACGCCGACTGCCCCCTTTTCCTCTTTCATCTACTCGAATTTTCTGGAGTCGACTTTGAACTGAACGTCGAGGCTCTCAATGAAAGATGGGCGGATCCTGACAATATTGACCGATGGAGCCAGTTGGTGCTCAAATTCACCCACCCTCGCATTAGCCAGGTCACTCAAGCCCCACCCTCTGGGGTGTGGCGTCTGGCCGACGGGAAAATCGAGTTTGTGCGGGTGCAAACCCATCGTCGCACCGTCGAAAATGAGCAGGAAGGATTCTTCCTCAGGATTACCGGTCCAGGAGACTATTTTTACGAAGGGGCGGATCTGGGCATCTTGATTACCCCCGGCCGTTTGATGACCGATGATC
>CAYRFU010000035.1:2814-30265 GCA_964423525.1 uncultured Burkholderiales bacterium | reverse complement strand
TTACCGACGCCAACTGGGCTTACCGGCTTGCGTTATCCACTGGGGTCCCCTCGGCGGTGCCGGCCATCTCACCCGAGATACCAGGGTGAAGGATTATCTTGAGCGGTTAGGGCTAACCTCGCTGACAAACTCCGATGTCCGAGAGGTCTTAGACCTGGCAGTGAAAGCTCAACCGACCGAACTCGTGGCAGCCAGGGTGAACTGGAGCCAGCTTACCGGCTTCGGAGATTCCACTTTGCTAACGGAGCTTCAAGCCAGGGAGGGCTCCCAGAGAAAGGACACCGGAGACCTTTTGAGCGCTCTTCGAGCGAGAGCAGCCGATGCTTTGGGCACAGAAGTCGAAAAGGTGCCGCTAGACCGACCCTTAAGCCAGCTCGGGCTGGACTCTCTTATGGCCTTCGAGCTCAGAAATTGGTTGCAAGACCGGCGAGGGCTTCAGGTCTCACCGGCGCTGCTGTTAAAGGGGCCTACACTCCTGGAGATCGTCGGAGAACTTGAGCAAACTAGCCGCCAAAATAGCGCGACAACCCAGGATGACTTGACCAAGCGAGACCCGTTGTCCGAAAAGTCGGGTCAAAACGGCAGGAGCGAGGGCCCAACGGCCACGACTCCGCAGTCAGCGACGGCTTCAAAGCCCGACAGTCCCATCGGGAAACCGTCGGTCCGGCCGTTTTCCCTCCGCCAGCGACCGGCCTTGCTGCGTCATCGCCAGACTCGCCACCTGGCTCAATTGATGGGATTGAAAGACCCCTTCTTTGTGGCTCATCAAGGCGTCGCCGGTGCCACCTCCCTCATCGACCAGCAAGAACTGATCAACTTCGCCAGCTACAACTACCTCGGCCTCTCCGGCCATCCAGAAGTCACCCGGTTCGCTGCCGAGGCACTCGAACGCTACGGGACCTCGGTCTCTGCTTCCCGCCTGGTAGCCGGGCAGCGCCCGTTACATCAGGAGTTAGAACAAGAGCTGGCCGATTTTCTGGGAACCGAGCAAACTCTCACTCTGGTCAGTGGTCACGCTACCAACGTAACCCTGATCCCTCAGCTGATCGACGAGGCGGGGCTGATCCTTCACGACAGTCTCATCCACGACTGCGTTCTTCAGGGGGCCCGCGCCAGCCGGGCCACTCGCCGCTCCTTTGCTCACAACGACCTGGATGACCTGGAGCGGTTACTCGCTCTCATGAGGCCGACCTATCAAGAAACGGTGGTAGCTGTCGAGGGGCTCTACAGCATGGACGGAGATTATCCCGACCTCCCCAGACTAATGCGCTTGAAACGCGAGTATGGGTTCCTGCTCTTAATCGATGAAGCCCACTCAGTGGGTGTTCTGGGCAAGACGGGACGGGGCCTGGCCGAGGTTTTCGAACTCGAATCCGAGGGGGATGTTCTCTGGATGGGCACCCTCTCGAAGTCCTTGGCTAGCTGCGGCGGCTATATCGCTGGGGACGCTCAGGTGATCGACTACCTCAGCTATCACCTGCCTGGATTTGTGTTCAGCGTGGGCATGCCACCAGCCTCAGCGGCTGCCGCCTTAGCCGCTTTGCGGATTTTGCGAAGAGAGCCCGAACGGGTTCATCGGCTGCAACAGAACGCCCGATTCTTGTTCAAGCTGTTGTCAGAGGCCGGCTACAACCTCGGCTCGGCCCAGGGCCATCCTATCGTTCCGGTGATTCTGGGGGATTCCCAGCGGACGGTAGAGGTGGCGGGGCGCTTGCGCTCGGAAGGAGTCTACACCAGCCCCATTCTCTTTCCGGCGGTTCCGGAGGAATCGACCCGAATCCGTTTTTTCGTCTGCTGCGACCATACCGAGCAACAACTGAGCTCGGCGGTAGAGGCTCTCCTGAAAGTGTCACCTCCCTCGTCTTTATCCTTTTCCCCGTGATGGAAATCGTCCAAGTCAAGAGTTGGGGAGAGCTGAACCGATTTCTTCAATTTCCCCAGAATCTGTATGAAGACCTTGACTTGCCCTGGATCCCCCACCTCCTCCTTCACCAGAGATGGATGATGGGGAACATCAGGGGCTCGGACAGAGCCTTCTTCCTGGCTCAGGAAGAAGGTCAAGTGGTGGGTCGCATCGCGGCCAAAATCCACACCCATGGCAGCGAGTCCTATCTCCACTTCGGATTCTTCGAATGCCGGCCGGCCCGATTCTCAACTGCTCAGGCTCTTTTTGCAGCAGCCCAAGAACTGGCGCCCTCTCTTGTCCTACGAGGGCCTTATCATTTTCGGATGGAAGACCCTTTTACGGGTGTGTTGGTGGAAGGGTATCAGCACGCCCCCTCGTTCCTAATGTCTTATTCTCCGCCCTACTATCGGGAGTATTTCGAGCAAGCCGGATTCGAAGCAGCGGCCGATTTACGGAGCTACCGTTTTCTAGAGTGGCCACGGGGAAGCGAAAGATGGGCCAGGTATGCAAAACTGGCGGCAAAACGCGGAGTGCAGGTTCGATCCTTTGACCGAACCAGGCGCTGGCCCGATGTCAAGAGCCTGGCCCATCTTTTCAACAGTGCCTTGGCCGACAATTGGGGATTTGAAGACTTCACTCGCGCCCATCAATGGGAACTCTTCCTTCTGAGTTTTATCGGCCTCGACCCCGATCTCGTTTTCTTAGCGGAAGTGCACGGCGAAGTGGTCGGAGCCCTTGTCATCCTGCCGGATTATAACCCCTTGCAAAAGGGCAGCAGGGGTCGACCTAGCCTGAAGCTCTTAAGAGGATTGCTATGGCCTCGCAGGTTTGTCAATTCGTATCGTGGTTGGGCTCTGGCTGTGTTGCCAGAAGCACGTCTTACAGGGGCCGCTGTGGCTCTCATCCAACGAGCTGTGAAGATCTTGCAGGAAAGAGATGCCGCTCGAATTGAAGTCTCGTGGGTCCTGGCTCAAAACCAGCCGATGAACCTGATGCTCCAATCGTTAGGCGCAGAGCCGTTCAAACGCCACCGAATCTATCAGCGTGACCCTCTTGATGCCTGATCGGCAAAGGGCCTGGGCGGGTTTTCTCATCTTCCTAGCCCTGCTTGTGCTCAACACCGTAACCCACCATATGTGGGGGGACGAGCTTCTGGCCTGGGGTCTCACGAGGGCAAGCGAAGGCCCTTGCGATCTCTATCTCAGGCTAGGTGGCGAGGGGCATCCTATGCTGTGGCACCTGCTCCTTTGGCCCTTGACCCGGATAACCAACAATCCGATAGCCATGCAGTCCCTTCAGTTCTTGGTAGCCACCCTGACTCTAGCCCTGCTCTGGTTTCGGTCTCCCTTCAAGAGCTGGGAGTTAGCCCTTATTTGCTCCAGCTACCCTCTGCTTCACGACTTCACTGTTATGAGTCGAAGCTATGGGCTCGGCGTATTACTCCTTTTGTTATTTGTTCACTGGGAGAAGCACTACCGTGCGAAGCCCTGGCTACCGTGGCTCCTACTCGCTCTCCTGGTCAATCTGCACTTTTTTCTCTTTCTCTGCTCCCTTGTCTTGGCTTCTGTTTGGGCCTATTCTGAGCGAGAGCAGTGGAGAGCTTGGGGGGCTGGTGGCACAGTCTACCTGGCCGCTACCGTGTTCGCAGCCCTGACGATGGCGAGGCGCCTCCAGCCAGAATACCCCGGCCAGAAGGTCTGGAACTATGGGGGCACCGAGCAGCGTTTAACGGAAAAGCTGGCCAGCTTTTCCAGCGGATTCCTTCCCGTAACCGAATTCCACACCCTGAAATGGTTCGACCCCCAGCTCCCACCGCTGCTGGGAGCCCAACTAGCCCCACTGGTTTTCATTCTCGTGGTTTTCCTCCTAAGACGGCACAAAATCGCAGCTTTCGGGATGCTCGCTCTCTCAGGGGCTATGATCGCCTTCTTTTATTTCCTTCACGGAGGTTACTCCTGGCACGTTGGGTTGCTCTACGTCACCCTGGTCGCTCTGGTCTGGATGCTCAGGAATAGAGGACTAGAGCCTGGTCCCGGCTGGATTCTTGCCTCTCTGCTTCTGCTCAACACCGTAGGCGGAGTGAAAGCGTGTTGGGCTTCCAAAATCAGACCGATTTCCGGTTGCCAGGAAAGTGCGGCCTGGATACGGGAGAGCCGATTGGAACAGGAATTCTGGATCGGCTATCCCATGTTTCGCACCAGCGGTGTGGCCACTCTTCTGGGTCGGCCTTTCTACTACCCGGAATGCGACGCGGAACTAAGCTACACAGAGTGGAGACGCCCGAGCGTTCCTGAGGAGGAGTACCTGCTCCGCCTGGAAGCCCGCCTACAAAAGAACCCCGGCCGGGAACCTTACCTGGTCGTGGAAGGCATCCACGAGCCTTTTCTCAACCAACTTCGAACGGAATTCGATGTGATAGAGGTGGCCAGGCCCTGGCGTTTTGAGGCCGAGAACTATGCGCTCTATCGCTTATTGCGTAAGGAGCGATATCACCTATACGGCGAGGCTTGGCACCTTCAAATTCGCTGAGGCACGAGACGGCCTTCGGAGACCGAGCCTTCGTCTTCTTCCAAATACTCGGCGTCGGCGTTGACTCGCCACAAATCGTACTCACCCAGTCCCAGGCTATTTCGCGCGGCCAGAATACCCGTCCACATGGCGTGGTCTTGATTGTTGTAGCGATGCATCCCGTTGCGCCCGATCATCTGGAGATTGGGGAGTTCCTTCTCGACAAAGCTTCGAATCGTAGCCACGTTGTCAGCGTAATCGTCATCATAGACCGGATAGGCTTTGGGCATACGAACCACTGTCCCATCCTTGACCTGGTCCGCAGTGGCCAGGCCCAGACGCACCAACTCACCCAGCCCTAGCTCCACTAGCTGGGAATCGCTGAGGCTCCACAACTCATCATCCAGGTTGCAGAAATACTCGAGTCCAAGACCACTGCAGCCGGGCTCTGGAACCATCTCTTTGCTCCAGTTGCCGTAATTCTGGATGCGTCCGACCTTCACGCTCGGCTCATGAATGTAGATCCAATTATCCGGGAACAGATTCTCCCGACTGAGAATCAGGACAACGGTGAGATAATCGCGGTAGCGCAAACTCTCGGCCGCCTGCAAAACGTGTTGGGGGGCTTTGGGCTTGAGCCCCCGGACGAGACTCCGCATGGGCATCGAACTGAAGAAGGTGTTGCCCTCATAGCGTCCGGCGGAGGTTTCAACCGCGATGACGCCTCTACCCGACTCCCAATGGATGTCGGTCACCCGCTCGTTCATTTTCAAAATTGTGCCAGCCTCGGTGAGCTTGTCGGCCACTCGCTCCCACATCATCCCGGGACCGAGTCGAGGGTAGCGGAACTCGTCGATCAGAGTTTTGATGACCTTCCCTTTCCTGCCCAGGCCAAGAGCGTTGAGGGCGGCTTTGAGGAGATTAAGGTCTTTGATTCTCTGAGCGGCCCAGTCGGCACTGATCTCGTGGCACGGCATTCCCCAAACCTTTTCCGTGTAGGTGCGGAAGAAAATCGAGTAAAGTCGCTGTCCAAAGCGATTGATGACCCAATCCTCGAAAGAATGCTCCGGTTGGCGGGGAAAAAGCTGAGCATAGAGATAGGAGCCAACACACTTCACCGTTTCCAAGGGGCCCAGATTGAAAAACGCATTGCGGGCTTTGAGGGGGTAGTCGAAGAACTTTCCGTTGTAGAGAATGCGAGAAAGACGAGGCACCCGGATCATGTCCTCTTCCAACCACTCCGACCAGAGCCTCTCGACCTGTTGGTTCTTTGAGAAGAACCGATGCCCGCCGATATCGAACCGATAGCCTTTATATTGGGCTGTCTGAGAGATCCCCCCGACGCGCACAGGGTCGGCCTCGAGGATGGTGGCTCTGGTGTCGTGGAGAAGCAGTTCGTGGGCGGCTGTCAGTCCGGCGGGGCCAGCCCCTATAACAACCGCTTCAATCTTCTCGGTGGCTACTGCCTTGGGTGTCATCAGTCTCCTCACCGTCACGGTCACGGGTCCCGCTTCAAGTCGATTACGATTCTTTGCCCTTTCCCGAGAGATCCGAAACCCTTTGATCGGCAGAGGGTGAATGACCAAGGAGGTTCCTACTAGATGTCAACGGCACCCAGAAGTCGAAGCCAACCAAATCCATGAGCTTTTTTGCCGAACAAACGGTCCTCATTACAGGCGGCTCCAGCGGTATCGGTCTGGCCCTGGCTCGTCGTCTTGACCGAGCGAGGGCGCGCCTGATTCTCCTCGCTCGCGACCCAGAAAAACTCAGCCGCGCGGCCCAAAGCTTGAAAGGACAGCCTGAGCTTCTCGCGGTTGATATCGCGGACGGACAAGCTCTAAAAGAGGCCCTGGAGGAGCACATCGGCTCAATCGACATTCTGGTGAACAACGCCGGCATCGCGAGCGCGGGCAACTTTCTGGAGCTTCCCGAAACGGATTTCGAGGAGATGATGGCCATCAACTACCTGGGGGCCGTCAAACTGACCAGACTGGTTCTCCCGGGAATGCTGGAGCGTCGCCGAGGTGGAGTTGCCTTTGTCTCATCGCTGGTGGGACTGATGGGCATTTGGGGCTACACCTCTTACGCGGCCAGTAAGTTCGCGCTACGGGGGTTCGCCGAATGCCTGCGGGCCGAAGTGGTTCACCGAGGAATTACCGTCACGGTCTGCCACCCTCCCGATACGGACACCCCCCAACACGAGTTCGAAAAACCGTTGCTCCCCGCCCAAACTGTGGCGCAAGCGAATGCGGCTGGTTTATTGACCCCCGACTTTGTGGCCGGTTGTCTCCTGCGCTCTTTGGAGAAAGGTCGATTCGAGGCGATACCCGGTCTTATGGCCCGTCTAGCTGTGGTAGCCAATCGGCTCTCCCCAGGCTTGGTTCGGGGCATCTTGGATCTCCAGTCTAAGCGACTCCCGTCCTTAAGCCTCTGAAGGGAGCGAGGAGACCAACTCCTCGAGAATCTGGCCATAAACGTAGCGCGCCAAGGCCACCTCCTGTTGGGGGGTTCGCTCCCAGATCCCCACGCCCTCAATCCAGTCCGGCAAGCCCTGGCTACCGATCTCGGCCCTCACCCGCTGGCGTGGGACACCGGTATCGCAAACCAGGCCAGTCTTCTGCTTGGTGCCGCTTCGGGTGATGCAACCCACCTCGAGATTGAAAAAATGACACCGTTGAGAATCGATCTCGGCCGTCCAGGGGAAGGTTCCGCTGATCCCGTCATTGCCACCACTCGCGGGGATGCGAAACTGCTCATCCATCGCGACCATCAGAACCACCGGATGATCATCGTTGCTGGCGTAGCGGGATGTGCTACCAGAAGAGGCAAACAGCAAGTAAAGAAAGTCATCAGGGGTGAGACGACTGGTCTCAGGATGGAAGACAAAAAAATTCCCTCCAGCTTCACTGATGTAGCCGCGCCTGCGATAGCTCCCCAGAGACCGGTCCTGATAGAGCTCTTCATCAGGTACCTGGTTGTCGCCCAGGCTAGAGCACCCGATCCCCCTGAGGGCGAAAGACGGGAGCGCTGACACGCCGTTCACATCGAGCCACTCCAAGAGGCAACCTTCAAGCCGGGCAATCTCCTCTTCCTGGGAACGGAATTCGGGCTTCAACCAGCTCCTGATGGCGGGGGCAAGCTGTTGCTGGTAGAAGTCATCGGCCCCGGTTTGGCCGGCCAAGATGCGACGATTCTTGGCCGCCACACCCTGGGACAAGCGGTCGAGGCGCCGGGGCATCAACCCATCGTCGAGGGGAATTCCCAACTCGACCCTATCCAGATGATGGGTCTCAGCAGTTGACTGTTGGGGTCGGCTTGAAACCATTTGGGGGCACACTGTTCCGATCTTCATGGGCTTACCTTACCTGCTTATCGGGCCTGAGAGCAAAACAAAATGTTACCGTCCAGAAGACAGGCTAGAAGTCGTAGACCAGGATATCGTGAGCCCGCCGGCAGATCTCTCGACCGTAATCGGTCCAGGTGCCGCTTCCCCAGTAGCGGAAACAGCTCGTTTGGGAGGTCAACAGATGGAGGAGAGCGTTTTGATATCTCGCTTCGGCCGGGGAGCAACCGGGCTTGAGAACTTTCTCGTAGAAAAGGGAACTCACCCGCTCCATAGGCCCTAACACCTCATCGTAGCCTCGTACCCACGAGATGTCGCTGGTCCAGCTCCCCCCTTCCAGGTGGAAACGGTCGTCTTCATGGCGGAGCTCAGCCACCACCTCGGCTAGCCGCTGGGGCCCATCACCGGGCTCCATCCGCGACCAGATCCGGGAGTGAAAAAGAGGCTGGACCTCAGGGAAGGAGCGCTCGTTCACACCCAGGCGTTCGAGGTGTTCAAGATACTGGGTCCCGGTGACGGCTGGCGTGGGCGAACCCGAACATTCCCGCATCACCTCGAGAAACTTGGGCGAAAACTCGTTCATCATGACTCCACCGTTTTCACCGTCGGCAATCTGAGTTACCAGCGGCGGCACCTTCACCCCACCCAATTCGACCGGTCCCAGCTCACGCGCCTCGTAATAGGGCTGCATCTGGCCGACCAACTTGGTATCGCTGCCACCCGTCTTGATGAGAGCCACGATCTCGGCCTGCTCACCCCGAGAACTGCGACAGACAAGGCGGTGTGGGAGATGAGGATCAGTGACTCCTTCCACCGTGTGCTCCTGGACCAGCACCCAGCCATAGCCGCACTCTGCCAGGGTTCGCACAAACTCATAAGCGACATCAGGGTGGTTCGGCAAAGCCATCTCACTGGGAGAGAATCCTCTCACCCGAGCCACAGCCTCCCGACCGAAAAGGGAAGCAAAATGATGGCGCCAGGCCTGCACGTGAAGTCGATAATCTTGAACCGGAGTGGACGGTGCTACAGCGTGACCCCAGGGGCAACCAAGCCACTCGACGTGGGGGTCGTGGGCCAACCGGGCGAGAGCCTCGAGTACATCTTGAGCGCCCATCCTTTCCAGGCCCTCTAACAGGACCCCGGTGTACTCTACCATGACCCGGGGATTCTTTCCCTCGGCCACCAGTTGAGGGATAAAGTCGGCCATCCTTCGGTAGCACTCTCGGAAGACCACGGCGTTATGATTATCGCCCAAACCCGGATGTTCCAGCATATATTGCAGATTGCTGATCAGGGCTGCTGTCTTCAAGTCGTCCCCCCCGGCCGGAATCAAGGGTTGCTGCATATGCAAGGCGATGGCGAAGGCGCTCTGAATGGGCCCCGGGTCGGGATAGAAAGGCCCGGCCGGCCCCTTATCCAGCAACTCAAGTCGGCCACTGAGGTGGTTCAAGCTCATCCGTACGCGTTTCGGTGCATCCCCAGGTCAGCCTGCTTCAGAAAAATTTTAGGCCCTTTTGTTAACCTCTGGATGAGTTTATTTGCAGGAGGCAAGATGTCTATTCAACGAGTGGACGTGGCTACCGCTAGGTCAAACCGCCGAAGGCGCGGAGACCTCCGACCACGCTCCCATCCCACCGACCCTTTTTCTGACCTTTACACTGCCGGCAAGCACTTCTTGGGCGACTGTACCCTGGCCCTGGCCAACCTGGGAGTCCGAGCCGTCTACCGCAATCAGACTCTCGAGGGAGTCCAGGCCCAGAAAGAAGCCTGGATGGCGAGCTGGACCCCCGAAACGGGTCTTGACCTCAGACACTTTCATCAGATGGAGCCGTTCAAGCTTCAGAAGCCCCTCTTGATCGTGCCTGGCTGGAAGACTTCCAGGGACCGGTTTAATCCCGCTGCTGCTGCCCTGGCCGGCCAGGACAGCCAACCTATCTTCGTCAAAGCGGGCGCATTCTACCAAGACTCCGAAGCCACTCAACCGCTCCCGCCTGTTCAGGTCGGACCCGACCAGAAGGTGTTTGTGATGGTTCACGACTACGCCGGTAACTCGGCCCACCAGATCGCCGACCAGATGGAGGCCTGTGTGGCCACCATCAGTAGCCGAACGGGAGTCGACAGCGCCGACATTCATACGGCTGGCTACAGCAACGGTGGCAAAGGGATCGCCGAGTACGTCAGCCGCGGCAACTCGGTGGCAAGCTTTTTCTCGCTGGCCGTGCCTCACAGCGGCTCGGCCCAGGCCTCGGGGCTCTATCGAGCTATCGAAGCTGAGGATCGCGGTTACCCGACCGGGACCCTGCTAAGGCTTGCTCAGGTCGATTCTCGCGATTATGAAGCCCTCGACGATCTTCGACCGGAAGGCGAACTCACCCAACGTCATCGGCGAGAGTGGCCTGAGCTGGAGGGACGAATGGGAGTAGCAACCTTCGTTGGCACGGGTGCTAAACCTACGATGAAAGAGGGGGAGAGTTGGTTTGCCCGCATCGCAATGGAGGTCTCCTCCCCCAGCCAACCCGGTGACGGTCGGGTTACCATTGAGTCGGCCGCCCCTTCAGGAGAAAAGCTACAACTGGTCAGCGATGGAGACCTAACCGACCACGACACCCTGCCTTTCAACGGTGAAGTCTGGGATGTGCACTTTCGTCAACACGCCCAGCGAGCCGGATTGATCTAGCTAAGCTAGCGGGCCAGAGCCCGGTCGATAGCCTGCTGCAGGCTCTCCGATCCGGGCTTGACCATACTTCCGTAAAAGGCCAGCACTCGTCCCTCGCGGTCGACCAGGTACTTCCCGAAATTCCAACTCGGAGTTTCTCCGACCGTCGCCAGATAAGAGTAAACGGGGTGGCGCTCAGCGCCGACGACGTGGACCTTCCCGAAGAGAGGAAAGGTGACGTCGTAGGTGGTCGTGCAGAACTCTCGAATTTCGTTGGCACTACCAGGTTCTTGGCCGCCGAAGTCGTTGCAGGGAAAGGCTAGAACCGTGAACCCGCGGTCTTTATTCTGGCGGTAAAGTTTCTCCAGCCCTTCATACTGGCCGGTGAAGCCGCACCGACTGGCCACGTTAACGACCAGGCAGACCTGGCCCTTATAATCAGATAGCGAAACGCTCTCCCCTTCCAAGTTGGAGGCCCCAAGTTGATAAAGGTGCTCAGCAGTCTTGGTTGGGGGCTCCTCGGCTGAGCAACCGGTCAGGAGCAACAGGGTCAAAAAGAAAGGTAGACTTCGCACCCGTCTAGCCTACGTCTAAGATTTGTAAAAGTCAAGACTTTCGCTCCAACAGTTCTCGAAACCAGGCCAGCGGAGGCACCAGAGACGAAGCGACGGGCCGGTCTAGCCTGGGCTTCTTGGCTGAAACAGGCGACGGTCCCACAGCTTCTTGAGGGCCAGAGAAGCCCAAGAAAGTCATCAAAGAGTCTTGACTTAGTCATAGGTTCACATTAGACTCCCTGCAAGGCAAGCCTAATTTTTGGAGAAGTCTTTTATGAACACCGGCTCTCTCAGCTATACCCTGACGCGGGAAGAGCGCCGCCTTCTGAGCGGTCTGAAGGCCCACCAGCCAAAGCTGGAGGAGGCTTTCCTGTTGGCTTTGCCAGGGGCCCGCTTCACCGGACTGGAGAAAACCCTCCAAGCCATCGCGCGCGAAAGGATGGGGGGCACCATCAGCCTCGAAAACGAGGAACTCCACTGGACGACCGGCCTGGGAGAAATCCGGGCTGAAGTGGGGGCCGCTGGGCCGCTCGGTCAGTTCCAACTTCGAGTGGCTCCTGAAGGCCTCCAACGTCCCGACCAATTGCTGGAGTTGCTGGTAGACCACTACTCCAGCGAGGGTCTGGAAAGGCTAGCCTCAGAACTCCGTCAGAGCGTGGCCAACTTGGCCCTTTCCAGAGCCCTGAGGGCCCTCCGGCAACAAGGCTTTGAAGAGGACAACTCGGTGGCGTGGGCAGCAGAACGGTCCCGCCAGGACCCGAGCTTCGCCACCAGCAGCTTTTTCGAGCAGTGGATCTTCGAAGGCCATCCCCTCCATCCAGCCGCCAAATTGCGTAAAGGTCTCCCCGCTTCGCAAGCGCTCCAGTGGATGCCCGAAGCCGGTCCGATCGTTCACTTGGCCATCGTCGGGGTCCAGCGCGACCACCTCCGCGAGACGGGCGAAACTGTATCGAAGCTGTTGTTGCAGGACTATCCTGAACTGGCGCCCTGGGCTGAGGAGTGGGGCTTGCTGGCCCTTCACCCCCATCAGGTGATGAAAGTCTTACCTAAGCGCTACCAGAAATGGCTTGAAGGCGGCCAACTGAAAATTCTTGACGCGCCTGGCCTGGCCGTCAGACCACTGATGAGCTTTCGATCGATGGCTCCGTCTGGACGCCATCGCCACCAACTGAAGACGGCTGTGGACATCCAACTGACCGGGGCGGTGAGGACAGTCAGCCCTAACGCCTCGGAGAACGGACCCATGCTCAGTCGAGTTCTCAACCAGGTACTGACCCGAGAGAACCGCTTCCAAGGGCGCCTCGACATACTCATGGAACCGGCAGCGGCCTACTTTGATCCCCCCGAGCCCGTGAAGGACCGCTACCGCACCAACAAAAGCCTGAGCTTGCTGATGCGCGACAATCCCGAAGGCCATACCCGCCCAGGCCAGGTAGCTATGCCGGCAGCCGCGCTGCTGGAGCGAGCCCCATCGGGGCGCCAACTGGTAGTCGAAGAGCTACTCGAGGTCTTCTCCGGTTCGATCGAGAGCTTTCTTGACCACTATTTAGATTTGCTGGTGGAACCGCTTCTCCGGCTCCTCACAGGCTATGGGGTAGCCCTCGAAGCTCATCTCCAGAATATGGTCATGGTTTTTGACGAGGGCCGCCCGGTTAAAGCCCTTTACAGAGACTTTGGCGGAGTCAGAATCTCAACCCAGAGGCTGGCCGGCCATGGACTGGAAGCTCATTTCCACCCGGGTTCAGCCACCACCATCGAGGAGCCTAGAGAGCTTCACAACAAATTGCTCTATCCGCTCCTGATCAATCATCTTGGCGAGCTGTTCCGGGTTTTAGCCAGCGCCGGCAAAGGCCAAGAGACGGAATGGTGGCGGCTGGTTTCTCTCAAGGCTCGTCAAGCGTTGGCGGCCATGCCGGAGGAATGGGCCAAAGAGCCGGTCGAGCGAGCGCTGTTCCAAAACCCGCTTGAGCTGAAGCGGATGACCTGGATGCGTCTGGTCGACCAGGTTACAAGCTACACCTACGCCGATATTCCTAACCCCTTGAGAGGTCCGTTTTGACATTGGCACCCGCTCGTGCGAGTCACGAGCAAGACTGTTTGTCGTATCTTGAAGACTCCTACCCTTTATTGGTTGAGCCCTTCCTGCAAGAACTGGAGACAGCTCGCTCAGCGACCCTGGAACTGCTGGTGCTCGGGTTGCTGCGAGAAGGCCTGGCCCCGGTCCAAGGAAAGCTGGCGCGGCTGGGCCGAGCCACCGTTCAGGTGAGCGAATTCGGCTTTGGTCGCTTCCAGCTCCAAAGCCCGGTCAGTGCGGCCGGCTTCAAGCTTCAGGCGGCCTCTCAGCTGATCGAGTTGCTCGAAGACGAGACTCCTTTCTACCTTTGGGACCGCCTGGCTAAAGAGCTTGACAACGGGGCTTGCAACCTGGCTTTGGCTCGGGCTTTCGCCGTCTCTAAGAGGGACCAACTCCGCCCCTTTGGCTATCGGGACTATTTCGAGTATGTGCTCGACCAGAAGCGGAAGCAGCCCACTCTCGACCGAGCCCTTCTCTCCGAGTCGCTTTGCATTGACGGCCACAATCTCCATCCCTGCGCCAAGACCCGGCTCGACCTCGACCCCGAAGCTTTGGTGGCCGGCTCAGCCGAGATGGTGGGCCGCCCTAGGCTGGGCCTGCTGTCAGCCGAGCCCTGGTTGGTTCGTTCCAGTGGTCTTGAGCCCGCTCAGCTGATGGGTCAGGTGTTCGGCCCTCTGCCGGTCGAAACGGGCCGTATTCCTTTGCCTGTCCATCAGTGGCAGGCCGAAACGGTCCTGCCTCGCCTGGGTCACGAATTGGCTCAGGGCGTCTTGAGGCGTGAGAACTGGTCTCAGGAGTGTCGCTCACTGGCTTCGTTTCGGACTGTGGCGGTTTCCCCGAGCCACCGCCTTAAGGTCTCTGTCTCGAGCCAGATGACGTCCACCCAGCGCTGCATCAGTCCTCAGACCGTCCTCAATGGGCCCCGAGTGTCAGCTTTGATGGAACAGCTTAGCCCCCAAATCGGGCACCGGTTTGTTCCCTTACCGGAGCTTGGGGGACTGTGTCTCCAGACCCACGAAGACCAGGAGCGTCTGCTCAACTGTCTGGTCCGAGCTGGACTTGAGCCCTTCCTCGAGGACGACGAGGTTCCCGTCACGGCCTGTTCTTTGACGGCCAACTCCCCAGTTGGCGTCGGTAGCCTGCTCGAGCAAGCTGCTCGGCCTGATCCGTTGGGTTTTCTCAAGGCCTATGCCGAGTTGGTGATCCCCCCTCACCTCACTCTTCTGTCGGCCTTCGGCTTGACTCTGGAAGCCCATCTGCAGAACTGCATCGTGACCTTCAAGAAGCGCCAACCTTATCGCCTTTTCGTGCGAGACTGGGGCGGGATCCGACTCTACCGCCCCCGACTTGAGGAGCGGGGCTTCAGCCTCGAGCTCGAACCCGGCTCAGTCACTGAGGCCAAGAGTCTGGAGGCGGCTCGGGACAAGCTTTACTACTGCCTCTTTCAAGCCCACATCGGCGAGGTCGTTTTTCACTTGGTCCGACGCTTCGGTTTGAAGGAAGCTCGATGCTGGAATCCGATCCAGACCGTGATCGACACAACCTTTGACCGACTCGAAGGCGGTGCCCGACCCGAATGGGCTCGGGCCGATCGCCAGGCTCTGGCCCAGCCGACCCTTCGCCACAAAGCTCTCACGCTGATGCGGCTCCACCCGGAACCGGGAGACCGCTACGTCCGCGTCAAAAACCCGTTGGCCGGACAGGATTACCTTTGAACCGAGTCAGCCTGTTTCTAGCCGGCTTCTTGGGACAGAGGGTGGGCGACTGGATCTATCTGGTAGCCCTCAACTGGCTGGTCTTAGAAAGAACCGATTCGGCCCTTTCTTTAGCCCTCATTAACGGGTGCCGCCTGCTGCCCGCCTTGGTGTTGAGTCTTCCGGCCGGCTTCTTAGCCGATCGCTTAGAAAGGGTCGGGCTTTTGAGGCTGGTCTCGACAGCGGTGGCCTTCTTGACCCCTTTCTTGGGCTGGTTGGTGGCTGAGCAGTTCCCTCTCGGACTGGCCCTGGTGGTCTTGCTGGTGCGAGAATCTCTGCTCTGCATGGAGCCTCCTATCCGCAACGCCCTGGTAGCGGAACTGACCCCGAACGACTTGAGCCGCACCCTCGCCCTCCAGTCCTCGACGATGAATCTGGGGAGAATCGTCGGACCGGTGGTAGGTGGCTTGCTAGTCAGTTACGGCACCCCTCTGACTCCGTTTCTGGTAGCCTGGGTGCTGCTACTTCTTCAACCACTCGTCTTGGCCCGCCTCAGCTTGACCCTCCCTGCTTCAAAGGGCCTCTCGAGGCAGGCGCCCCGGTCGAGCTTGGGGCCAGAACTTCGCCACAACCAGAGGCTCAGATATCTTTTAGCCTTGGCCGTTCCGGCCATGCTCTTTGGCTTTCCTTACACGGCGATGATGCCATTGTTCGCTCGCGACCTTCATCATCAGGGAGCCGATGGGCTGGGTCTCTATCTGTCTTTGGCGGCCCTCGGCGCTCTGCTGGGCTCGCTCTGGCAAACTCGCGAGGACAGCGGTCTCAACCTGGTGGGTTGGCTAGCTCTTTTTGGGTTGGGCCTCTTTGTCTTCGTTTGCTCAACCTCTCCAGCTCCGGTCGGGTTAGGTTTGCTCCTGGTTGGGTTCGCCGGTCAAGGTTATCGAACTCGGAGTCGAATCTTGTTACAAACGTCGGTCCCTTCCGAGCTTCACGGACGAGCGGTCGGACTGAGTCTGATGGATCGAGGCCTCATTCCGATCGGCACGGCAGGACTCGCTTGGATCGCTGTCGGGCTGGGTCCGTTAGCGGCTGGGCTGGCCATGAGCGGAGGGCTCATCATCACCACTTACCTCCTTTTCAAGTCCCCCTTACGACCATCGTCACACAACCGTTAAAAGTTTCAACGATGTTTCAGAGCGGTTGGCTAGACTGGTTAGACGGAGGACCCTATGTTTATGAACAAGCGAGTAGTATTCTGGTCAATCACGGTAGCCTTAGGCGGTTTTCTTTTCGGATTCGACACGGCCGTCATCTCGGGAGCGGAACAGTCGATCCAAAGACTCTGGAACCTTAGCGACGGGCTGCACGGTCTAGCTGTTGCTATCGCTCTCTACGGAACGGTTGTGGGAGCTCTCTTTGGGGGGATTCCGGCCGACCGCTTTGGCCGCAAGAAGACTCTCGTCGCCGTGGGTGTTCTCTATCTGGTCTCTGCTCTAGGCTCGGCTTTAGCCCCAGAAATCTACTCCTTTATGGTTTTCCGCTTCCTGGGCGGAATCGGTGTCGGGGCCTCCTCGGTGGCCGCCCCGATGTATATCTCAGAGATTTCCCCCCCCGACAAGAGGGGTCGCCTCTCGGCTTTGTTCCAGTTCAACATCGTAACCGGAATTCTGTTGGCTTACGTTAGCAACTATCTCCTGGTTGGGGTAGGCGGGCCCAGCTCCTGGCGCTGGATGATGGGGGTGGAAGCTCTGCCGGCCCTAGCCTTTACTCTGATGGTTCTAGTCGTGCCCGAGAGCCCTCGTTGGCTTCTGACCCGGGCCGGTGATGAGAAGGCCGCTCGACAAGTCTTGGAGGTGGTCGAGCCGTCCACTGTCGACTCTGCTATCGAAGCGATGAAGAAAGCGGCCAGTTCGGCCCCCCGCGGCAAAGTCCGTTTCTTCTGTCGACGCTACAGCTTTCCCATCTCTCTGGCTATCATTTTGGCTATCTTCAATCAAGTTTCAGGCATCAACGCCATCATTTACTATGCCCCTCGTATCTTTGAAATGACCGGACTCGGTTCGAGTTCAGCTCTGCTCTCGACAGCTGGGGTCGGTATCGTCAACCTGGTGGCCACTGTCATCGCCATCAGCCTGATCGACAAATTCGGTCGCCGCCCCTTGATGCTGGTCGGCTCGGTCGGGCTGATGACCACTCTGGGCCTGGTGGCCCGAGCCTTCTACACCGACAGTTTCGCGGGCGTCCCGATCCTGATCTTTCTGTTCATCGCCTCTTTCGCGATAAGCCAGGGCTGTGTTCTCTGGGTCTATCTGGCCGAGATCTTTCCCAACGAAGTTCGGGCTAACGGCCAGTCGTTGGGTAGTTCGACCCACTGGATCTGCGCCGCCTTGGTGGCGAATTTCTTCCCCGCGGCGGCCGGAAGCCTGGGGGGCGGAGTCGTCTTCACCTTTTTCGCGGTCGCCATGCTGGGTCAACTCTTCTATGTGTCGCTGGTGATGCCCGAAACCACCAACGTGCCGCTGGAAGAACTCCAGACTCAACTGCTGCGAGAGCCGAGTCAGGACCCGATGGTGGCTACCGCCGCCGCCTAAGGTAGGTGACCCGCCACCCCGGTCGAAGGGCTGGCTATGAAGACAATCCTGGTTCCCCTCGACGGTTCAGAGCTGTCCGAATCGGCTATCGAGCCTGCCCTCAGCCTGGTCGAAAGCGAAGGCCAAGTGCACCTCCTGCGGGTGCTGGAGACAACCCAGCTCAAGGGCTGGCTTCCGATCGATCTGGTCGAAGCTCACCAGCGCGAAAAACACCTGGTGAGCCAGTATCTCGAGAAACTCTCTCAACGGTTCAACCAGGCCCAAACGCTCTCTCACGAAGGGCCCGACCCGGCCGACGGCATCGCCGCCGCCGCTAACAAACTTGATGCCGACCTGGTGGTGATGACCAGCCACGGTCGCAACGGTGTGGTTGACCACGTCATCGGCAGCGTGGCCGAGCGGGTCATCCGTCGCATCGACCGACCTGCCCTGATGCTCAAGGGCGAACTGTCTTCTCCCTTTCGGCGCCAAAAATTCCTGGTGCCCTTGGACGGGTCGAAGCTAGCCGAGCGAGCGGTCCAGTATGTTCAAGGATTTGCCGAACCCGGCGCAGAGATTCTGCTGGTCGGGGTGTCGACCTTAATGGATTACGTGACGCCGATGGAGCGGGACATCGAAACCGTGATCGAACCCGATCTCGACCGCATCCGAAGATATCTGGCCGAATGGACTCGAACTCTTTTCAACCTGGGCTTCGAAGCCGAGGCGTTCGCAGTTCACGGCAAGTCCACCCGAGAGATCGTCAAACTGGCCCACCAACAGCAAGTCGACGCTGTCGTCATAGGCTCTCACGGTCACTCGGGGCTCAAACGCCTGGTTCTTGGAAGCACGGCCGAAGGCGTCCTGAGAAACTCGAATCTCCCGGTATTGGTCGTCAGGTAAGGCCTAGTCGGTCAAACGCTGGAAGGCACCGTGGACCTGATGAGCATCGAGTGGGAGAGCGACCGCCAGAACGCAGCCTCGGACAGTCCCGCCCCGCCTGCTCCTAGCCGGGCCACCTGGGCCCGATCCTGGTTGCGGTCCAATTGGTCAAGCTCTGTGTCGTTCAACCGGCAGGCGGAGATGAGGTCGACCACATCTCGTTGGACTCCAAAGTCGGTTAAGGGTTGACCACCGGACTCGAAGTGAGAGCCCGATGGGCCGGTGCTTAGCCTGATGGGCTCCTGAGCTGGTAAATGAAGGCCATACTGATCCCCCTCCAGGGTGACCTGATAATTCAAGCCCGTTCCTAAATTGACGCTACAGGAGCTGACTCCCTCCGGGGACAAGTGAGCCGCCGCTTGCCAGTCCCCTCCCAGACCAACCGATGTCAACGTCTGGACAGTCCCCAGATCCGTGTCTCGGGCCTCTCGGTCCAAAGTCAAAACCTCATCGCCCTGGTGACTGACCCTAGTCTCATCGTGACGCTCTCGGCCAGGTGTGGCGGGGGTGAAGGAGTAGGTCCAGCTCGCTCCTGCCGAGCCCAGGCCAACAGAACCTTCGACATCCTTATACTTGTGGCCAGTAGCGGTGGTGTCCACCCAGGCGAGGGTGGGGCCTTCTTGGCCTGACCGGATGTCGACTCGGTCCTCGATTCTCACGGTAGAGAAGGTTCGGGTCGTTTCGGCGGTGGCTCGGTCCTCGATCCCGACCTGCTCCTGACCCATCCAAATGGGTTCAGAAGTGTGGGAATGGTCGGTGCCGCGGGTAGCGAGATCGGCCCCGACTCCAAGAACGGCGGCCGTAACCAAAGTGCCTGCTACAGGTTTGAACGATTGGGTAAACGCATTTTCTTTCCACCTCCAGGAGGCACGTTCATCGGGCCTCTGAGGTCAGAGTATGTCACAATTGTCAGAATTCTGTTAAATCTTCCCGTCTCCAAAATTTCACTTATTTTTAACGGAAGCTGAGTATGGTAAAGTGACTAGAGGATGAGGTGCAAACATGGCTCAAACGATTTCAACCCCAATCACCACGGCGGCCGGCCCGGCCCCACTCGCTCCAAGCCCGGCAGCCGCCAGGACTCTTGAAGCTCACGCCATCAATACCGGGGGGTCTGAGACCGCCCCAGTGGCCGGCGACCAGGTGGCTCTGACCACCAATACTGAGTTTCCAGACGGTCAGGCTCTCCACGAATACTTGACCACCATGCCGGCCGGCTCGGAAAGTTTCCTTCAGGGTGACCGCACCAGTCAGGAAGTCGAAGCTCGCCATCAGAAGGTTCTAGAACTCGCCCAGCAAGACGGCCAGGTGGGAATGCCCGACTACGCCTCTCTGCCAGAGGAGATGAAAGGTCCGGACGGCATCTCCAAGGAGGAGTATCAGCAGGTGAAAGGGATGCTCGAGGAAGCTGGTCTGGAGAAGGACCCCACGGCTGTCTCGGCCGCTCTGACCATGCTGATGGATGGGCAAGGCCCTGAAGCCATCGAGAAAGCCCTTCAGGCGATGCTCGAGAACCCCCCCGACCTGGGCCAGACTTTCCCTCCCAACAGCCAATCCCCGTTTATGCCTCCGATGATGCCCCCACCTCTGGCCGGTCAGGGCATGGGTGCCCCGGCCGTGTCGGGCACTGGCGGACGCTCTCTGGGTGGCAACCAACCGACTCGGTCCCAGAATATGAACCGCACCGAACTGGAGTCAAAAAGGACTCAGAAAGAGTTACAGCTCGACGGAAAGCGAGGAGAGATCGACGAGCTTTCCTCCCAACTCAACGAGCAGAAAGGGCGTCTGGCAGCCGGCTCTCCCAAAGCCAACGAAGAGGCCGCCGCAGAATATCAGCAAGCCCAGGGCCGTCATAGCGAGGCCCAGGGCGACCATCACGCTGCCAAAGGCGATGCCGACCACGCCCGTCAGCAGCTCTCGGGGCTTCGGGGTGAGGTGGGTCAGGCTCGCTCTAAAGAGTCAGCAGCCACCAGTGAAGTGGTCAAACTGCAGCAACAGCTGAGCAAAGTTCAAGGGAACGACGAAGATGCCAAAGCTCGCAGAGCCGAGCTAGACGGTCAACTCGCTTCGGCTCGAGCCGAAGAGTCAGCCGTCAAAGACCGAGTCCGGCAGCTGGAGACTGAGATTCAAGAAACCGAGCGAAGAGAAGCGGACGCCCAAAGACGGATGGAAGAGGCTCAAGCCCGCATGGACCAAGCCCTTCAAGAGATGCAAGAAGCCGACCCCGCTCTCAAGCAACAGATCGAGGACTCTCCCGAGATTCGAGCTCTTGAGCAAAGGCTTCAAGCCGCCCAGCAGGAGGCTCGCAAGCTTGAGGCTGATATCGGTTTGCTTGACGACCGAATCGGTCAAGTCGACCGTTGGATCCAAGACGGCGTGGTCGATGCCCACGGTAACACTCTTCAGGACGACGTAATCGATGGAGAGTACACCGACAACTACTACAAAGGCGCCCTTCTTGCCGGAGCCAGCGAAGAGGAGGCTCAGAGATTCGCCAACGACGAATACCTTCACAAGCTCGTTCATCACGAGTCTGGCACCAATCACACGGCCCAGAACCCCACCAGCAGTGCCCACGGCTTGTTCCAGATCATCGACTCCACCTGGGAATCCTATGTTGGCACCGACGCCAACGACATGGCCAGCCGAAACGACCCGACCATGCAGGCCAAGGGCGGCTATGCCTACATCCAAGATGCCTACGGTTCCCCGGAATGGGCTTATCGCTTCCAACGAGCCACTGTGACTGGCGATATGGGCTTGCTTGCCGGCAACGACCGTTTGATCAACAAAGCCCAAACTTGGCGCAGCAAAGGTTGGGCCGGCTACTGATCGGGGTCGGATGACCCATTGACCCCAATATCCCCATAATATACTCTCAATCTATGGATATGGGATTATATTGCAAGAGATTTCTGATCGTTTTGGCCTGCCTGGCCTGTTTTGGGTGCGCTCAGGAGCCTCCACCCGACCTACCGCCGGTGATGAAGACGTCCACCAGCTTCATCAGTATGGGCGACAGCTTTTCGGTGGCCCTCACGATTGACCAGGACGGTCGAGACCTCAAGGGGCGTTATTACTGGTCGTTTCATCAGTCCCAAAAACGGACTTTCGGCGATTTCACCGGCCGGATCGAGGGAGACCGGGTTCTTACCAACTTGGGGGGCAGAAACACGTGGCCCTGGGTTACTTAACGGACCTCTATGCTCGAAATCCTTTCGAGGAGGACCTCGGCCAATGAGAAAAGCGATTCTCTTGCTAGCCATCCTAGTCTTTGGCTGCTCAAGCCCCCCGGCGGTGGAACTCCCGAGCGGCTTTGAGGGGACGTTCTACCAGGAGAAAGAGCCTTTTCAGTTCACCCTCGACCTGGTTCAGGACGGCAACCAGCTCACCGGTCAGTATCGCTTCTGGACTTACGAACTGGGCCGCACCCTGGAGCTCCCGGTCTTTGGTAAATTGACCGGGCGAGTGGAAGAGAATCGGGTCCACCTCGAACTGAGGGTAGACCCTCGTTACCGTATCGACGGAAACCTCTCGCCCACCCTCGAGATGGCCCTGGTCTTCCAAGAATGCTCAGCCGAAGAAAAAGAGGCCCTACCAGACGATTACGAAGCTCTACACAAACTGGAGGGGGCTGCCACTCTGGTTCTCGAGGGAAGGCAGACCCGTTGCCGGGGTCAACTCTACGACCTCGTTAGGGGAAACCCATTCAACAAAGAGCTGACCCGAGAGGATTGATCTAGATCATTCCCCAACCGACCTCTGGCAGAGGATAATGATACCGAATTCCAACCCTGGAGGTGACCTGATGAAAGTTCGTGACGTCATGACCGCTGAGGTCAAAACAGTCCTTTACAACGCTACCGTGAAGGAATTATCCAAAATGCTCGACGAGCATGATATCTCGGGAATGCCCGTGGTAGATGGTGACGGTCGCCTGGTAGGTGTTGTCTCTTTGACCGACGTCGGTTCGGGAGTCAGCGACCCCCCAGTGGCTAGCGAAACCGACCGCGATTTCTACGGCGAAGAGTCCGATCTGGCGGGCCTGGAGAACGCCAAAGTGGCCGACTTGATGACCGAGCATGTGGTCACAGTTCGCCCCGACACTGAAGTAGTGGAACTGATCCAAACCATGGATGAAGCGGGAATTCACCGCGTCTTTGTCACAGATGGCGAGGAGGTCGTGGGGGTCGTTAGTTCGATGGATCTTGTCCGCCAGCTTAAGACCCTTCTGGAAAAGGGCCTGATCAAAATCTGAGGGGAGGCCGACTTTGAAAGTCAGCCAGATTATGCAGTCTGAGGTGGTGACGGTCAAGAAGAATTTGACCGTCACCGAACTGGTCGCTGTTCTGAGTCACCACAAGATCACCGGAGCCCCGGTGGTCGACAACGAAGGACGGCTAGAAGGCGTCGTATCGCTCTCCGACATCGTCCGTAACAGCGCTCGGGGCCAGCGGCCCCAAGAGGTGGAGTATTATGTCAACCCGAGCTGGGGCTACCTGGAGCTGATGGACCAGGACGATTCGTCCCAGCTGGTTAGCGACATCATGACCAGCTTAGTCCTAGATATCGAGGAGAACGCCGAGGTCGAAAGGGCGGCAGAGTTAATGGCCAACTTCCGCATCCACCGAGTGATCGTCACCCGCGACAAGAAGGTGGTGGGGGTGCTGAGTTCGCTCGATCTGGTGACTGTTCTTCGCGACCTTCTGAAGGGAAAGTGAACCATGACCCAACGAATTTTCCTGTGCCTGGTGGCCCTGGCCACGGTAGCCTGGGCGAGTCCACCAGCCGATCGTGACGGAGGCTCTGATCCTGACCGAGGGCTGTATATCTTTCAAGCATACTGCGTCGCCTGTCATGGTGAAAACGGCCAGGGGGACGGTCCGATGGCAGCTAAGCTCTATCGGGACTTTGGGGTCCAACCCACCGACCTTTCTAAGCCAGGTTTTCACAAAAGCCGAACCGATAAAGAATTAGCCCAAGCGGTGAGGCAGGGTGGAGTGGCCGTTCACAAGACCCCCTTCATGCCGGCTTGGGGAACCACTCTAACCGACCGCCAGGTCGGTGATCTGGTGGCTTACATTCGTGAGCTTCAAAGCGACCCAATGGACCCCCGACCGCCGCTGGTCAGTCTGGGGGAGACCATCGATCTCGGCCGAACTCTCTACTCTATCCACTGTATGGCCTGCCACGGCGTGCGAGGCTTGGGCAACGGACCGTTCCTGGAAGGAATGAAGCAGGCTGGTTCAGCCCTCAAGTCTCCCCCTCGCTTTGACAACTATGAATTCTTCTACGACAAATCGGACCAATGGCTCGAAGGAGTGGTCAAGCTTGGCCTTACTCACTCCGGTTTGAAGGGCGACTCTACCCAGTGGTGGCACCGGCCGCTCGCCCCTCAAGAGATGAGAGCTCTCATCCTGTTTCTCCGAACCCTTCCGATGTTACCTAGCAAAGAGAAGCAAAAGGTCTAGACACTCGGGTTCCGACCCATCTGCTCATGACTGGAGACCCAGTCGTGAGCAGAGATGGCAGCCGCCAGGGAAATTTCACCCGCCAGGACCGTTCCCGCCACAATCTCGGCGAACTTTCGAACCTTGCCGGCTCCGGCGCACCCCATCACTTCCAGACATTCCTTCTGGGTAGGTAGCCCCGTCCCACCTCCGCAAGTAGCCACGATCAGCGACGGCAGGGTAACCGAAATGTAGAGGTCCTTGTCGTCGTTTAGCTCGGTATAGAGCAGAGCGGTGGAAGACTCAGAAAGGTCGGCCACATCCTGCCCGCAGGCCAGGAAAATGGCGGCCACCGCGTTGGCGGAGTGAAGTCCGTTGTTGTTAGCCCCACTCAGCATGCAACCGATGTTGGCGATCTGACTGTGCTGGAAGAGCGATTCGGTGTCGGCCCCGGTGACCTCTTTCAACACCTCTCGCTTGATCCAGGCTTCGGCTGTGACCCTTTTGCCTCGACTGCGCATAATGTTGATCATGGACGCTTTCTTGTCGGTGGCCAGGTTCGATTCTAGATAGAATTTTTGGATCAGACCGGGTGGATAGTTCTCAAGAATCCAGTTGCAGGCGGCGAAGGTCGCCTTGCCGACCATATTCTGGCCGGCGGCATCTCCAGTAGTGTAGTTGAACCGCAGATAGGCGAACTTATTGGAGAGGTAGTAGTCGATATACTTTAGGCCCACGAACCGATCCGTGGCCTCGGCAGCCGCTCGGATGGCTTCTTCTTTCTCCACCACCCAGTCCACAAAACGACGGGCTTGGGAGGCGTTCTCGAATCCGAACACGGGGGCCCGCTGCATGTTGTCTCCAACCACCGCGCAGGTCACTCCACCGCAACGGTTTAACACTTTCATGCCCCGATTATAAGAGGCTACCAGGGTCCCTTCGCTGGTGGCCAGGGGCACGAAAAACTCCCCCTGGGCGTGCTCACCCTGAACCAGTAAAGGTCCTGCGAAGCCGAGGGGCACTTGAGCCACCCCGGTGAAATGCTCCACATTGCCGCGAGTGAGGTGGGGGTCAAAGGAGTATCGGGTCAGGTGTTCGAGCTTCGCCGAACTCCGTTCTCGCAGGAAGTTCTGCCGAGCCTCGATGATCTCTTGGCTGTAATCGTCCTCGTCGTCTCGAGGGAGGTGATCGGGAGCTTCAGCCCCCACTTCGTCGCTGACCTTCAAGTTCAGCTGACCGTAGGGACGGGTCTGGAAGAACAACTCGATCTGGTGGCTGCCGGCCTCCAGCGGAGGGTGCTCTAGCCTGAGACGGCAGAAAGCATCCTTTTCAAAGGGAACAGAACGCTCCCGACCGATTTCGGAGAGTCGGATGGGGTCTTGCTCAGGAATCTCCATGACCACCAACTGAAGGTCGACTGCTCTTCCGTTTAGGCTCAATTTGACCACGCTCTCGATGGTGGCTGTGGAAAGTCGATTGCGAAGCGAGAAGGTCACCTCACCGGACTCATTCTTGAGACTCGAGTGGTTATAGAGTCGTTGCAGCAAGACTGCTGGGATGAAAGGCATGGGACTCTAGACTACCACGAATGGGGTCTTGTCCACAATTGCTGGAGCCTTCGTTCCAGGATCGGGCCTGACCATCAAGAATCTCGAGGGGTGAAGAGCCGGCCAGGGCCATGAAGTTTTCCCGCGACCGATTGACGCTCGAGCCCCTTCCTGAAGTCGCCAGGGGCCGGCTGCTGGTCTTTGGCCTGATAGCCCTCTTTCTGTGGCAGTTCAGTCTTTTCTTTACCAGCCCCGGCATGGGTCTCGAAGCCCATCGTCTCGACGCCTCCAGCGGCGTTCATCGCCAGGACAAGTTCCTATATTTCTATTACTATCTCGGCTATTTTCCGGTGGCCTCCATGCGTCCCAATAGGACCCTCGACTACTCCCCCGAGGGGGCTCGCCGGGAAGTCGAACAGTTTGGGGAGTATCTGGTGACCGAGTATGGACACACCACCCGCTACGGAGAGTTGGGAAAAACCTTTCTCTTGATGCCGGGGGCCTGGCTAGCCGGGACGCCGGCGGTTGCGAGCTTTACCCCGACCAACGTCCTCTGCTTTTGGATAGCCCTGGCCGTCACCTGGGTTGGCTTTCTCCGGCAAGGCTTTCCCGTTTTGGGAGGAGCTCTCGTGCTGCTCTTCGGCTCTAACCCGTTCCAGCTGTATGAGGTTTACCTCCACAACAACGTTTTCGGATTTCCCATCAGCATCGGCTTGATTTTGTTGACCCTGCACCTCCCGATGTTGCTCGACCGCCCGGTGGGACCAGTGCGCTTCTGGCTGACGCCGGTGTTCTGCGGAGTTCTGTTAGCGTCCATCCGCCAGGTGCGCAGCGAGCCGGTGGCGCTGTTGGCGGGGTGCGGCCTGGCTTATCTCTTCTTGAGTCGCACTCCCTGGTGGAAAAAACGCTCTCTCCTTGTTCTCTTGCTGATCAGTCTTCAAGTCACCTCGGTGGGTTGGAAAGCGTTGTTCGGTCACAAAATCGAGCAGGCCCGAGCCTTCGTCACCCAGGCCGGAAGCGAGCCGTTTCCAGGTCCCCGGGAGCAACATCACACCATCGCCCACCCAGTCTGGTGCGGCCTCGGGGATTTTGACACCCGCTACGGCTACGCCTTCGACGACCGGGTGGCCTGGCGCTACGCTCTCCCCATCCTTCGAAGCGAATACGGCGTCGACGCGCCTCCCTATGAGGGCCAAGCCTACTTTTACCCTAACGAGTTCTGGGACGAGCGCCAATTTTACTACAAGACGCCCGAGGAGCTTCCCCACTACTACGAAGTTTTGCAGCGTAAAATGGTCCACGATATGACCACCGACCCGCTCTGGTATCTCGAAATCCTGGCTAAACGCGCGCTAAGGATTCTCTCTCGCACCTCAGAGGTTTGGGTGGCCGGACCTGGCTTTCACTATGGCTACCGTGGACGGGCTGGCTGATCCTACCCGTGCTGGCCGGGCTGGTTTACCTGCGGTGCTGGAACGAGATCAAGCTGCTCCTCTTTATGGTACCCACCTCCTTCACAGCTTTGCTCATCTATTGCGGCCGGGGCACCTGGCTCTACTCTAGCTATCACCTGGTCCTGCTGGCCCTCTTGCTGGCCTGGGCCTACCGCCTCTCGCTACCAACTGAAAGGGTGAGGAGCATCTAGCCGAGTCCTTTGAGTTCCTAAAAGAGCGCCGTGACGAACCAGAGAAAGTCACCGCTCGCCTGACTCGACTGGGCGACTATCACCTCGACCCACAAAAAGCGATGCGTCTCTACTCGGCTATTGAGGCCACTCTTGAAGACGGCCAAAAGCTCGATCAAGCCATCGACTTGTGGAAGGTGGTGGAGCGAACCTGCCACGAATTTGGGGTCTTCGAACAACTTTGGGATCGGGGTGCCAGCGAAGAGGAGGCCGAAAGAATTGGGAACCAGCTGAAGACTTTGCAGCCAGAGAATCGGCACCTGGCCGCCCACGACCTATTTGCACCAGCAAGCCAACGTCACCACACCAGTCTTCGCCAGCTCGAGAACTGTTTCCAGGCTTTCCGAGAGACCCATCAACCCGAAGACTCCCCTCTCGAGGCTTTCGGGACCTGGCTGGACCAACAGCCAGAGACCCTTTCCCTGGAAGAACTCTACGATGCCGCCTCGGGGACCTCTGCGGAACAACGGTTAGAGAAGGCTTACCCACTCGGCCCCGGCCATTCTCCCTTCGGAAATCAGCC
>CAYRFU010000035.1:0-2804 GCA_964423525.1 uncultured Burkholderiales bacterium | reverse complement strand
CGCATTATTACTACTTGGTTTCTTCAAACCCGACTGAGGGGCCGGCGTCTCGCAACTTCTCCGCGACCCAGGCTTCGGAAATCAGCCCGCCGTGGGTCGCGATTTCGAAATTGGAAACTATCGAGGAGGGGTCGCTCTAGTAGGCGAGGGTGGCCCGGTTCAGGCTCGATGGAGCGGGGACCGCCGGGACGGACAGGTCACCACCTACACCTTAAAGGCCACCGGTGAAGAAGGGATTACCGTACGCCAGGACGGCCCGTGGCTGGACGTGATTTGTGGAGATGTGAGACTGGGATTCTCCCGCAGACACTCCTCGGCTCCCACGCCGGCCGAGGTAACCAGTCGACGAGTTTCCCTCTACCGAGACGAAAACGAAGAGATTGCCGTTCGCCTGGGCTAGACGGAAAGACCGGTGGCGCGTTTAAAGAACCACCTTCCAACAACGCTTCAAGCTGCCTGGCTCGTTGAATCTGGGTGTGTTTCAAACCCTATTCCTGAAGGCTGGCAGAGCGTCATTCGGGGCCAGGGCGTTGTCGAACCCGTTACTCGCTGTCGGAGCTAGCCCCAGGACTCAAGCCTGCTTAAGTAGGTTCATGATTTCAAACAGATTGCCGTCCCAGGGCGCGGTGTCGGTTGGGCTGGGCATCGACCAGTCGAGGACTCGAACTTTGCCGTCAAGCGAGAAGTCACTGGAATCAATCTCGACGATAGGCTCGCCGTTGCCGTAGACGAGTCGCCGTTCATCCTCGGCCGCCTCCGGGTGGGGCCACTCCTCTCGCTCGGCCCACTGGCGAAATCTTCGACTCTCGGTGGAGCTAGCGAAGTTCACCGCGAAAGTCTGGTCTTCTTCCAAGTGCTGAGCGCCCGTCAAAAGCATCTTCTTGTAGTTGACCGGCTCGACGGTAATCTGACTGAGGAGTTCCTCGGCCGAGTGTTTTCTCGTACAAAGCACGATTGTGGAGCCGGAAGCGCCGGCCATTCTGATGTAGGGAGAGTCGGGTTTATCGGCCCAAGGGCCAAGGTAGCCTAATCGACTTTCAAGAGCCTGCGTAGCCTGTCGCAAAGATTGCCAGCTTGGTGTTACGATCGCCACCGGATAGCCGTCTAGACAAGCCTCGTAAGCTTGTTTGACCGCTTCGGGCTCGGGAGCCGGTTGACTCTTTAGAGGCTGCTCGAGTAATCGGGTGAGAAGGTGCCAGGCCTGAGGGAGCTCCCCAGCTGAACTTCGGGTCGAGAAGCATAACCCACTCAGGAGAGGAGCCAGACGCATTTTGCTCATCTCCTCTCAATTTCCTGATAGAGCGCAAGGACCGACCTCATTTTGAAAAGCGTAACGGCAAGTCTTGAACGCATTCTGGCTGCGCTCGATAGCCTTTTGAGTGTTGTGGGCCAAGGGGAGCTGACCCAGTTGGGTTAAGAAGGCGCCGAAATCATAGCCGTGTCCTTGTTTGGAAACCTGAGGGACGTTCTTCAGCACCGATTGAATGAGAGGTCCGTTGCCTCTGAGAAACTCTCCCAACAAAAGCCTACCGCTCGTTTGAAGGCTAGGAAAGAGATCCTCACGAGCTTTTTTCAGGTCGAAAGCGGCCAAAGTGGGTAGCTGCAGATCGCCTCGACTATTCTCGACGACCCTGGAGCCGAATTCTCGACCGTCGACGGAACTTGCTACCGCTCGAGGGATGGAGGCATTGGTGGCCGAGTTAGAATAGGTGTCCAATTGGGAGAGTACGGCAACCTCAGAGACCTCGCTCATCCAGGTGAGATTCTCGAGACTGGCCTGACGGCAGCTATCGAGCACCAGGGCGTCGAGAGTGCGACCTCCTTCGCTGACGGCTTGCCGTAGATGCTGGCGAACGACAGTGGTCTTCTTGCCTGCAGTGCTCTGGTTGTGGTATCCGTGGCCGTCAAGATAGCCGACTTGAAAAGCTCGAGGCCAGCTCTTGAGATTTTTAGCCAAAACGGTAGTATAGCGGGATAAGTCGTCGAGTTTGTGGCGGGGTTCGAGTTCGAGCTGGAGGGGCTGCGAGCCACCCACCGAAAAGTGAATTCCGGGAAAACTTCCCAACCCGAAGTGTTGCAATCGATCCTTTGCTGGTCCCGGAGGTTCCAAATGGTCGCCAGAGCCTGGCGAACGTCTGGGTTAGCCTCGCGAGTTCCGTCTGACAAGTTCGTGGCCACCCGCAACACCCCATCAATCGCGTCAGCGAATGGGGCTACCAGAAAGACCAGATTGGCTTTCCGTTCTCTGCTCCCCGTGCCCTGAGCGAATCCACTCGCGTGAAAATCCGGCGCTTCTCTGGCCACCTCGGCCGCGTCTTGAATGAATCCAGCCGCCTGAGTCTCGAAGCAATACTCACCGACACCCGCTTCCATCCGGGCGGTAAGCACTCTGGTCGGTTCGAGGATCGGTTTCGACTGAGGCGACTTCGAGCCCAAGCCGAGTCGTTGGGTGGTTCTTCCGACACCGACTCTCACCCGTCTAATATGTCCTAAGTTCGTAACAGATGCGTTAAATCGAATTCGCAACGATGGAGCCTCAATGCATCTGACGCCTCGATTGAACGGGATGGTCGCCTGGTCCAGGAGAAGGCCGGACCGAGTTTCCCCGCGAGCAATGGTGTGGCCAAAACGCGGAATCAGGCTTCGGGGGGGGTGCAAGTCTAGACGCCGCCTCGCCGCAAGTTAACTTGAACCGGCCCCCTGGGCGAGGGAGGCGCCGCCATGCCGCAAGTTAACTTGAACCGCCCCCCCTGGGCGAGGGGGGTGCAAGTCTAGGCGCCGCCATGCCGCAAGTTAACTTGAAC
>CAYRFU010000034.1:30602-31183 GCA_964423525.1 uncultured Burkholderiales bacterium | reverse complement strand
TCTGGCCCGAGCCAACGAAATTTTGGGCATGGACATTAAAGGCCTGAAGGTCCATAAGGTTTTGGTTGAAGAGGCGATCGACATCGAGCGTGAGTTCTATCTCGGCATCACCCTCGACCGATCCCAGGGCGCCCATACCATTATGTACAGCCCTATGGGCGGGGTCGATATCGAACAGGTGGCCGAAGAACATCCCGACCAGATTATCCGAGTTCACACCTCTCCTGAGCGGGGACTTTTGGAGCATCACGTGCGAGAAGTGCTCTACGCTTTTGACCTCGAGAAGGAGCATCGCAAGAGTCTGGCTCGTTTTGTCAAAACGCTCTACGCGCTTTACACCGGTTACGACTGCACCATCGCTGAGATCAACCCTCTGGTGGTCACCAAAGATGGGCGTCTGCTGGCGGCCGACTCAAAAGTCAATTTCGACGCGAATGCTCTCTTTCGTCACCCCGAGTTGGAAGAGATGCAAGAGGTGGCCGAAGAAGACCCGTTGGAGCGCAAGGCCAAGGAGCAGAGCCTGGCCTACGTTCGCCTCGATGGCGAGGTGGGCATCATCGGCAACGGTGCCGGGCTAGTCA
>CAYRFU010000034.1:0-30592 GCA_964423525.1 uncultured Burkholderiales bacterium | reverse complement strand
ATGGCCACGATGGACACCATCAAGCACCATGGAGGCGAGCCGGCCAACTTCCTCGATGTCGGCGGCGGCGCCTCGGCATCCGTCGTGACCCGCTCTCTCGACCTGGTCCTCTCGGACGCCAACGTCAAAGGAATATTGTTCAATATCTTTGGCGGCATTACCCGTGGAGACGAGGTCGCCAAAGGGATAGTCGAGGGCACCAAAAGCCTCAATCTCGATCGTCCGCTGGTCATTCGACTGGCCGGCACTAACGAAGAAGAAGGCCGGGCTATCCTGAAAGAGGCCGGGATCGAAACTGCCGCCACTATGGAAGAAGCGGCCAAGAAAATTGTGGAGTTAACGAGGGCCTAGAGAATGAGCATTATCATTAATAAAGAGACCAAGGTTCTGGTCCAGGGCATCACGGGCAAAGAAGGTAGCTTCCACGCTCAGCAGATGGTCGATTATGGCACCAAAGTGGTGGGTGGCGTCACGCCGGGCAAGGGCGGACAGAAGGTTCTGGGCGATCTGCCCGTTTTCAACACGGTCAAACAGGCCGTCAAGCATACAGGCGCCACCGTATCGGTGATCTTCGTTCCGGCCCCATTCGCTGCCGACGCTATTTCGGAAGCCGCTAACGCGGGTCTGGAAACGGTCGTCTGCATCACCGAAGGGATCCCTATCAACGATATGGTGGCCGCTCGAGCGGAGGCCGTTCGGCTGGGGGTGCGTCTGATCGGGCCGAACTGTCCAGGCATCATTACCCCGGGAGAGTGTAAGATCGGAATTATGCCGGGCAACATTTTCTCCCAAGGCCCGGTCGGTTTGATTTCGCGAAGCGGCACGCTGACCTACCAGGCCGTCGATGAGCTGACCCGAGCAGGCTTGGGTCAGTCCACTTGTGTCGGCATCGGTGGCGACCCGGTCCTGGGGACCTATTTTAAGGATACCCTCCAAATGTTCGCTGACGACCCCGATACCAAGGGGATTGTCTTAATCGGCGAGATCGGTGGCAGCGCCGAGGAAGAAGCGGCTGAGATGCTGGCTGACCTCGATTTGCCCTGCGTGGCTATGATTGCGGGTCGGACTGCCCCTCCCGGCAAGACGATGGGTCACGCCGGTGCCATCGTGTCCGGCTCAAGCGGGACCGCCGCAGCCAAAGTCGCCGCTTTCGAGAAAGTCGGAGTGGCCGTGCCCGAGACCACCGACGGTATGGTGGCCGAGGTCAAGAAGCTCCTCCAGGCCGCCACTGTCTGACCTGTCGTGAGTTGGGAGAGGGTCATTCTCGAATGGCTTCTCTCCCGACTCAGGACCGCAGCCAGCTCCAGAGGGCGATCCCCAGCACGGTGAGCGATAAGGTCAAAGTCGAGATGGCGTTCAGTTTTGGAGTGATACCGAATTTTAGCATCGCGTAGACCTCTAGAGGAGTGTTGAGCAGAGCCACCGGCTCAGACACCAGTCCCACCCACTCAAGTGCCTGATTGACTAGTCCCTCGCTTCCCAACAGAGTCATCCAGCCGTAAGTTCGCACCAGATAGGATGTCCAGAAGGGGATCAGCAACAACATCACCAGCCCGGTTCGATAACGACCTCCGTGAAAGGCGATGAAGTAGGCCAGCGGATAGCCGAGAATAAGGGCCAGGAGGGTGGAAAGAAGAGCGTAGGTTTCCTCCCGGATCAGGTCGTCGATGAAGTCGGATGTGTATTTACGCACCAGGGGCTTTTGCTCAAGCAACGCCTGCTTGGCCCGGTGGAGTTGATCGGGGTCAGTGCTTTTCCGGAAAATCTGAGTCGAAAAAGAGCCATGCCGATGGCGTCTCGTTTTTCGTCCAGGATCGTGATCCGTTTCTCGAGAGCGGGGTTCCACAAAAGGGCCCAGGAGTCGGGCCGGCCGGTCACGTGCTTCTGGTTGTAGGCTATGCCTGTGGTGCCCCAAAGATAAGGGAGGCAGTAGCGCTGTTCTGGGTCCCAGGGGCGATAGAGGAGGTGGGGGAGGTAGCCCTCCAGAGAAACATCGGTGATCGGTTGGACTAGATTTTGTTTGATCAGCCGAGCGACCAGGTAATCGGGAGAGACGACCAGGTCATAGCCAGTCACTCCGATCTTGAGTTTGGCATACATGATATCGGCCGAGGAAAACTGTTCGAGATGGACTCGAATCCCCGTGCTGGCCTCGAAGTTGGAAAGGGTGTCCTCGGCCAAAAAATTGGACCAGTTATAAAAATTCAGACGAGGTCCGGTGTAAGCGCAACCCGCCAGGGAGCACGCCAGGGCGACTCTAAGGAACTGACGGCGTCTCAATCGATCAGTAGTGAGCCCATCGACTCATCCCACTCCAGAAAGATCTGAGAACCCGGATCGAATTGACCAGTGTTAGCCTGCTGAGCCACCAGTTCAAACCCGCTATCCAGTTCGACTGTCAACCGTTGGGTCGAGCCCAAGAAAGTCGTGTCGCGGAGGTGTCCGGTGATCCGGTTGCGGCCCCCCGAAGGGTTTGCGGTGGTCAAGTGAAACTGCTCGGGCCGGATGACCAGGTGGCCTGAGCTCCCGCTTTCGAGGCCTTCTGGACAAAGGGCCTTCAGATTCACCTCTCCGATGAAGCGAGCCACAAAGGGGTTGACCGGTTGGTGGTAGAGGATTCGACCCGGACTGACTTGTTGCAGTTGGCCCTGGTTGAGAACGGCCACGCGGTCAGAGAGGGCCAGGGCCTCCTCCTGGTCATGGGTGACCAAGACGAAGGTGATGCCAACCTCTCGCTGGAGTTCTTTGAGTTCCTTGCGCATCTGTTTGCGAAGAGGGGCGTCCAAAGCGGCCATCGGCTCATCGAGCAGGAGGACCCGAGGTCGATTGACCAGGGCGCGGGCCAAAGCGACTCTCTGCTTCTCTCCTCCCGAAAGTTGCGACGGTCGCCGGGCCCCAAACCCGTCCAGACGGACCTGCCCCAGGGCTTGTTCGACCTGGTGCTGGACTTCTTGCTGGGGGCGACGCTGGCGACGAAGCCCGAAGGCGACATTCTCAAAAACGTTAAGATGGGGAAAGAGAGCGTAGTTTTGAAAAACCGTGTTAACGTTGCGCTGGTGGGCCGGAATCTTGGCCATGCTGTGACCGTCGATCAAGACCTCTCCGGGTCGGAGTCTCGAAACCCGCTATAAGGCGGAGGGTGGTGGTCTTGCCGCATCCAGAGGGACCCAACAAGGAGAAGAATTCCCCCGTTTCGATGGTCAGGGAAAGATCCGTGACGGCGACCTTACCGTCAAAGACTTTGGAAACCTGGTCGAGCCGAACAGCCGGATTGGCCAAACATCTTGCCTCCAGACCGCCATCTTCCCAATTTGGGGGTCGCTTCCCTTTCCGAACGGACTTTCTGAAGGATTCAGAACTTTTTTCAATTAATCAAAGGCCATGGCGAGAGTACAGGTTTTGGATAAGTCGGTTGCCGAACGGATCGCGGCCGGAGAAGTGGTGGAAAGACCGGCTTCGGTGGTGAAGGAACTGGTCGAGAACTCCCTGGACGCGGGAGCTTCTAAGGTCACCGTCGAGCTCCAGTCGGGCGGGATTCACCGGCTCAAAGTTTCCGATGACGGCTTCGGGATGAGTCGAGAAGACGCCGAGACGGCTTTACAGCGCTTTGCAACCAGTAAGATTCAAGAGTGGGAAGACCTCGACACCCTTTCGTCGCTCGGTTTTCGAGGAGAAGCTTTGCCGAGTATCGCGGCCGTCTCTCGTTTGGAGATCGTGACCTCCGAACCCGGGGCCGAAGTGGGGACGCGCCTGGTGGTCGACGGGGGTGAGGTGGTGAGGGCGGAGGTGGTGGCCCCCCTGGGAGGGACTCAGATCACGGTTTCGGACCTCTACTACAACACCCCCGCTCGCCGCAAGTTCCTGCGCAGTCCGGCCGCTGAAACCTCTCAGACCGTGGACCTGGTGAGCCGGCTCGGAATCACCCGCCCCGAGGTCCAGTTTCGCGTTCTCTCCAACGGACGCGAACTCTTGATGTTACCCCTGGGTATGACCATAGCAGATCGCCTGGCCACCATCTGGAAGATTCCCCGAGAAGCGCTGGTGGACGTGGCCGGCATGGTCGAAGGAGTGACGGCGGTGGGGTTGGTGGCCTTGCCCGAGCATGTCCGCAGCAACCGGACCGGGCAGACCTTTACGGTGAACGGTCGCCTTATCAAGTCGGCTATGTTGAGCCAGGCTGTGTTGGAAGGCTTTAGCCCGATGGTGGCGCGGGGGAAGTTTCCTTTTGCCTGTCTCAATTTGACGGTCGATCCGGGAGCCGTCGATGTCAACGTTCATCCCACCAAAGCCGAGGTTCGGTTCGCCAACCAGCGCAGCCCATTTCGGGCCATCCATAGAACGGTCGCCTCGGCCCTCGAGGAAAGCCAGGCGGAAACGGTGCTTGAGCGCCATCTTGAGTTGGCGCTTGACGTCGCACCCGAGCCAGTGGCCCAGGGGAGCGGGTCAAGAACGTATCCGGTCCGGCCGGCTCCCAGCGCGGTGGCCCGAGAAAGGGTGATGGAGCTGTATCGACCTTTGCCCGAACCCCGACCAGCCGAACCTCCCGCCTTCGACCGAATCTCTCCTCAACGTGGCGAGGCCTCTCCACCCGAGCCGCAGGCGACCCTCGATTTAGGTCTGGGTGAAGAAATCGAGATTTTGGCCCAACTCCATTCTAGCTATATCGTCGCTCTGGTCGATGGAGACTTGTGGGTGATTGACCAACACGCGGCTCACGAACGGATCCATTACGAGCGCCTGGCTCACTTAGCGGTGGTGGGTGGCGGGGCTCAGGGCCTGGTCGTTCCCGAAGTGGTCGAACTCAGCCCGGCCATCGCCTCCTATCTGGAGGGGCACCTGGAACAGTTCGTCCAACTCGGTTTCGAGGCCGAGTCTTTTGGAGGGACGGCTTTCCAGCTCCGCAGCGTGCCGCCGGGCTTAAAGCCTAAGGACGGTCTGGAAGTCTTTCAGTCGGTCGTTACCGAAGCCGCCGAAGGCGGGGTCAGCCTCCAGTCCAACACTCCCGAGGTGCTGCGAGAGAAGCTTCGAGCTATGGTGGCCTGCAAGAGTTCTATCAGAGCCCGAGAGAAGTTGACCCGTCCCGAAATGCATCAGCTGATCCTCGACCTGCTCAAAGCCGAGCGCTCTCCCTACTGTCCCCACGGTCGGCCTACTCGGGTGCGGCTTGACCATCGCGCTCTGGAAAGGCTTTTCCATCGCTAGTAAAGTGGTCGTTGTAGCCGGCCCCACGGCTACCGGAAAGACTCGACTGGCTCTCGCTCTAGCTCAACATTTTGGGGGGGAGATCGTCAGTGCCGATTCAGCTCTCGTTTATCGAGGTCTTGACATCGGCACGGCCAAGCCAACCCCCATCGAGCTTCTCCAGGTTCGTCACCATCTGATCGACATCGTCGACATCTGGGAGCAGTTTTCGTTGGCTCATTTCCAGAAGCTTGCTCAAGAGACTATCGAGGCTCTCTGGAGAGGGGGCAAGGTTCCTTTCTTAGTGGGGGGAACGGGACTCTATCTGAGGGCTTTGCTGGAAGGCTATACTTTACCGGACGCCCCCCCAGATGAACGGTTCCGGTCCAGGCTCAAGGACGTCCCCTTGGAGGAGCAAGTCGCTCGCCTGTTGGAGGTCGACCCCGAGGCCGCTGAGATCGTGGACCTCAAGAACCCACGAAGGGTGGTTCGGGCCCTCGAAGTTCATTTTCAGACCGGTTCTCCTTTCTCCAGTTTCTACCGAAGAACCGACTCAGGCTTGGATCATCTCAAACTGGTCTTGAGGTGGCCCAGGGCCCTCCTCTACGATCGCATCGCTAAGCGGGTCGAGCAGATGCTTTCTCTAGGGCTTGTAGAGGAGGTGCGATCACTGTTCGAGAAAGGATATACTTCTCATTTGAGGAGACTGAGGGTCATCGGCTACGGTGAGATCTTAGATCATCTCGAAGGCCGGTGTTCCCTGGAGGACGCAAAACAGCTCATCGTAACAAGAACCACCAAGTTTGCCAAACGGCAGCTGACCTGGTTTCGGAAAGAGCGGGGGGTCGAGTGGCTCGACATCGAAGATGAAGGGGAGTTCGATGACCTCCGAGTCAGGGCGGAGCAGCTGATTGTGCGATTCCTCGGTCACTCCCGCGAGAAAGGAAACAACAAAAAATGAATCTCAACCTGCAAGATGCCTTTCTTGCCCAACTAAAGAAAGAGGGTAATGTTGTGGCGGTCTTTCTCTCCAAGGGTGTTCAACTCAAGGGGATCATTCGGGGCTTCGACAATTTCACAATCTTCTTGGAAGACCACGAGGGGCGCCTCCAGATGGTCTACAAGCACTCGGTCACGACGGTTAGTCCGACCCGGGATACCAGCGATTCTTTCCTACGGGAAGCATTTAAAGAAACGGCGGACAAAAAGAACTCTGTAGCCCGTTGAGCTCGATCTCTTTTTCCAAGTGGGAAGGCCTCGGCAACGATTTCATTATCGTGGATGCTCGCCAGGCCCTTCCCGAAGAGCCCGGTGAACTCGCCCAGACCCTCTGTGACCGACACTTTGGGGCGGGGGGAGACGGTTTAGTTTTGTTGACCAAAGGCGACCGAGCCGATCTTGGTATGGAGATCTATAACGCCGACGGTTCCCCTGCTCGAATGTGTGGTAACGCCATAAGGTGTTTGGCTGCCCTGGCCCACCGCGAGGGTTTAGTGACAGCCAAATCGGGCGAGATCGTCTTTTCGACCGCCAGCGGCTTGCGCAGCACCAAGCTTTTGGGAGCTTCCCCCTGGTGGGTCGAGGTCGATATGGGTAAGCCTCAAGCCTGGGGGGAGGGGAGCAACCCGGAGTCGTCCTTCTTTTCCACCACCATTAGTCTTGATGGTCATCAGTTGGAAGCCGTGTTAGTCAGTATGGGAAACCCCCACTGCGTCCTCCCTGTGGACGGGATCGAACACGCCCGCTGGGAAGAGTGGGGCAAAAGGATTGAGACGGGGGAGCTCAACGGTCGAGATGGAACCAATGTGGAGTTCGTCGAGGTCCACGACCAATCGAACCTGGTCGTCAAAGTGTGGGAGAGGGGCGTGGGACCGACCCTGGCTTGCGGGACCGGGGCTTGCGCCTCCCTGGTTGCTATGGCCTCCATCGGCCGTTGCCACCGGGCCGCTCAAGTAAGCCTGCCGGGTGGAGCTCTCCAGGTGGAGTGGACTCGCTCGGGACAGGTGTTGATGCGCGGTCCCGCCCGCCAGCTTTACCGTGGAGAATGGAGCCCTGATCCGAATTGAGTCGAATCGAATCGGTCAAGACCAAAGCGAGGGAGCTGGGCCTCGATGGTCTTTTGATCACCTCGGAGGCCAACCGACATTACCTCTCCGGTTTCTCCGGTTCTAACGGCTGGCTTCTGGTTGGCCCTCACCATCAAGTGCTGGTCACCGATGGTCGTTACTGGAGCCAGGTCGAGCGCCAGGCACCTGACTGGGAACTAGTCCGCTTCACCAGTCAGGAACACAAGTCGCTGGCGCGGGCCCTGAAAGTTCACTTGCCGAACTTCGGCGGCCGCGTCGGTTTTGAGAAGCATCACGTCACGGTGGCTGAGTTTGAGCAGATGAAAGAACAGCTCGAGGGCTGGCAACTCGAGCCCGTCGAAAAGGTGGTCGAGCAGTTGCGGGCTATCAAGCAGAGTCAGGAGATCGAAGCTCTGAAAGCCGCCTCCCAGGTTGCTTGCCAGGCTTTTCGGAAGGCCTTGGAGAGCTTCGATGAGGGGGTTCGAGAAAGAGACTTCTGCGCCGAATTGGAGTACCAGATGCAGAAATTCGGGGCCCGCAAACCGTCTTTCGACAGTATCGTCGCCTCGGGCCCGAATGGAGCCTTTCCCCACGCTGGTGTCAGCGACCGCAAGATCGCTAAAGGGGAGTTGGTGACGGTGGATTTTGGAGCCTATCTCGAGGGCTACGCTTCTGACGCCACCCGAACCATCTGGATAGGTCAACCCGATGACCTCTCGCAGCGGGTCTTTAGGGTGGTGAAAGAGGCTCAGTCGAAAGCTCTCGGAGCCGTTCGCTCTGGTATCAAGGCGAGTGAGTTAGACGGAGTCGCTCGCCGACATATTGAGGAGGCGGGCTTCGGTGAGGCCTTCAAGCACAGTTTGGGCCACGGCATCGGAATGGCAGTTCACGAAATGCCGACTTTGAGATCGACCGTAGACACGGTTCTGAAAGAAGGGATGGTCATCACCATCGAACCCGGTGTGTATCTTGAGGGGCAAACGGGCTGTCGTATCGAGGATACGGTGGTGGTCACTCCGGAGGGCTTTGAGTACGTCACCGAGCTACCCTATCAAGAACTCGGCCAACATCATCCTTTGGAAGCGTTTTAACCGATCCGGTTATCCGAACCACTGGTGGGCGAGCTGGCCACCTTTGTCCCATCCTGTCTGAGCTCCTAACACAGCTCCTACGCTGCCGCCCAAGGCGGCACCGGCCAGAAAACCCCAGTGGCGTAGAGCCGGGACCCCTGTGATGATGCTGGCCAGAAAGCCCAGCCCACCCACGGCTCCACCACCTATCAAGCCCCACTTGACGGCCCCCGCTCCTAGTCCGACTACGCCCCCTACAGCGCTACCCAGCATACGAGCCCCGCTCCATTCGAACTGGTCGTCCTCGGTAGAGGCTGGCTCTTGAGGAGTAGCTGCCGGGGTGGCGCGAGAGAAGGTGGGAAGAACCGATGGCTTGAGCTGTGAAAGTTGCATGACCCGAGCGTAGTGATCGGCTGTCGGGTTGTTTTAGAGAAGTTGTTAAATTTCGAGCAACCGATTCGACCAAGTGTGTTCTTAAGCCCTATAGAGGCCCTTTCTTGCGAGGGAAGATTGGAGCCGCTTGAGGTCGGTGAAATGGTGGGTGCGAAAGCCGAGATGGCGAGCGGTATCGAGGTTCACTTGAAGGTCGTCGACCAAGAGGCATTCCTGAGCCGGCAAGCCCACTTTGGTGAGGGCCAATTGATAGAACTCTGGTTCGGGCTTTCTCAAGCCGAACTCGCACGACAGGAGGACGGGGTCAAAAGGTCGGTAGACGCCCAGCAGGCGATAGTGCTTTGCGTGTTGTTGGATGGTATTCGAAAGGGCGGCTATTCGAACCCCTCTCTTCTTGAGGTCTCGACACACTTGAAGGACTTCCACATCCAGCACTACCGAGGACCTGAGAAGATCCAGCCATAGGCTCTCCGTTTTGCTCCTGGCGACCATCTTGCCCTCTCCCCGAATCCACAGTTGCTCGCCCACCATCTGCCAGAAAGCGTTGGCGTCGATCTCGTTCTTCTCGAGAGCTGGGACCAGGGGCTGGGCTACTTGACGGACCTTTTCGGGAGCGGCCCCGAAGAGAAGAGAGGCAATTTGGGAATAGCGCTCTAGTTGAGCTCGGGCCACGACCCCCCCAATGTCGAAGAAGACCGCTCGGACCGCCATTCCCAGACGTTCTCGGGAGAGGCTTGGAGAGCCTTTTCGGGGAAGGGTACGGGCCTGAGGGTGAGGAAGGGTCGGCCTCGGTTATGCGCTGTGAATTCTTAATAGATAAAGAGACCGTGACGGCTGAGCTCACCCAGTTGAGTCCGGGCAAGTTTCAGGTAGAGTTTGAGGGGCGGACCTATCGGCTCGATCATCAACCCGGCAGCCTACTCCTGTGGGATGGGGACGGCCGCTGCCGCTCGGTGGAGTATGTCCACTGGCTTGACCAACCGGGGGTAGCCAAGGTGGCCTTGGCGGGAACAGTTGTTCCCGTCAGCTCCAAGAAGCGTGGCGGTCGGGCTGGCGCTGCGGGTCTAGACGGAACGGTCAAAGCTCCCATGAACGGTCAAGTCGTGAAGATTCTGGCAGAACCCGGAAAATCGGTCGAAGAAGGCCAGGTCGTCCTCACCCTCGAGGCGATGAAAATGGAGAACGAAGTGACTGCTCCTCTGGCCGGCACTCTGGTTGAGGTGGCTGTGGAAGTCGGTCAATCCGTCGAGCCTGGGAAGTTGCTTTTTCGCGTGGAAGGGAAGGATGGAGCCGGCTCGGACGAGCCCTCACCATCTTCGTGAACTAAGGAAGGCCTTTGTTCCAAAAGATACTGAACAAACTCTTCAACCGTAGTGGCGGTGGCAAGAAGAAGGCCGAACGAGGGGTCAAACCTGGCCCGGATGAGGGCGATGGGGGAGCCGAAGAACCGAAACCCACGGGCCCGGTCGTGCGCCATCAGGATATCCCTAATCGCATCAAAGAGGGGATTCAGCTTAAGGCGATCCCGGAGAGGATGCCTGACAAGCCGCGCGCCTGGAACGTTAGCGTCACTAGCTTTGACCATCAGGGATTCTGGGTCAATCGAATCGAGGCTGATGACATCCCGGTCCCGGTAGAGGAGGGGGACATGCTCTCGTTGGTTCTTTTCGATAAAAAGATTCAACTCATCTACGACTGTCTGGTGCTCAGGATCGAGGGCGGCGGGGTCGAGAAAATCCTGGTGGGGCCTCCCAAGAAAACAGTCCAAGAGGAGTCACAGCTCACCAATCTTGGGGGACGAAAACACCTAAGAATTTCGTTTCGTCTCCCCGTAGAACTCCGTTCGGTCGCCGCCGGGCAATTGGGAGCCCCCATCTCGGCACATACCATGAACATTAGCGTCAGCGGTCTGGCGGTAGAATGTGGCCCTTCCTTCGAAGCCGGCCAAGAGATCGAGGTCCGGATTTTGTCTTGGAATTTCCCTCTCAAGGTGCGGGCCTTCGTGGTTCGAAGCGCTACCCTCGAGAGCGGTAAGAACGTGGTGGCCGTCTCTTTTCCCCCAGATATGTCGACGATTTCTAAGGATCTGATCGGTCAGTTCATTCTAGAAAATCAGCGCAACGTGTAATAATCTCTTCGAAAGGAAGGCGTTCTGTCTTCCTATAATGGTCTCACACTGGGAGGTTGTGAATGGAAATCGCATCGGTCGGAGTGGTTGGAGCTGGAACGATGGGGTCGGGCATCGCTCAGACCTTTGCTCAGAACGGATTTCAGGTGGTCCTGGTCGATAGCCAGGCGGCCGCTCTAGAGCGAGCCAAAGCCGGAATAGAGAAGAGCCTGGCCAAGTTTCTCGAGAAAGGAAAGCTCACCCAAGACCAGGTAGAGCAGACCCTCAAGCGTCTGGAGACCAGTCAGGAGGTCGCCTCTTTGAAAGAGTGTCAGCTCACCGTTGAGGCTGTCTTCGAGAAGAGGGAGATCAAGCTCGAGGTTCTGACCCAGGTAGACAAGGTGGTCAGTCGAGAAGCGTTGGTGGCCTCTAACACCTCTTCGATTTCCATAACGACTCTAGCTTGCGCCGTGACCGACCCCACTCGTTTTCTGGGGTTCCATTTCATGAACCCGGTGCCTTTGATGCAGTTGGTGGAATTGATCCGAGGCGAACGGACAAGTCAGTCCACCATGAGGCTAGCCAACCAGGTGTGTGTCGACACCGGTAAGACCCCCGTGGAAGCCAACGACTACCCCGGCTTTATCTCCAATCGGATTTTGATGCCTATGATCAACGAAGCCGTCTTTGCCCTGATGGAAGGGGTCGGTGAGCCGGAAGCGATCGACACGGTCATGAAGCTAGGCATGAACCACCCCATGGGCCCCCTGAAACTCGCCGACTTGATCGGCTTGGATATCTGCCTCGATATCATGGAGGTCCTCCATCGGGGGTTGGGCGACAAATATCGGCCCTGTCCTCTCTTGCGACGGAAGGTGGCGGCCGGTCAGTTAGGGCGAAAAACGGGGGAGGGCTTTTATGAATACTGAGTCACGACCCTGGCAGATATGGGCCCTGGGCGCTGTGGCGGCGGTGGCTCTTGCGCTAGTGTTTTGGCTCCGGCCTGCTCGGTCGTCCAAGACGATTCTGGTCTATGTGATCGGGGAGGTCCATTCCCCCGGTGTGGTGTCGGTTCCGGAGGGCAGCCGACTGGTTCACGCCATTGAGAAAGCAGGCGGTCTGACCACCCAGGCTGACCCCCAGGCGATCAATCTGGCCGCCAAACTGTCCGACGAAGAGAAGGTCTTGATCCCCTCCCGTTCAGGGAATACCCCCAAGGTGCCGGTCGCGGTGGCACCCCCCACCCGTGGGCCAGACCCCCCGATGCCGCCCCCAGTTCCTCCCGTCGAGGCCGAAACGACTCCGGTCCAGGATAGGGACCATTGGGAAGGGGGAGTGGTGGTTGGAGAAGAGCCCGGTTCCCTGACGGAGGGTGAAGTAGGACCGCGCGTGAGCGTTAACAGAGCCACTGTTGAAGAATTGGAAGCCGTACCGGGCATCGGTCCCGAGCTGGCTCACAAGATTGTGGCCTTTCGCCAGGGGCCTCCGGCGAGAGGATTTTCAACTCTAGAAGACTTGACTGAGATTCCAGGTATCAAAGAGCGTAAACTCGAACAGTTGAGAGCCTATATCGACTTATGACACTTCCAGCTGAGCAATCCACCACGCCATCAAAACTTTTTCCGGGGCCGGTCCGAGCCAGGCCAGAATATTTCATCGCCGACAAAGGTCGCTACGGCGTCTACTACCTGGTCGACCATCTCTTTCGCGGACTGGCCTGGGGCAGCCCTAGAGAGGCGATGGGAGACCTTTCCATCGCCGTGGCTACCGATGGTACACTCAAGCTGACTCGCCATTGGACCGGCGCCAAAAAACTGTTTGCCGGTCTCGAAGGAGATTTAAGCCCTGGTCCAGGCGAATCTCTGGCTGGTCATCATTTCTTGCGCTGCGTGGCCGCCATCAAGTCGGGCCAGTACGAACGCCTGGCCTGGGTCGACGGGAACCCGTTCGCCTCCATTTTCTTACCTTTGGCTATCGCCCTCTCCAGCAAGGCGAAGTTGACTTTGACTTCCCAAGAGGGCACCTTCCAGCAGAGCTATCGAGCCGGTGAGCCGGTGGCGACGGTCAGTCGTTCTTCTGGGGGGGCGGCCTCGGTAGCTTTAGAGCTTCTCCTCGACCAGACCGTCTTACAAGAGGAGATCCCTTCCTACCCGTTAAGAATACGTCTGCGAGAACTGGCCAGCTTGATGCCAGGCCTCAAGATCAGCCTTCAATACAAAGGTTTTAAAACCGTTCAGTTCCTGGCTGAAGAGGGCACCCGAGAGCTTTTGGAATTCTACATTCCAAAAGCTGACCGGCTTCATCCTGAGCCGTTCCACTTTCACTACAGTGAAGGCCCGCTGCAGTTTCGCTGTTCACTCTTTTTGACCCACTCTGAAATGGAACGGTTGAAAACCTTCGCTGGACTTGATGAGTCTTATCACGGCGGGACTCACGAGACGCTCTTTCGGGACATTTTTCTGACGGTTTTTCGACAAATCCATAAGTTTGAGGTGCCGGAAAGGCGTCAGTCGGTAGAGAATATCGCCAGCTCTCGAATGACCTACTTTGGAACTTTTGGAGCTACCATACCGTATTCGGTCGAAAGTCGCCCCAACCAGTTTGTGGGCACCATCCCGGGTTTGGCAGCGGTCGTCCACCTCGACGCGCCCAGCCTGGCTTGGGAGACCAATCACCGGGGCCGCTTGCTCGAACCCAAGGTGGATGATTCACTTCGGACCGAACTCCATTTTCAATTCCGAAAATGGGTGCTAGATAATAGCGAGACGATTACGACCTGGAAAGAGCAGTGGATTCCCAAGAGCCGCAAGAAACGCTCGGCCGTCAGCGAGAAAAAGGAAGAGGAAACAGAAGAATGACATTGCAGGGCACACTTCAGCACTCCGATCTCGAAGGAGGCGTGTGGGTCTTCGAGGCCGACAACGGCGAGCGCTATCATCTTGAAGGCCTGGATAGCAGCTTGGAGCAAAAGGGCAAGCGGCTAGAGTTAGAGGGAGACGTCGACGCCGGTGGGGTGAGCATCGGTATGATGGGCTCGGTGTTTCGGGTCGAAAAAGCTCGAGCTCTCTGATTTCCGACCGTCCTCTCCAGAATACCCCCGAGGCCTTTGCGGCTCAACTTCGCGACGGGCACTATAACGAACTCCGAGTAGCGCTTTTCTACATGCTGCGTGGGTGCTTTGCCAGGATACGGTTTGAAAACGGACGCTACGACATCAACCTCTTGACTGACCAGGGCAAGCGGCGTCGAGTCGAGGTCAAATGGGACAAGAGGGCTGGCGAAACAGGAAATCTCTACTTCGAGGTCGAGAATACTCGGCAACGGAAGCATTCTGGGATCATGGCCACCGAGGCCGACCTCTGGTGCCATGTCGTCGGGGAAGGCGGAGAGGCTCTCCTGGCCAGGGTTGATCGCCTACGACCCTTCCTCGAGCAGGGTGCCTTTCGGTCCGTGCATACGGGGGGAGCCGATAGTAACAGTCGAGGGCTTCTGGTGGCTCGTTCTCGATTGCGAGACGACAGTTTTCGATGGATTCGGCTTCCGACCGTAGAAGAATATTTCGGAGAGCTTTTTCGACAGGCTGATAGTGGAGCAGAGTAGAGAAGACAAAGTTCGGATCATGGGCACCTACGGGCTAGGTTCTCTGCTCATGCTTGTTTTGACGGGCCTGTTTTGGACCCTGGTGCCGTTTCTGATGGTGGTCAAGCTGGCCGACGAAGAGCCCGCCATTCAAGAACAGTTGGAGCGGGTTTCGGTCTATCAGATGGATAGTCTCGAACTCGATCCTCACGACCCCAATATGGCCAAGCGGCGAGAGATTCTGGCCCCCGTTTTCGCTCGCCTCGATTGGTTCGTGGTGGCTCTGATCACCAGCGTTCTGACCTTCGCCAGTCTAGGCTTTTTCTGTGGGCTTCTCTGTGGTGACCCTAACTGGGCTGGAGTTCTTCCTTTCGTGGCCATCATTACCCAACGAAGCCCGGCTGTGATGGCCAACGTCATGGAGCGGAGCGGTTTTAGCGGCATCGGTCTGGACTTTTCTGAACAGGCCGGCGTGCTGTTGCTCCAGCTGGTGGTCGTCTACGCGGGTGCCTTTTGGGGCAGTGAGATTTTCTGGCGCAAAGCTAATAGCGAACGCTGAAAGGGCCGAGAGAGGGGTCTTCCTCGAGCCAGCGGAGACGAAGGTCGTCGACCCGCCCTGAGGGAGGGCCTTGACGTAACTCGAGGACCAGATTTTTTAACAGCTCCTCCTGCCCCTGGGCCACCACCTCGACCCGCCCATCGGGTCGGTTGCGGACCCAGCCCTGAAGGCCCAAGTCAGCGGCTTTTCGGACGGTGAACATCCGATAGCCAACCCCCTGCACTCGCCCCTCGACGGTGGCTTCAAAACACGGCATGGCAACAAGTTCTTAACACCTGCACACACTCCTGGCCGTTATCGTCAATCAGAACTCCAGGAAAGGGGCCCATCACGGTGCAAGTGACCAGCCTGTCGGCGTTTCCCATCAGGACCGCCGCGACCACGCCAACAGCAGTCGCCAACGACGACGGAGGAAAAGACGAGTTTCAGGAGTCCAGTCCCGACCAGGACCGGATAGCCTACGAGTCCGCTTATAACCTCGGTCGCGCCGTGAACGCGGTTGTCAAGGGGGCTGCCAAATCGGGCCAAGCCCTTCACGTCATGGGCACTGGCTTCGGTCTTAAGACCCCCGGGTTGGCAGGCATGCTGGGATTGATGGGCGGGACCTACGACGTTACCCAGGGAGCCTCTCTGGCCCAAAAGTCGGCCGTGGACCGAAACTTGTCCGGGACGGTGGCCGGCAGCCTTCAGGTGCTTCAAGGGGTGGCTACTTACGCCAGCGTTCTCGGCCCAGCTCTTGGAGCCCCGGCCGTCATCGGCCAGGGAGCGGCGGTGGTGGCCGCCACCACTTTTGCTAGTCGATTGGGCCTGGCCGGCTTCTCGGCTATCAGCACCAAGCTGAGCGACAAGACCGACCTGATGCCCGCTCAGTCCGGTCTCGGGTCGAGCGGCGTCGAAACTTTGGCTCCCGTCAAGTCGGCGGGGCCCACCGATAAGCCTGACGGGGTGAACGGGGACAGCCGCGTCTTTGAGAACCTCTTTGCCGCCAACCGTTCGGTCAGTCAGTTTGTCTCCCGTCTGGGCGGTATCGGTGCCTTTTGGAACAACGTGGACAGTTTGTTTGGGGGGACGCCCGGAGGAGTGTGGGGCTTCCTGGGCATTATGGGGTCCACCAATTCGGTTATCACCGGCATGGGAACCCTGGCTCGGGGAGCCTTCAATCAGCACCGGCCTGACACCATCAACGGGGCCCTTCACGTGGTCCAGGGACTTGGCTCCGTGGGAGCCAGTATGGGCCTGGGTCAGCCGGCCGCAATCGTCGCGGTAGGGGCTTTTGCCGCCCGCATGGTCTATACCATCTGGGAACAGTCCAAGCAGTTGGGTGACGACGGTGGCGAGTCGATGCTGGGCATCGTGAAAGACTCTGCCCTTCAGACCGTGGGGTTCGGTCCATCCGACGACGAGAAGTCGGCCTAAGTCAGATTCTCAAACTCCCATCGCTGATGTCGGTCCGGTAGAGGGTTGTCGGCTTTGACCAGGCGATAGCTCAGCCGTGTGACGGCCAGGCTTAGCTGCGAGCGGACTGCCAGGAGCAGGCGGTAAGAGAGGAGCGAGTCGTTGAGAGTGTGAGCTTGAGTTGTGGATGGCATCGGTTTTTGTTCCTCCTGGTGCCATTCTACCCAGGAAGACCTTCTCGGCTTTCCTCCGAGGCTTTCCAGATATTGCGATTTCCTGAACAACCTGTAAACACTCCGTGGTGGAGACGGCTCTTGACTGACTCAGAGCGCCTGGCTAGCGAAAAAGACCAGAGTCAGAATGAGGACGAGATTGGTGGCCCAGCCGTTGCGGAATTCGCCAACCCAATCGCCTCGGTTATTCAGGATCAGCAAGGCCAGGGCGGTGAGAGGCATGAACAGAGCCCCCAAGACGGCGTAGGCTAATTGGATCTGGGTCAGACTCCAGACCTGAAGCGGTAAGGGAAGCAAGGCCAAGCCAACAAGATAACCGCGATAAACTGAGGTGTTCGTCAGAGAGTCCGCCGGAAGCTTTTCTCCTTGCAACTGGTAGTAGCAGTCGGCAGCCAGGTAGGGAACACCTTGCCACACTCCGAGGAGGCTCGAGAAGACGGCAGCCCAGAAGCCGAAAAGGAATAGGGTTCGACCGGTTTGGCCCAGGGGCTCGACCAATAAATCGGCCAGGACGACGGCTAATTGAGAGCCACTGCCGTCGAGGCTCACATGCGACCCGATCACAATCATGGCCACTCCGAAAAGGGCCGTCATAAGGTAACCCACTCCGAGGTCTAGGCGACAAGCGGTCAACCCGCTCCGCCCTTTTCGGCCCTCTTCGTCGATCCAGTAGCCGTAGGACAAGAGAGTCACGGTGCCTCCCACTCCTCCCAAGACCGCTAACGTGTAGGCCAGGCCGTCAGGAGGGACGGACATAAGAACCAGGCCGCTGGCCAGGGCTGCGGGCTCGAAGCCCATCCAAAGGGCTGTTCCCAAGACGGTCACGAACATCAGGCCGATGCAGGCCGACATGAACTTTTCGAAGAGCTTAAACCCACCTCGCCACACCAGAGCCAAGCCCACCAACGAATGAAGCGTTCCCCAAACCAGGCTAGAAAAGCCACCGAACAGAGCAGAACCGGCCACGCCACAGGCCTTCATCAAGGCAGCCCCGACGGCTAAAGTCCAGATCAACAGGTAGGGGATGAAGAGAATTTGGACCCAGGTCCCAAGCTTGTCGATCCAACCGCTGAGAAGGGTGGTGCCAGTAGCCATCTGCCAACGCGCGATCCCCTCGTTTAGGAACCACTTCATAACGGCGCCCACCCAACAGGCCCATAGGACGGTGAGCCCGAGTTTGGAACCCGCCAGGGTGGCGTTGACCAAATCGCCCGCTCCCACCCCCGTAGCCGCTACCAAGACACCTGGACCCAGGCGCCTCAGCCAGCTTTTGGATTGAGGCTCGGTCAGGGTTTAGAAACGGGCAGGCCCTGTTGGATCCAACCTTTCGTCCCGCCCTCGAGATTGATCGTCTCAAAACCTTGGGAACTGAGGAATTGGGCGGCGTCGTAGGAGCGGACACCCCCCGCGCAGATACACAAGACGGGCTTGGACGAGTCCAGTTCTTGAAAGCGGTCTTTGACTTCCCCCAGAGGGATATGAATCACCCCTTCAATATGGGCTTTTTGATATTCCCAGTCTTCTCTTACGTCCAACAGCTGCAAATCGGCGTTGCTCCCGATCATCTCGCGAGCTTGGCCCGCATCCACTTCTCGAATCACCAAAATCTCCTCTCTTGTTAGCCGAGTCCGGACATCTGTAAAAACGGAAGTCCCATCACAATGATGATGCCTGCCACCAAAAGGCCGACGACGACCATGATGGCTGGCTCGATGACAGAGGCGAAGCTTTCCAGGGCGCTGTAGACTTTGAGTTCGTAAAAATCGGCGACTTTGTGCAGCATCTGGTCGATATTGCCCGACTCCTCGCCTGCCGCGAACATTCCGATGGCTAGTCGGGTAAAGTGGGGCGACTCGCGCAAGCACGAGGAAAGAGCTTCCCCGCCTTCAACGCGAGGGGAGATTGCCAGAATTTCATCCCCAACCACACGGTTCCCGACCGTGTCAGCTGCTAGCTCTAGAGAATCCATGACCTGAATGCCGCTGGCGTAGAGAGTGGCCAAGGTGCGACTGAATCGGGCCGTGTAGAGCAGTCTGTACAAATCTTTCAGGACGGGCACCTTCAGCTTCCAGGTATCGATGATCTTAGCCCCTGATTCGCCCTGCAGGTAGCGGCTGAAGCCGTAGCCGACTATCCCCAAGAGAATGACCAGCCAGGTCAGGTTCCGGGCCAGGAAAGAGCCTACTGTCACGACGACACTGGTAGCCCAGTGGAGTTGGAGCCCTAGCCCTCCATAGATCTGGTCGATGTAGGGCACTCCGATCGCCATAATGGTGGTGATCAGCAGGAATGAAAAGATGATCAGGATGGCAGGGTAGGTGAGGGCCGCTTTCACCTTGGCCTTGATGGTCTCGGATTTTTGAATATAGTCAGCCAATCGGCGCAGCATCTCGGGCAGATTCCCTGATTGTTCACCGGCTTTGACCATGCTCCTGAAAAACTGGTCAAAGACATCAGGGTGGCGCCCCATAGCGGCTGAGAGGGTGTGGCCGTTGCTGATATCGGTGGCCAACTCCGACACCTTCCGCCGCAAAGTCGGATGCTCGATATCTTCGATTAAGATATCCATCACCCGCTTGACCGAAATGCCCCCCGCGAACATCGAGGCGAGCGCCTGGCAAAATCCCAGGAGATCCTCTCCGCTGACAGGGGTTAAAAGATTCTGGAGCCTCTGCTTATTGTCGAGTTCAGCCACCTCATCCAGTTGGGTGACTTTCACGAACTGCTGAGCGAGCATTTGCTCGGCGGCGGCGCGGTCAGCAGCTTCGATCTTGCCGCGATGACGGTAGCCTTCGCCGTCGCGGGCGCTGTAGAGGAATTCAGGCAACTTCCAAAGAGACTCACTTCCACTGTTTTGAAGTCTGTTCTAGCTCGAAGACGATCCTCCTAGAAACTTGATGCGAGTTGATAGATCGGAAGGAAGGCTGCCAGTAAGATCACCGCCACCACGCTGCCCAGAATCGCCAGAACAATCGGCTCGACCAGTTTGGAGATGGTGTCCAATCCTCGCGTCATTTCGTCATCGAAGAAAAGGGCCATACGGTTCATCATAGCCGCAACATCGCCCGTCTGCTCACCCACTTCCACCATCTCGACACACATTTGAGGGAAGACTTTGTAGGCGTTCATGGCGTAGGTGAGCTTGCGTCCGACTCGAACGGCATCGAGTTGAGCCTCGGCTGTCCGACTCAGGATTTGGCGGTCCAGACTCTTGGCTAAAAGCTGGAGGGAAGCATGGAGAGTGACTCCCGAGTCTGACAGGGTCGCGAAGCTCCGGAAATACTGGGCCAGCATCCGATTGCGAATCTGAGTGCCATACCACGGGACTTTTAAGAGAATTTTCTCCAGGAGGAATTTGCCTTTTTTGGTTCGAGACCAGTTCGTGAACAGCCAGACAGCCACACAGCCCGGTCCTAACAGAGTTGAGAAAGTGACTATTCCATAGGTTTCGAGGAATGCGGCTGACGCGACCAACCAGCGTGTGGCCCAGGGTAGCTCCATCGAAAGATCGAGAAAAAGCCCCACGAACTTGGGGATCATGAAAGTGAAGATAAAGGCGATCAAGCCCCCAGCGCTCGATAACAGGACCGTCGGGTAGATGAGTGCGGCTTTGAGTTTGTTGGCGTAGGTATATTCCTTCTCAAAGTGCTCGGCGCAGTTGTCGAGCGTCTCGGCCAGATTTCCGCTAGCCTCCCCGATGCGGACGGAGCCCACCATAAAAGGAGAAAAGAATTCAGGAGCTTTGAGCATGGCTCGCGAGAGGGAGTAGCCTATGGTGACGTCGTGAAGGAGCTTCTCCATGGCCTTTCGGTAGCGTGGCGGGCCTTGCTCGGGCTGAAGGGATGCCAGAGCCCGGGCTAAAGGAATTCCTGCCTGGAGCATCGTGGCTAGTTGACGGATGAAGAGGGCCAGAACGGTGCCTTTGACCGGCTTCAAGAAGATCCAGATCCAGTGTTTGGGCTTGACTGCGTCCACCTGGAGAACGGTCAGGCCTTTCTTTTGGAGTTTCTTGACCACCTTGGCCTGGGAGTCCGACTCCATCTCGCCCGACACCCGTTCGCCAACCTCGTTGACGGCGACGTAGAGGAATTCCTGGGTCAAAACCGCTCCACCACCAATCTTCGGGTCAGGTTGTGCACCTTAGGGGACTTGGGAGGGTCGGCTTGATAGAGAATGTCGAGGTAGTCTGGTCGCTCGGTCCCGGGGAGTTGAAAAGTCAATTTCTCCCAGGTTTGGAGTTGGATGAGCGTGGATTGTTCCTGACCCTGGATTTCGGTGACTCGCCCATCGATCACAGCCAAGGTGATAGCCTGGGCCGAGAACCGGACGCTCCTTCCCGTCCCGATCTCCTGGTCGTGAGCGGGTGTAAACACTACGGCGTCGTTGGCATAGGCCACGGCGTGAACGACCGCTCCATCAAGACGAGCTTCGAGCCGGTTGAGGAGGGTCACGCCCCTGCGATACTGGTCGGAGTCCTGGTCTCTTTTGTCACTGACTTGAATTCCGTAGAGATAGAATCCTAGCACCAAGGTCATCAGAATAGAGAAGACCATAACCACCACTAACAGTTCGGCCAGGGTGAGTCCTTGGGAGCTTCTTACCATCCCAACTGCTCGGTCAAAACGAAAGTCTCAACACGGTAGGTTTGATTGCCGTTCTTATCTTCCCACTCGGCTTCGGCACTGACCTGGACCAGGCGAGGGAGGTCCGCGTTGGCGGATTGGCCTTGGCCGTCGCGCCGGGCAGCAGCGATTTTGGTGGCGATCTCCTGCCCGACCGCTTCTCGGTGAGTCTGGCGCAACTCTAGCTTGCGACCGCTGTGCAAGAGGCGGATGTGCAAAGACATATACCCGAAGAAGGCTATGCTGATGAACAGAATTGCCACCATCACTTCGGCCAGCGTAAAGGCTGCCGCCCTGCGCCAGAAGGTCGATGGCGTTCTCTGGTCAGAGGGTTGGAACAAGAGTGAACTTCGATACCTTCCCTTGTCTGTCTAAAGAGACCTCAAGTCCCGGCATCATCAGGAGCTCTCCTGTTCGGGTCTCGGCCTCGATTCTATAGGCCATCTCTCGGTTTCTTCGGGGCCGGTCAAGAGTGGTCCCCACGCAAAGTCCCGACTCGGTGGCGTAGAAGCTGTAGGTGGTTTCGATGGCCACCGCGCGGTCACCCGCCAGGGTGAAGGTGAGTTTGTGGGACGGAAAATGAAGCTTGACCAAGCCGCTGAACAAAGCACTTCGCTCGCTGCGGCCCAACTCTTTTTCGAGTTGGGCTTCGGTCATTCCTAAGGCGTAGTTGCCCAGGCTCTGGCCGGGTATCAGCCTCGCGTTGGAACGACGAGGCCGCTCTCGGTCGGTGATTCGGGGAACTGCCTCGAGCAGGCTCTCGATACAGCGATTCTCCAGCGGCGGTGCCACAGCTTCGACGGGATTGCCCTGGCGGATCAGACGGGCCAGACCGGCCGAGTCAGAGGCCAGGTTGTAAGAGTAGCCCGGAAAGCCTTGCAGGTGCCCGAGCAGCACACCGGTCAATTCTCCGCGGTCATTGAATAGGGGGCCCCCGCTGGCTCCTGGAGGACAGTAACCCCGAAAATGAAAGAAACCTGGCCCCAAGGGACGGGTGGTCTCGCCCACCAGAAAGCTTTTCCGCTCGCGGTCGTCACCGTTGTGATAGAGGAGTCGATCGCCCCGAGATGGGCCTTGGGGCGAGAGGGTTAGGGAGGGAAAGGGTCCCCCTCCGGCCAGTCTCAGAAGGGCCAAGTCCAATTGAGGATCGCGAGTTACCAAACTCGCCTCGGTCAGTCGACCGGAGATCCAGACGCGAGAAAGCTTGGCCGGTGACAGGCCGCTGGCTCGAGTGATGGCCAGGCCGTCGCGACTGACCACTACTCCAGTCGTGTAGCTCCCGTCGAGAGAAGCAAGCTTGATGACCGCCTCTGAGAGTTCGGGCCAGTAGTGTTCTGGAGTCAACGGCTCCCGGCGATTGGTGACCTCAGGATAGACCAGGCGCGCTCCCAGCCCGGTGGGTTGTGGACGGGGTGGGGGGCGAACCGCGACCCGGGGTTTGACCAGTGGCTTGAGCTTCGCTTTGGTGGAGGGGCTGGAGGAGGGCGAGGGACTCGGCTTTTCTTCGGGACTCCTGGTGGGGGAGGGCTCCACGGCTATTGGTCTCTTGGGCCGGACCCGAGTGGGAGTCTGGGGAGCCACGTAGCCCAAGTAGGTATAGCTGCCGGAGCGAGCTGGAGCCTGGTTGTTCTGGCGCTTAGCTCTTTTGATTCGTTGGCGGTAACCCTCGGCTGTCTTGCGGTCCACTCGGTTGACGCTTTCGGTCGTTGCCGGCTCAAAGAAGAGGGTGTAGGAGAGAATGAACCCAGCCAGGGCACTAAAAAATGAGACCGTCAGGGCAAAGACGAGATGCTCGCGACGGGGAAACTGCTCGTCAACGGGAAGTTGCACTCTATCATCATATTGCAAGAAGTGGGCTCGATCATCCTTCGCCGGTGAAGAGGAAGGTTCTTCAACTGTTCCGGATTGAGGCTCAGAAGCGAATTCAACCCTGGTAAAACCTGTCTGAACCTAGACATAGGAAAGATTTTGACAAAATCTTGGAGCCCGCTGCAAAGAATCTGGTTCAAGCGGAGGCCCCTCCCAAAGCCCCTCAAGAGCTTGTCTCAGTAGCGGTCAAAAGTTTCGAGAACGCCTTTGCAGTCGACCTTTGCGACCGTGCTTCTTGGATGAACCAAGACCTTCGCCCCGAGATCAGCAGGACATCCCTGAAAAAAATCTCATTCAGTCGCGATTAGGATTCAATTTTGGGCTTCGACCGAACATCTGTTGGCTTGCGCAAAGCCCGTAACGATGGTAATCTAGGGCTTGCAAGACCTCGAGCGAACGGAGGAACCAGTCACCCGACGCAAACTGAAAGCTGAATAGAGTTCCAGTCTTCGGACTGCCGAAATTCGCGTCTCGTCCTTCGGGAGGGAACGCGGCCTTCGGGCGGCGACCGAGCAATCGGTGCTCCTCGCGACGCTCGCGTCGCAAAGCCTGACCGCGGCCTTCGGGCCCTCGATGAGCTTCGGCTCTAGCGGCCAGCCCCCACTTTCCAGGAAGTGCGCTACCACGGTAGCGAATCTGCTTGCCGGAAGGGGTGGCAACAGAGGAGCGGGCAAAAGTCGGACTTGTCCGACCGTCCCCGCAAACCTTCACTCGCGACTTAGCGGGGTGAGGGCGAGAGCCTGCGCCAAGAGGCCTGCACTTGTGCAGCGCCAGCGAGAGGATGAGGGTTCGTCCCAGCTGAACGGATCGACTCCTTCGGGCGTCATCGTGAAGCCGTCCTAGCGTGCCGCTTCGGTGGTCGGCGATGTCTTCGCCTCGGCGAAGAGCTAGAGCTTCGGCTCCAGCACCGCTTGGCAACGGAGAAGTGCACTTCACTCTCAACCGCACTGGCCCCTCGGGGCAGTGAAGTCTTCGGGTCTGCTTCGGCGGAAACTCTCCAAGCACGGATTTCTAGAGTCCACGTGAATTCTCTCCGGAACTCACTTCAGTTAGCGTCAGTGTCGCTTCGGCGGCCGGGTAAGGGCAAGTTCAAACGAGGTCTTGCCCTTTTAATTTTTATGGCTAGCGATCGGATCCGCATCCGGGGGGCACGAGAGCACAATCTAAAGAACGTCGACCTGGACCTACCCCGCGAGCAGATGATCGTGGTGACCGGTCTGTCCGGGTCGGGCAAATCGTCGTTGGCTTTTGACACTCTTTATGCCGAAGGCCAGCGTCGCTACGTTGAGTCGCTCTCGGCCTACGCCCGACAATTCCTGGGCCTAATGGAAAAGCCGGACGTGGATCTCATCGAAGGTCTTTCCCCAGCCATTTCTATCGACCAGAAGGGCTCTTCAAGGAACCCACGCTCGACAGTGGGCACCGTGACGGAACTTTACGACTATCTCCGCTTGCTGTTCGCCCGCATTGGCATACCCCACGACCCGCTGACAGGCGAGCCGATCGAAAGCCAAACCGTCGACGAGATGGTGGACCGGATTTTGAACAAGCCTGAGGGCACCAAGCTCATGGTGCTGGCTCCCCTCGTCCGAGGACGGAAAGGGGAGTATAAGAAGCTTTTTCGCGACGTTGCTAGCCAGGGCTTCACGCGTGTGCGGGTGGACGGGGAAGTCCATCGGCTCGACGAGGGTGAAATCGAGCTCGAACGGTATGTCCAGCATACCATCGAAGTGGTCGTCGACCGACTCGTGGTCAAAGAGGGCATCCGTTCCCGAGCGGCCGACTCCCTCGAGACCTGTCTGAGAATGGGGCAGGGGCTGGCCACCGTCGTCGACCTGAAGGCGGGTCAAGAGGAAACTTATTCTCAAAATCTCAGCTGTAGCGACGGTAGCGCTTTTCCTGAGATCGCGCCGCGTCTTTTTTCCTTCAACTCGCCCTACGGGGCTTGCCCGGCCTGTAACGGTCTGGGTTACCTGCCTGAGTTGGACCCGGGACTGGTGGTGCCGGACGAGGCCCGTTCCGTGAACCAGGGGGCTATCGCGCCCTGGGGCAAGCCGGTTCGGTCGATGCGACACCATCCCCGCTCCAGTCGATTTTGGCGACGGTGCGAACGGATGGCTAGACAGCACGAGATTCCATTCTCTCAACCCTGGCAAAAGCTGGGCCGGGGCGATCAAAAGAAGCTTCTCTACGGCGATGGGGACTTCGCCGGCGCCATTCCGACCCTTCAGAGGCTCTACACGGAGACAGAGTCCGACTATTTCCGCTCCGAGATCGAGCAGTATATGACCGACCGGGCCTGTCAAGACTGTCAAGGCTCGCGCCTCAGGAAAGAGGCGTTGTGCGTTCTGGTTGGGGGGATGGATATTTCTCGCTTTACCGGCTTATCAGTTCGTGAGGCCCTCGAGTGGGTCAACGGGCTTGAGCTTTCCGAGCGGGAATTGACTATCGCGGCCCAGGTTCTCAAAGAGGTTCAGGCCCGGTTGAGCTTCTTGAACAACGTAGGCTTGGATTATCTGAGCTTAAGCCGGTCGGCCCGGACTTTGTCGGGTGGTGAGGCCCAAAGGATACGACTGGCGACTCAGATCGGTTCAGGCCTGGTCGGAGTTCTGTACATCTTGGACGAGCCCAGTATCGGCCTTCATCAGCGCGACAACTGCCGTCTTCTCAAAACGCTGGAGAATCTCAGAGACCTCGGCAATACGCTGATCTTGGTCGAACACGACGAGGACACCATTCGGGCCGCCGACCACATTGTCGACATCGGTCCTGGAGCGGGAGTCCACGGGGGCGAGGTGATCGCTCAGGGGTCACCCTCCGAGGTGGCGGGCAACCACCGTTCCGTTACGGGAGATTACTTAGCCGGACGCAAGAAGATTGATGTTCCCCGGAAGCGTCGCAAGCCGGGACGTAAGAAGCTGACGATCAGCGGGGCCCGAGAGAACAATCTCAAAGACTTGAAGGTCGTCTTTCCGGTCGGCCTTTTCACCTGTGTCACCGGCGTCTCAGGGTCCGGTAAGAGCACCCTGGTCAACGAGATCTTTCATAAAGCGCTGGCCCAGTCTCTTCACGGCTCGAAAGGCCGTCCGGGCGACCACGACAAATTGACGGGAGTTAAAGCCGTCGATAAAGTGATCGTGATCGACCAGGCTCCTATCGGACGCACACCTCGGTCCAACCCGGCCACCTACACGGGCGTCTTCGACCCCATACGGAAAGTCTTTGCCCAGACTCCCGAGGCGCGTATGCGGGGCTACAAGCCAGGCCGCTTTTCTTTCAATGTGAAAGGGGGCCGGTGCGAAGCGTGCCAGGGTCAAGGGATCCTCAAAATCGAGATGCATTTTTTGCCCGATGTCTACGTGCCTTGTGAGGTGTGCCACGGCAAACGTTACAACCGCGAGACTTTGGAAGCCCGCTTCAAGGGCAAAACGATCGCCGACGTCCTCAAGATGACGATCGAGGAGGCCCACGAGCTGTTTTCCAATATCCCCAAAATCGCGCGCCGACTCAAGACACTCGTGGACGTGGGGCTGGGGTATATTTCGCTCGGACAGCCGGCCACAACCCTTTCTGGGGGGGAAGCCCAGCGGGTCAAGCTGGCCACCGAGTTGTCCAAAGTGGCCACGGGTAATACTGTCTACATCCTAGACGAGCCCACCACGGGACTTCATTTTCACGACGTTGCTCGCCTTTTGGAGGTGCTGCAAAGATTGGTGGACGCCGGCAACACCGTGATCACCATCGAGCACAATCTCGACGTAATCAAGTCGGCCGATTGGCTTATCGACCTCGGTCCCGAAGGAGGCGATCGAGGCGGCCAACTGGTGGCCTGCGGCTCTCCCGAGGAGGTCGCTCGAGTTGAGTCAAGCTACACCGGGCAGTTCCTGCAGAGAATGCTGGAGCCTCAAACAGGCTGCAACGGAAAATCAAAGGTAGCCGCCCAGGTCGCCTCGGCCCTGTCTCACTAAGACCGGTTCATCGCCGGTGAAGTCGACCACGGTAGAGGGGTCGGATTCTAACAGGCCGTCGGCCAGCATCAACTCAGCCTGATGATAGTGGCGCTCGATCTCTTCTGGATCTGAGACAACCTCTTCTACCGAATTGGAGGCGGAGGTGTTGACCAGAGGGCGCCCGAGGCCTCTTACCAGGCCCAAGCACACCTCGTTGGCCGGGACCCGAATTCCAACGGTGCGCTGTTTGGTCATCATGATTTTGGGCACTTGGCGAGTGGCGTTGAGGATAAAAGTGAAGGGCCCGGGGGTGAGATCCTTCATCATTCGGTAAGCGCTGTTACTCACGATGGCGTACTCGCTGATCTGTTTGAGGTCTTCGCAGATAAACGAGAGGGGCTTGCGGCGAGGAATCTTCTTGAGTTGATAGATTCGCTCAATAGCTCGCTTGTTGAGCAGATCGCACCCCATACCGTAGACGGTGTCGGTTGGATAGACCAAAACGCCTCCTTGCTCGAGGACCTCGACTCCCCGTGAAACGGCCCCCCCGATGTTGTCCTCGATATGAATAACCAGCATCCAAACCTCCTGAAGTGGACCGGGTTTTGGCCATGGTAAAGTTGAATCCTTCTCCGCGTCAGATGTTAACAGTTTGATCCTAAACCTGCCGCATCGCCCGAAATAGGCTGCTGGAGTGTTAGAAGTTGCTGTGTGGAGGAATCAGTGAGAGTCGGCGCCCTATCATCGTCCTATCCCTCTTTGGCTGCCGGCCAATCGGCGCCCGACTGCGATCAGGTGGAGCGACCGCCAGAGATGGCCGACCGTTTTCAGAGGCTCGGCCTCACCAACGACGATCTGACCGACGATAACCTGATCCCCGTCTTACTGACCTTCCCCGATCAAAAGAGCGGTATCCAGTGCCAGAAGTGTCACGGTATATCCGAGGAGGACGCCTACGAACTCCCTCTCGTGAACGGCTTCAGCGCCTACCTGACTCCCGATAAGGTGGATGGCCTCTTGAGCGGATTACCGGCCGGGGTCGAGTTTGCCATCAACCGCAAGATCCGTTATCCCGAGCCCCTCAAAGTGCTGACGAAGTCGGTCGAAGACAGCGACGGAGCACCTATTATTCGCAGGCTTCCGGGCATCGAGAAGGTTTGGGAACGGGGTTTCACCGGCCAGGGCCAAACGGTGGCCGTGATCGACTCGGGGATTCATCCTCACCAAGACCTCAAAGAGAAAGTGGTGGCCTGGAAGGACTTCTCTCGCGAGAAACGCCGCAAGATGACCGACCCTTTCGGGCACGGAACCCACGTGGCAGGTGTCCTGGCGGGAACAGGAGCTCAGTCTGACGGGAAGGTGCAAGGGGTTGCCCCAGACGCCGACCTGGTAGGCTTGAGGATCACCACGGTTGCGGAAGCGATTCGGGCTCTTCAGTGGGTTATCGAGCACAAAGAAGAACACAATATCAAGGTCGTCAACCTTTCCCTCGGAGACTTGGCTTCCAAGAGTTATAAGAATGATCCTTGGGCCCAGGCCGTGGAAAAGGCCATCGAGGCGGGGCTGGTGGTGGTGGTGGCGGCCGGCAACGAGGGGCCAGACCCGCGCACGGTTTCCACCCCGGGAATTCACCCCAGAGCCATTACGGTGGGGGCTTACGACGACAACGGGACACCTCAGACTGGAGATGACTCAGTGGCTTCTTTCTCCTCTCGCGGCCCTACCGTGGATAACCTCACCAAACCCGATATTCTGGCTCCGGGAGTTGGGGTCTTCGGACCACTTTCTCCGGGATCCAACCTTGATGTGCCGGACCTGCCTCATATTGGTGACGATTACGTGGCCATGTCGGGAACGTCCCAAGCGACTCCTATGGTCGCTGGCCTGGCGGCCCTTTTGTTGGAGGCCAATCCTGCCCTCGGTCAGGACGATCTGATGGCCATTTTGCGTCAGTCTGCGGTCAAGAATCTCGATGACCCCGATAACGCGCAGGGGGCCGGCCTGGTCCAGGCCGAGCGGGCCTTAGAGTTAGCTCTGAGCTGGGGGCAAACCCAGCCACTGGCGGCCTGAAGGTCAGTCTTTCAGGTCACCGATTCGAGACTTTGACGGCAGCGGGCGGTGCGGGAGTCATCAGGTCCCCAGGCGGTTTCGGCGACGTCGAGAGCCGACTGGAAAAAAGCGGCTGCCTTATCCTTTTGACCCTGGTCACGGCAAAGCGTACCCAAGTTGTGATAAAGGGGCGCTAGCCGTTTGTCGTCAGGGCTGAGGGCTTCCCTCCAGATGCGAAGGGCCCGACGAAACAAGCCTTCCGCTCTCCTTTCATTGCCGCCGGAATAATAGAGACCGGCCAGATTGTTGAGAGTTCCCGCCAAATCGGGATGGGTATGGGCCTGGTTTAGCTCGAAAATCTCGATGGAGCGAATCAGGGCTCTTTCCGCGCTCTCAAGCTGATTCTTGCTGCGGTAGAGTTCTGCCACCTCGCTCAGGCTCTTGGCCAACCGGATGTCCCGAGGGCCGAAGCTCTCGGCGAGTTGGACAGCCCGCTCGAGAAACGGCTCCGCTTCGGCCGTTTTGCCGGCGCTAAAGAGACGGATCCCCTCGGAGCGCGCCGTCATCCAGGCCTGTTCGTCGACCGCGTCTTCGGAGGTCGAACTCTCTGCTTTGGCCTGTTGCGACAGAGCCACCAGTCTGGCTCCCACCTGGTCGGCCAGGGTGACAGCCCAGTCCAGGTGGGCATCCCGAAAGGCTCCCGCCTTGAGGCGATTATCAGCGTAGATCATCCCCACCACGAGGCCTGAGGGATGCTTGAACGGGACACAAAGAATGGATCGAAGTCCGGAGAGAATGACGCTGGTGCGGTGGGCGAATCCTGGGGCCCGAATGGCGTCGACGAGATGGACTGGCTTACCTTCTCTGACGACGTTCTTGATCACTTCCAAGCTGATTTCGCCGGTCGTGAAGACCGATTGCGGCTCAAGCCCGTGAGTTCCTCTTGGTTCGAACTCTTGGCTTCCTTTTTCTTTGTAGGCGATGAAGGCTCGCTCAGGAGATAGCTCTTCCAGCAAAGCGTTGAGGGCGCTTTCGAAAAGTTCTCGGAGAGTCTGACAGTCTTGCAGGTCTGGCACGGAAATCTCCCTCGCAGGAAGGCTTTGCGGAGAGACAGTCCAAGTCCTACCAGAGAGGCCTTAGAGGGCGATCCAGGCTAAGGCAGAACCTGGAGCGCCTTTGCGACCGAAGTTCGGCATCGACCTGGTCGCCAAAAGGGGGAAGAAAACGGTCACTTTGGCGACAGGTCAGTGTAGGAGATTTCGGGGGGCTGTCTAACATAGGAGTAAGACGTGTACTGTCCATCGTGCAATAAAAATTTCGGGCCCGTCCACAGCCGTTGTCCTGAGTGCGACGCCTGGCTGAAGGTCAGCGCCCCGGCCACCGCCTCTGTGGGAGCGGTATCGGCACCCTCTCCCGCCGCCGAATCCAAAGGGCCTCTGGCCAAGACCAGCCCGTTCGGTAACCCCGTGCCAGCTCCAGCGAGCGGTGGCATTGACTGGGCTGCCCCAGCCAGCCCCGC
>CAYRFU010000033.1:0-31444 GCA_964423525.1 uncultured Burkholderiales bacterium | reverse complement strand
ACCGGGCTGATTCTGACCTGCTGTATATGAGGCAGAGATTCTATGACCCGAGTCTTGGGCGGTTCTTGAGCAGGGATAGATTGATGTCGCTGAATCGCTACCATTACGGTGCTAGCAACCCTATCAACTATATTGATGTGACTGGACTTGCTCCGACGGGCGCAGGTAGTGGTCTTGTTAAGGTGGGGACCGGATTAGGGCTTGCCGCGGTTCATGGCCCTTTCATCTCCGCTGGAGATGCTGCTGGGGCATCTTTCGTCGCGAGTGGGGCCAGAGACATTGGTCTTGGAACTCTTGAGATTCTTGCGACCAGCCTTCCTACTCCTGGCGAGCAGCCTGCTCCTGGTGAGCGGCCAACCCCAGCCCCTGCTCCCGGGCCACTTTGCCCACCTCGTGATGATGACACTCTGATCTGGAGAGGGTCGAGGCGGCGGGTTGCTCCTCACTTCTATGACGGCCTATACGGCCGCGATGTGCAGATGACTAAGGATGAGTTTCAGGAGCTTCAGTTTAGCAGAATCGACTGAAAATTCCGTGAAGCCGATTGTCGAAACGTGCGTCGTCAACCACTTGCGACCTTCGTGGCGTCTGCCGGGGCCGGTCCCAATCATCGATTTCATCGCGGAAGCGAAGCCAGGAGGACCGAAAGCGGCGGCGATGGCGATTCTGGAGCTTCCAAACAAGAAGTGGCTGGGCTAGTCCCGTTGTGGCCCCCACCCAGGCCCGAGGGCTGTCCCATCGGTCATAGTAGCCTTGGGCCGGGGTCGGCCGCGGCCACAGCTAGAGTCGTGTCTGCTACAAAACTCTCTACAACAAAGCCGGCCGCTCGACGGCGCACTCCACCATCGTCTCGGCGTAATCACGGGGTTCGGGCAACGTCACAGAGTTTCGCAAACAAGTAGAGACGGCTGCTCGCGACAGCCTGGCGACTCGGGCTATTCTTGTGATTCCTCGACTAAGAGTTCCAACTCTGCGATGGCCTCGAAGTCTTTAGGGCGTCCCGCAGCTCGCTTGACCTCGATCAGTTTGGGAAGGTCGAGACAGAGACAGACTCGCCCGAAAACCTCGATCGGAGATGAACTCGGTCTAAGGGCTTCAAATCCCCCGCCTCCGGTGATCTGACCCAGCAGGTCCAAGTCACCGCTTTTTGTGGCCAAAGTGAAGTTCATGCCGTTTCGCAGAGTGGCGGTCTCGAGCTTAAAAGGCAGCCCAGGCGGCGCCCCCCGTGGATAGGGTTCCAATTCGGCCAGGGAATCGCAGAGGCGCTCGAAATTCTCTTCAGTGCGCGCGTAGACGATGTCAAGGTCAACTGTTAGTCGGGCGGCGCCGTGAACGGTTGCCGCAAACCCACCGACAACGATGAAGTCCACCTCGCCATCAACGAGTTGCTGTATCAGGGCAGCAAAATCGGTCACGATTTTTGTCGCAGGGCTCGACCGGCTCGGCGAAATTCCTCAGCTGCGGCCGCCAAAGCGATAAGTTTATCGACCCGTTCTTGAACGCTCAGCTTGAGATTCTCGCGGAGCAAGGTTCTATCGACATCCTTCTTGTAAGCCTCGATGACGGGGTCCGGCGGTAGTGGCAGCTCCATCCTTTCGGCTTCGGCGAAGTGTCTCTCATTCCCCGTTGGTAGGCAGAGCAAAGGGCTCGCTCCCCCGCTCTGGGCCGATGTTGGGAATTTGATAGACGGCAAAATCTCGTCTGTCGAAAGGGAAGGCCTGGTGGGGTAGGTCGTTGGCGCATCGTGAGTCGCTGAGCATCTTTAACGAGCTGATAACGCTACCCCGGGAGAATCCAACCTATGCGAATGACCCGTCTGGTAGTTGCGGCTGTAGCCCTGGGCTTGTCCACCCAGGCCCTGGCCGGCCCGTCGACCGATTGCGGCCATCAGAGACTCGGTTGCGAGGATGGCTTCGAGCGTTCCGCTTACTCGCCTCGCACCGACCAGGCCAACAGCCTTCCCTTGGAGTTCCCCTCTCCTCAGACGATCGAATCCGGCCACAAGGCCCACGACCGTTCCTCCAACTTTGAGATGGATGCCGATGACCCACTGGTGTTGATACTGATCGGGCACCCGGCGTTGCGGCTCCGACTGCAGAGGCCCGAAGTCTCGAGACAGCGATTTCAGTCGGATTCACTCAAGTACAGCTCCAGATACCCCTCGCGGATAGCCAGCAAGAAGGGCTCCAAGAGGTCTCGACCCAGGACCTGGCGCGAAAGCGGCTGGGTACTGAAGGCAATCTCAGCGTCTATAGCCAGATTGACTATCTCCACCCTGGCTTGGTGGCCATAAGCCGTCATACGAGAACCGAGAAAACCATAGAAAGGAACTTCGACACCCTGAAACAGGTCGATACCGGCCGCCCGAACGTGTAACCCATCGAGCAATGTTCGCTCGGCGCCCGTGTCGACCAGCACCACGACATCGGCAGTATGTTCGGCGAGCCGCAACCGCAGTGGGAGCGCCGGAGACGGAAGGGGGCTCCTAAGGGCCGGTATGGGAACCTATGGACGAACTCAAAGGTCGTCACAGCCCCGCGGAAAAACCTTCTATCCGCTCAGGAGCACGAAAGATGAAGGGAATCTGGATGCCCCTGTCCCGCGCTTGGCGTAACACCTCGAGTGGGTCACGGCCATGGGCCACCAATTCTTCCCCTTCGATGACAAGGTAGTCCCCCGCCAGCCCTGTCAGCTCGGCAGCGTGGGCCTGCAGCCAGGACAGCTCGAGACGACGCTCGAGCGTGGCATCATCCTCTATCCTGGAGACCTTGAGCTGTGGGGCACTCGAAACACCGCCGTCCGCCACCACCTTCTTCAGAGCTTTCCGGGCCAGCTGACCGACTGACATATCCTGCGCCAGGGCTAACTGCTCAAGAGCTTTCTTTTCCTCGGGATCAATTCTTATGGACAGGTGCGATTTTGCCACATGCAGATGGTAACACAGTGGAACACACCAGGCAATGCACTTTGAAGACGACTTCGTGCAGGTGCTCATCGCCACCGCCAGACTGCTCGGCGAAGGTTGGGACTGCCCTCCCCTTTCGACCCTCTTCCTGGCTTTTACCACAGGCGGCTCTCCACCGAGTTTCGCAAGACCAGGTACTGACCCCGGGCCAAAACTTGGAGAACGGCCCTGGCCTGACTCTCTTCGAAGAGCAACTGGTGAGCCTCTTCCGGATACGGTGAAGCGTCTCGAGCCAGATTGCACGACGACACCCGTTCCTGGTCGAGGACTCGCCCCGACTGCAGAGCCGGCGGCTTCTGTTTTCCTGGTAGCACAAAGACTCTAGAAAGGAGTAAGCGATGAAACACACATTGTTTGCAAAATTTGACCGAATTGAGAACGCTGTAAAAGCGGGCGGAGCCCTGCTGGACCACGGAGTGAGAAAAGAAGACTTCGACCTGCTGGCCCACGAGAGCCACCGTCACCACTTTGACAGCGAGAGCCTCTCTGAGAAAGAGACGAAGGTGGCAAAGGGCATCACCACCACCTCCTCGGCCGACGCCCTGGAAGGCGCCAAGAAAGGTGGAGCAGGCGGACTCAGACCTCCTGACATAGGGCCCGAACGATGCGGGCCCATCGCATCGGACGGAATCGAGACGCGGGCGGAGCTTCCAACATGCTGGCTTCGTTCTTTCTCCCAGGACCGGGTAAGATCGTGGCCGGCACGGCTTCGATGATCGGTGTCCGGCAGAGCACTACTGCGGCTAAGATCGCCGTCGGCTTGAGTCTGGGGGCGGCCGGAGGATTGGCTGTCTCGGCCCTCGGGCTGGCTCCGGTTGGGACGTTAGCCTGCGTGTTAGGTGGTGCCGTAGGAGAAGGCTTGGGTCCCCTGGCCGGACCTCGTTTCGCTCAGACTTTTCGCAATCTTGCCGAAGACGCGGGCCTGGCCATCAACAAAGGGTATCAGAAACTGGCCGGCAAGCGCGGTCTGTCAGTCGAGGAAAGGAACGCTGTAGGAGCGTTTCCTTCCTCGCTTGTCGAGGAGACCATGCGAGCGATGTGTTTGGGCGATGGCAACTGGCAGGCTGGTCTAGCCGGGGGATTGATGGATGGTATGGAGCAAGCCTACGCCCTTTTCTTTAGTTCCGAAGCACGCAATCAGAAGGCGGCTGCTGAAGCTCAGGGCACTGAGTCATAAGTGATCCGATAGATTTTACCGGAGTGGTCGTCAGAGACGAGCACCGACCCGTCCTCGAGGACCTCGATGTCCACCGGTCGCCCCAAGACCTTGCCGTTGGCAAGGAAGCCAGTCAAAAATGGTGTGGCCTTCATCACTTTATTACCCCGAACCTCGACGAGCATCACTCGATAGGGCTCCCGGAAGTCGCCGATTGGGTCTTGAATGTCGGCGTCACCAGCGACCCGATCTACAGCTTGGGCGACTCAGCTCATGTCGCAGGTCAGGCTGGTGGAATCTTCTATCTCGCTTCTCCGGGAGGAGCGGCCCTGGGCGGCCTTGCCTCCATTCCCACTTTCGCGGTTCGGAATTTTTCCGGGGAATAAGCAAACTAAGGTATGCGCAACCACATTCTCTGCCTGCTACTCCTGTGGCTGGTGAGGTGCTCGGCTCCACCCCTCTTCCCTTCCGACCCTCTCGAGGTCAGCTTGCCCGACGGCTCAACTCAGTCTCTGACCGTTGAGGAACTGAGTCATCGGCTTCCGGTGGTCACCGTCGAGGTCGACGAAGACCCCATTTACGGAAAGCCCAAGACCTTTCGAGGATTCTGGCTGCGAGACTTAAGAGAGCTGTGGGGTCAGGGGAAAGCCCCGCCTCGACCCCTGTAGAAGTCCTGGATCACGGCCAGATTCTGTTGGCCTTCGGCGACGACTCTGGCCCTTCTCTGGAAAGCTACAGTGAAGGAGTGGCCCTGAAGAAACGCCGCCGCGAACTGGAACAGTCTTTGCGATTCGCTAAGGAACAGGGCCTGGTAGAACGCTATCGACAAGCCAGCCAAGGGCTGGATCAGGTGGCCGGCATCGAGAAGGAGTTCAAAAAGCTTGAGAACCCCGGCCCTTTCTATCCGGTTTTCGTCGGGGAGGCGCCAGAAGAGTGGCTTTCCCCGCACGCCGTAGCGGCGTTGGAGTTTCGTAGCGGCCGGACCGAGGTGGACTCAGCCCGCAAACTCCGGCTCACCGATCGCGTGAGCGTGGGCGCCGTCCAAGGTGAGCTGGCCTACTGGATGGCCGATTTTCGTGTGGTCGAAGAAGAGTCTCCGGTCGGAGTCTTCGTAGCCGGCTTTGGCTTTGGCCATCTGGCCGAAACGTCAGACGTGCCACTGTTGCCGATCGATGTCCACCTAGCTCGTTTCGCCGAGCATCCCGACCGCGGCTACGGCCGCCTGATCAAACTCGCCCTGACCAACCCCTCTCCGGATCTTTGGCTTCTCGGAAGGCTCGGGAGTGGCCCTATCGCTGGCGGCGGCCGTCGAACGCCTCGACCCCCAAGCCACAATAGGCTTCCTCTCGAAGGACTCAACCAGAAAGAACGGAGCGACCACAACGTTCGCCACAGCGGCCTGAAGCTTTATCGACGTGTTAGGCAGGCACCCTCAAAGAGACCTGAGGGGGTTTTGGGGTAAAGAGGTGGTCGGAAGATCGGCATCGTTAACTCCGGCTTCTAGCAGCTGGCGTTTCGCATCCGGGATTTCCTCCACCACCGCTTCCACCAAGAGGTGTAAGCGCCAACTGGCACGGAACTTTTCCACAAGGCCGTAAGCTACAAACTTCTGTTTGCTACCGTCAGGCGGTAGTTCGGCGAAACGGGTGAGACAAATTTCCTTAAGCCGGGCCGGGTCTGCGCCTTCGGTGAGAATTTCCTTGAGCGCCTTGCGTTGGTCGCCAGTCAACTCTAGCTTGGGCTCTTCGGCCCCTGGTTGGGCGTCGGAGTCAGGTTCCAGCACTCCGGCTCGGGCCAGCTTTTGGTGGGCCGCCGACCAGCGCTGATGCCAGTTAGGCAGCTGCAGGGCGGCTTTCATGAAGGGTCTGAGAAGCTCTCGCTGACAGAGCCATTCGGTTTGGTCATGACTCGTTTGGCGTCGGGAACGCCCCCCTGAAATGTGGTCAGCCGACACCCGGGCCACCTCCTGAAAAAGGTCCTCTAGGTTTGACGAAGGGAGGTCGGCGAGGGTGTCCCTGAAAAACTTGATGGCCTCCCTTCCTGCTGGAGTTTGAAGGGCCTGGGTTCGGGCCAAAGCCTGCCAGTCAGGCGGGACGGAAGGTGGAAGAATTTCCGCCTCGCCAAGTTCCCAACGAACCTTTTTCCACCTACTGGCCCCTCGGAACTCCTTCTCGAGCTCGACCATCAGGTCGCCGAGCTGTTCCCGCTCTCGCATATGGCGCACGATCCGATCGGCGTTCTCCCAGGTGTCGCTGCTTATGGTGATCCGTGTCATCGGAATCTTAGCCGTCCTTTCGACTAGACGCGCCAGGGTTGTGTCGTTCACCTTGGCTAATCCGGATGCGAGGTTTCTCAAGGCTTGACGCTGGGGCGCACCATTTTCTCGATTGGGTCGAAAATCGGGCATCTCCACGGGCTGACTATCCAATAATCCCGCCTCGACGAGTTCCGATTTGACTTCGAGCCAGTGGCTGGCTTGGCCACTACTTTCACTCAGACCTTCGACTAGCAAACCAAGCTTCCCGTCCTGGCTGGCCCATTCCACCAAAGTGTTGGCGCGGTCCAAACCGGAACCGGTGAGGTCGTCGCCTCTCTCGTCGAATTCATCCTCCGCGAAAAGATAGAGTTCGCTCGGCTCGAGCAGGGCGATGTTTTCGATCAGGTGTTGGATCGGTTCCGGTTTAGAATCTTGACCTGATGGTGCAGGAGATCGGTGTTCGCGGGATCCGGCGGCTTCGAGTTCCTGCCTCAAGACCTCCCATTCTTCTCCGGGTTTTCTGGCCTGGACCAAGTCGAAGAGTTTTGGGAATGAATCCCCGGTTTCTTGGCTGCTGCACCATTCAAAAATTTGGCCACCGACGCTTTTTACAGACTGGGATAAGTCAAGACAGCGTTGAGAATATTGATCGGTCGCATCTTCAAAAAGATGAGTCAGCTCTCTCATTGTGAACCTTTTCGAAGCTATGCTCGCAAAGTGTGTCTTGTGGGTTTCGATTCGCATCTTGCTTCTAGCCTATCAGGTTGGTGTGAACCCGGCGTTTCGCTGTCAGCAAGAGGTCTTTTTGATACTCCCAAGTGACTCTGGTGTCACCTAGAAAGCCGTTTCAAGCCCCAAGCATCGGAAGCGACCCGCCCGTCGCTGCGCCAAGCGTTGTAAGTCTTGCCCAACTCGAGAATGCAGTCCAGTCTTTGGAACATCGCCTTCACGGCGTCCGCGCCGACCAGAGGGTTCAATTCGACTTCGATCTGCCCGAAAGTCTGCCAACAACATTCTTTCCTCTGGGGAGATCGTGACCGTGAGCTGGTCGTCGTGCGAAGACTCCAGGATCTCGATCCCCGACTCGGTCAACCCCACCACGACTCGGGTCGAAGCGGTATTTGCAAACCGCCTGAACCCCGTTCTGACGGCCTGTCCATTTTGAAAAGGACGGGCCGAGGGCGAACGGCTGTGGTTTCCCTGATAGAGACGATGGTGACAGCGGCCGCCTCGGTCCCCTTCTCATCCACCTCAACGAAAGCCTTATGCTTGGCCTCGTCAACCTGGAGCCGTTGGTCACTCATCCGGCCAGATCAGCACCGCCGCTAAAAACCCTGTTGAGGCCCAGGGCGGCCAGCGGCTTAACCAGGTCGTAGTCGGTCCTCAACCGGTATTTGGGCAAAGAGAGAACCACCTCATTGCTCCGGAAAGTCAGCCTTTTGAGCCAGTTCGGAGTGAGCTTCTCCTCGAGTCCGGCCACCTTCTGGCCCCGGTCGGGAATCGCTCTGAGAGCCGATTGTTATCTACGCTTCAGTCGAGCCTGGGGTTGTTTTCCGGACGATTCGGGAACCTCGGTTACCGGAGGATCAGAAGGATGGAGACGGTTCAGACCCCGTTTTAAATCGAGATACTTGCCCGAGAATTAGTGAGTCTTTCGGGGTAGGATATTTGATGATGCATTAGGACCTGAGGCGCGGCAGAGGGGGTGCCGTGCCTGAGTCGCGCCCATGTCTGCACCTGAAGCGCGGCGGAGTGAGCGGGCGTAACAGGCTGGCCGACGGTAGCATGAGGAAGGACTTGAGGCTGCCCTTGCTGGCCTCGCACTCAGAGGGATCTACTGCGGTGACCGTCTGCCGCGTTTTTTCCCTATCAGATCTGACGCGCCCATTCAGATGAGTGCGGTCGCTTGGTAAGAGTTCAGTCGAGGTCCCCGACGGCCTGAGCAACTCGCCGTGGGTCGCTCTTTTTCCTGAATGATGGGATCGTCCCGTTTTCTGAAGAGATCGCGACTCGGGCTGCCGAGCTTTTTCGGGCCCTCGGCTCGCCGAGGCGCCGAGCGGCGGACATTGCTATCGCGGCCTCGGCTCTCGCCAGGGGAGCGACCCTGGTGACTCGAAACCGACAGGACTTTGAAGGCATTCCTGACCTTTCGCTCGAGGTTGTGGGATAGTCCCCAACTCGAGGTCGCTCACCGGCGTGGGTCGACGCTTCGGTCGCAGACCGTCACATTGAGTAGCACTCTGGAGTCTTGGCTGCCAGCTCGCCAGGCAGTCGGCTCGAGGACCTCAAGATACTCTGCAAAGCCTGTTGCTCTCTTCGTTTCCAGATGGTCGACGAGAATTCGCCACAGAGGGCACTGGAACGATTCCCGTGGCTCGGTGTGGGGTCTATTGAAGTCTTCGGCACCCTACGCCGACTTAGGCACAGAATACTCTGACCGAAAGGCCTGTGCCAATATTGCCAGAGTGCGGCGCCGGCTCGAGAACCTGACTGGGATGGCAATGGAGCTAAGAGGCACGAGTAAGACCCGGAATCTACCTGGCAACTGCTGAGGCTAGCTTCGATTTCGAAACGTGACTCCGCTGCGAACTTCCAAAAGCGCTGGAGGCCGATTACCGGGGGAGTCTTTCTCCAACTAAAGCCGGAACTCAAGTCGGTGGCGGTCGGTGGTCCAGGGCTCGAATCTGGTGACGTTGCGGGCCACTAGCCGGCCCTGGTCGCTAAATATAGCTCCGAGGGGCCCGAACTGCTCCTCGAATCGAAGTGGGTTCTCAGTTGCAGAAGAGAGTTCTCTCACAAGTCTTCTGAGACTGTTGTCAGGAGAGTGGCGGTAAAAGACTACGAATCGTTGCCATAAAGGCAGACCCTGGTCGCTGATGACAAATGTTCCTCTGGCATCGAGGGCGCTCAACACAGCTACGGAGCCGCCCTCTATGGAAAGCCCAGTGTAGACGCTCCGCTCGACCTCACGGGTAAGAGAGTGAATGGCCAGGTTCGCCTGGCTTCGTAGCTCTGAACGAACGTTGGTCGACAACCAGACCCGGCTTCCCAGGTGATAGACAGTGAAGAAGAGGCCCTGATACTGAGCCTCGATGGGCGGTTCACCGGTCTGGGCAGACCCGGTGACTGGCTACAGTTGGGGTTGACGCCGTCTTGCGGCAAGTCAGGTTCGGGCTGAGCGGCAGGTTGCGAAAGGTAAGCTCGGTCGGCAATCGAGGGAATGTTTCTTGATAATCATCGTAAAAGCCTTTCTACGTGTCGGTCACGCGTAGAAGGAGCTTGAACGCCCTGAAAAAAATCTAAATCTCGATAGCGGTCTCAAGACCGCCCGTCTCCCGACCTTAAAGGTCGGCTGTGTCGACCGGGACCTCTTGAGCTTCGCTCTCTGGTAGAACCGGCTTTCCGTCTTTCAGGAGTCCCTTACGCTCAAGCTCGGCCTGCATCTCTTCCAGAACGGGCTTGAAGCCTTCGATCCGACCGTGGAGAATGTGGAGGCAAGAAAACAGGTTGTCGTTAGCGTGAAGGAGGAGCTGGACCGCCTGGCAGAGCTGCTCGGGATCCCCCTCTTCCTCTTCGAAGGCGAGCATGAAGTTCTCCATGGCCTCTCGCCCTTTGTTGAAACACTCTTCTGACTTGGTGATCAGGTAGTTAAGCTGGTCTGGGAAAGGATCGTCGGGGAAAGCAGCCCTCTCTTGATAGAAAATCTCTCGGACCTGAGGAAACTCGGCCTGGGTGTTCTCGAAGGTCTCTACGAAAAACTCGTAAGCCTCAAGCACCTCGTCGATGGTGCCCTCGCCCTCCAACAGAGCCTCGACGGACCAGGCCATAGCCACCAAGCTGGGACTGTAAAAGTGGGTCTCAAGTTTGGGAACATCAAGTAATTCTCCCACATTGAGACGACTCTTAGGCTGCCCAGTAGGGGCGGCTTTAGGGAGAACAGCTGAACAGTTCGAGCAGTATTTTGCTCCCTCGGGGTTATCGTGTCCGCACATCACGCAGGTAGGCATGACCAGTGCTTCCACGAATCGTTTTGAAATCCCTAGAAATCAAAAAGCCAGCAGGAGCTGGCTCATTTTTTATGCCGGAACCAGACGCTCAGGCCACGGCCGGACTCGCGCCCTGGGGTAAATACCGAGCCGGCAGCTGTCCAGGGACCGTAGTAGCTCCTGGTAGAGCGGCATTAGTACCAGCCGGGGCACCGGCAGCACCCGGTGCGGTCCAATGGCTCGCGAAGTCAAAGGCCGGATACTGCGTTTGCATCATCGCGAAGAGAGCCCGGTTTTGGGCTTCGTGGCGTTGATTGAACTCCTCCATAAAAGCCGCCATCTGCTTGTTGCCTTGTTCGTTTGACTCTGTTTTCATCTTCTGGGCCATTTCGGCGTTCCTGTTAGTGGACCAGATGTTTACCCCGACGTTAGCAGCTGTGTGGAGGGCCATGAGGGCACCTCCACCGATCCAAACAGCCATAGGAATGTGAACTGGCATCGTCTTGTCTCCTCTACTTGTGAAATTTTCTTACCCTTCTATCCCGCGCGGGTGCCCTGCGGTCAAGGGCTCGAAGAGAATTTCTTTGAGAATATTTTAGAGAGCGACCTCGGAAGACCCTCTAGCAGGTAACAGAGGGCCCTTCCCGCATTGCCTCAAGATGGCCGACCTGTTAGAGATACTGAGCGCTGAGAGGCCAGCTTTGGGCGTCTGGCTGGACTCTCTCAGCGACTTCTTCCAGTCCCTGCCAGGTCTGCGCCAGCGGATGGTAGAGGGGTTCGCCCAGGCCGACGTCGGCCGCCTCAAGAGTTCTCTGGAAGAATTGGTAGAGAAGGGCGCGCTCCCGAAAGTCGATCCCCGTGACCAGTCTCAGATCTCGGCTTTGTGGAGGAGCTACTTCTTTACCGTTTTCCTCTCGAGCATCGGCTTCTACCCTCCCGACGGGGCCAACCCTCTGGACGAGGTCTTGCCCCCCTGCGCGGCGGGCCCTGCTCTTGCAAGCCGGGTCCAGGAAGTCGAGAAGCTCTTTCCCGGCATCGACTTCTGGCAATGGTGTCTCAAGAAGACCTTTTGTGAGCGTTTTCTCGATCCGTTCCTTCCTGAGGGACCTCTGCAGGGGCTGGATCTGGCTTGCGGCTGGGGGCGAGCCACCTTTGGTCTACGCTTCTACGAAAACCGTCTTATTCATTGCTGCGACCATCATCGTCCTAATCTTGACCTTTTGGAACAGCTGGCCGAGAGGGCCGGAATCCGGGCCTGCTTAAAGATCCATCATTGCGGCCTGGAGCAGCTCCCTTTCGAGGATGACAGTCTCGATTTCGCCATAGCGTTCGACATCTTCGAGTTGTTGACTGATGAGACTCTCGACCGCTGCCTAACAGAGCTTTTGAGATGTCATCGGGTCGGTGCGCCTCTCTACTGCAAAGTGACCATGCGGGCTTTCCGGCCCTGCCTGGGTCAGGTGCAAAACTTCACCCCGCCGCGGGCAGCCCTCCGTTTCCGTGAGACCAAAGCCCATGGTAAAACTTTCAAAATGCGTCACGTCTCCTCTTTTCTGCCAGAACATCTGACCTTTCAGGTGGTATCCACTAGCTAGAAGACCGCCCGGAAAGTCACTTGGAGCGGCGGACGCAAGTTTCGCCTTAGCTCCTAGGCTAGGGTCCCTCGGCCTCTGTGCGGTTCATCTCACCGGTCATGAGAGGGAGGACTTTGGACCGCTCCAATGACCGTCGATGCCGAGTGCGAGGCTTGTCTGAGAAGAGCTCGACTGGAGCGACCGCGAAGGTGAACATTCCCCTGACCAGGGTCTCGTGGCGAACCAGTTGGAAGGTCTTCCCGTGGGCCCGGCAAGAGTGGAAGCGGTCGATCAAGCCCCGGTCGCTGAACTGCTGCTGCATGATCCGCATACAGAAACTGGTGGTGGGCACTTCTACATAAAACGGTGAAAGCGGCTTAAGACAGCGCAGGACCTCACTCAGACACTGGTCCAAAGCCTGGTCAGAAAGAAGATCGAACAGAACCAGAGCCTGGCCGAAGTCGAAGACATCGGCTTCAAAAGGGAGCGAGGTGCAGGGTGACACGACCAATTCCAACGATCTTGCCGGGGACTTCTCGAGAAGCCCGAAGGCCTCCCGACCCAGGTCAACACCGGTCAGGTGGAACTGATCTGACCGGAGCAGGGGAAAGGCACCTCGACCCCAACCGCAACCAAGATCAATCCCGTGCCACGGTGGCTGATGAGCAGCCAGAAAGGGAAGAAGGTACAGCTCTGGCGCCACCAACTTGAGAGAAACCTGCCAGTATTTCTGCCCTCCTGTGGCTAACGCCCCTCGGCTCACCATTTCAGCGGCCACTCTTCTCCTTTGTTCTAGCTCAGCGGCAGCGGCTAGCGGCGGCCCCAGGGCTGCCATCACATCTTCGCCGGGGCCAGGGGCGTAGCCAACGGTAGCTGTCAAAAACTTTGAAAGGGGGCTCTGCCAAAAGGCCTCAACCTGTCTATCACTCCGCTCCCCTCCCGCCAACAGACCGAGTCCGCTCCACTCGACCAGAGCCTTTCTGACCACCCCCTCGCCCAAATGATCTAAAAACTCCTCGAGTCGGTGAGCCACCTCAGGGTGAACGCGAGGGTCAGCCCGGAAATAGGTCTCCAGAACGTCTCCAAAAAACTCCTCAAGACCCGGAAACTCCTGGCCGTAAGACTGAACGAGAGTCACCTTCAAGAGTTTCTCTCGAGCCTTCGAGGTCCTTCCCAAATCGAACGGCCAGCCCCCCAGAACAAAAGATGCCAGCCAAAGTCTAAATCCCCAGCTTGGAAAGCTTTGAAGGAAATTGAATTTCGAACAGGGAGCTTATTCAAGCTAGACTGTTCGATAAAGCTACGCCGAAAGGGTGGCTGGGGGAGTTGGCCGAGACGTCGGAGGTGCCGTGAATTTTATCCGTGATCTCGGGGCTGCTGCTCAAGAGGGTTTCCGTCAGACCCAGGAGTAGGGAGAAGGGGCTCCACCGACAAAACCCCTTACTGTGAAGAAACTCCTCCCGATAGGGATTCTGGTGGTGGCGATGATCGCGCTCTACCTGCTGACGCGCCCACCAGGAGTGGTGGTGGTCTCTCCCGAGAAACGCGAGGTGATCGAGACCATCGCGGTATCGGGGAGGGTTCAAGGCCAATTAGAAAGCCAGCTAGCCCCGGAGATCACCGGCACCCTAGAACAAATTCTGGTGGAAGAGGGCGATCTCGTCGAAAAAGGGCAGCTCTTGGCCCGTCTCAACGACAAGCTGCTGCGAGCCCAGTTGGGGCAGGCTCTCAAGGCGGTCGAATCGGCCCAAGCTCAACTGGCCCAGACGGCCCGACCCCCTTTGGTCTCCGAGGTGGCCCGCGTGCAAGCCGAGACCACCCGTCAGGTGGAGACCGCCAGGGCAGAGCTTGAGACGGCGCGGCAGCGGCTGAGCGAGGCTAGAAGCGGAGTGACGGTGGAGCAGATGGCCCAGCTCGAAGCTCAGTCTCGAGAAGCTCAAGCCAACGCCGAGCAGATCTCCCGGGACTATCGGCGCCAGAGGGCCCTTTTCGAAGAGGGAGCCATCTCTCGCTCTCAGGCCGAGCAGGCTTTGACCGAATGGTCCGTCGCCAAAGAACGAAGCCAGCAAGCAGCGGCCCGTCTGCAAGAGGCGCGAGTGGGCACTAGGCCGGAGCAACTGGCCCAGGCCAGAGCGCAGGTCGAGGCGGCTCAGGCCAACCTGGAAGGTCTGAGTCGTTCCCGCCAAGCTCAGCTCCAGAATCTGAGGGATCAACCCAGAGTCGAGGATGTGGCCCTGGCCGAGGCTCGGCTCCAGGAGGCCCGCAAGGCCGCCGAGGTGGCCCGTGAGCAGGTCTCGCGCACGGAGCTGAGGACCCCTTATCAAGCGGTGGTGACCCGACGCCTCCTGCGGGAAGGAGACCTGGCCTCTCCTTCTCGTCCGGTCTTTGCCCTGGCTAGCCAGCCTCGGCTTGAGGTGAGAGCCCAGATCGATGAGAGCGAGCTTCCGAACCTTAAAATAGGACAGTCAGCGGTGGTGAAAAACACCGCCTATCCGGACTCTCCTTTCGAGGCCCAGGTTAGGGAGGTCGCCGGGCAGGTCGACCCGGTCACCGGGACCATCGAGGTCCGACTCGACCCCCGAAAGAGCCCCGACTGGCTGATGGTGGGACAAACTGTTGAACTGAATCTGATCGTAGCCGAGCAGGCGCCTCGCCTTTTGATTCCGCTTCAGGCCGTCATGCTCCAAGGCGAACTGGCTAAGGTTCGGGTGGTCGAAGAGAACGAGATCCGAGAAGTGACCGTGCGCCTTGGCGCTCCCACCGAGTTGGGCTATCCCGTTTTCGAAGGCCTCGAGGAAAGCTCGCAGGTCGTACTCGAACCCCTCCAAGTCGAACCGGGTCAGCGGGCCCGTCCCCAGGGGAGGTAACCAGTGTGGTTTGAAACTCGGCTGGCCCTGCGCTACATCACCACCAGCCCAGGCCAAACAGGGCTGACCGTTTGCGCTGTGGCGGCGGCTGTCTGTTTAATCATCTTTATCAACTGTCTCCTCAATGGAGTCCAAGCGCGGTTTATCCGAGATCTCATCGGCGCCATCCCTCACATCACCGTCAAAGTTCCTGACCCCGATCCCGAGCCGCTCCCTTCCCAGCCTGGGCGGCTCATCTCGACTCGAGTGGAAAAGCAGTTCCAAAAACGCCAGGACCTTCGCAATCCCGAAGCGGTTATGGCTCAGTTGCGCACCTTTCCTCACGTCAAAGCGGTGGTCGCCTCGGTGGCCGGGTCGGGATTTGTGATCCGGGGGGCGCGCCAGTTCGGCGTTCAGATTCGAGGGGCCGAGCCGGTGCTCCAAGAGCAGATCGTGGGATTGAGTGAAGACATCGTGGCCGGTCGCTGGCTGACCTTAGGCATCGAGGAGATGGTGATCGGATTTCGCCTGGCCGAAGATATAGGGGTCGGCCTGGGCGACCGGGTGACCCTTCTTTCGTCCGAGAGTATCGACGCTACTTTTACCGTGGCCGGCATCTTCGACACTGGTCAGAATGCGGTCGACGGAGGGCAGGTCTTCGTGACTCTGCCCGCAGCCCAGCGCCTTTTCGCTACCGGTCGTGAGGCCAGCTCGATTTCGCTCAAGCTCGACGACCCGTGGCAGGCCAACCGGGTGGCCGCCATGATCACCAGTTCTTTAGGCTACCGGACCGAAAGCTGGATGGTCGAGCAAGCCCAGTTTGTCAACGCCTTCGCCGCCCAGAACGGGTCGCGATTGATGATCAGCGCCTTTAGTCTTTTAGCATCGGCTTTCGGCATCGCCTCGGTGTTGATCGTCTCGGTCTTCCAACGCTCGCGTCAGATCGGGATTCTCAAGAGCATGGGCGCAACCGAAGGTCAGATCCTGCGGGTCTTTACTCTCCAGGGGCTATTCATCTCGATCATCGGAGCCTCCCTGGGAGCCGTGGCGAGCTACTTCTTGCTCGACTTTCTGGCTGGTTTTAAGCAGGTGGCTCGCTTCGGGAAAGGTGATCAACTCTTTCCGGTGGAGTATTCGGTCGAGGTCTTTGCTGCCGCCATCTTGGCCGCTATACTGGCCACCGTCCTGGCGGCCTTATTGCCGGCTATTCGAGCCTCGAGGTTGAATCCGGTGGAGGTGATCAGTGAAGGATAGAATCCTCAAAGTCCGGGGCCTGGGAAAGAGCTATCTGGTCGGAACTCCATTGGAGGTGCAGGTTCTTCGCGAGGTCGATCTCGACATCGAAGCGGGGGAATTCGTCTCTATCATCGGTGAGAGCGGCTCGGGAAAATCGACTCTCCTGAACATCCTGGGAGCTCTCGATCAGCCCACTGAAGGAGTGGTAGAGGTGGCTGGGGTGGACATCGGTCAGCTCGATTCGCTCGAGTTAGCTCGGCTTCGCAACGCCAAAGTGGGCTTTGTCTTCCAGTTTCATCACCTGCTGATCGAGTTCACTTGTCTCGAGAACGCGCTGATGCCGATCGCCATCAGCAAGGGCCGGCCACCGGCCCAAGACGTCGAGCGGGTCACTCGACTGCTCGAGAGGGTTGGGCTCGGATCCCAGCTCAAAAAGAAGGCTAATCAGATCTCAGGGGGGCAACAGCAGCGAGTGGCCATCATCCGGGCCCTGGCCAATCGCCCTCGTTTGGTCTTGGCCGATGAGCCGACCGGCAACCTCGACTCCGGCTCTAGCGCAGAAGTCTTCACTTTGATGCGAGAAATGACCCGGGAACAGGGGGTCACCTTTCTTATGGTGACCCACGACGACCGCCTGGCTCGAGAGGCTGACCGGACCATCCAAATTGAGGATGGACGAGTAACGGAACTGTAGTCCGGGCTAGCCGGTTTGATCCGGCTTGTTAGGGACTCCCTGGGTGAGAAGTTCACTGCCGATCCGACCAGCCGGGACCTCCGAACTTCCAGCCAGAATCACAAAGCCAACACCCTGGTCCTGGGAGAAAGTCACCACCGAGTGAAGGCCGGGTCGCCCTCCGTCCTTTTTGACCTCGTCGCCGTCAAAAACTGTCCAACCCAGTCCCAGACCGACCTCCGAGCCGTCCGGGCCGACAGTCGTGTCATAGGCCTGCTGAGCGTCGTGAAGGGCTTGCTCGATGGGAGAAAGTTCAACCCCCAGGTCGGATTTTTGAGCAGCTTGAAGATTGGCCTGAGTGAAGCGAGCGAGATCGGCGGCCGTTGAATAGAGACCACCGCTGGGGTCCAGCGGCGCGATCTCCGGTGCCTGGGCCCCAGAAGAGAGAAGGTTGGGGGCCAATCGAGCTTGCTGGTCAGGGTTGAGCTGAAAAGTGGGGTCCTGGAGGTCCAACGGTTCAAGAACTCTCTCTTCCAGCAGTCGGGAATAGGAGGTGGCGGGGTCATAAGGCTCTCCGGCGTTTTCGGACGACCGATAGGCCAAAGCTTCCCCGAGAATGGCGATGCCGATGTTGCTGTATTCGTAGGCCTCGCCAGGCGCTCGGGTCAACTCGTAGTGACTGAGGAAAGTGAACAGTTCTTCGTTGTCGTTTTCGGGGTCGCCGAGCTGTTGCTGGCTGCCGGGAAAGTCTGGGTCACCTGGGACCACCGCTTGCCCAGGCAAGCCGGAGGTGTGAGTGGCCAGCTGTTCGAGGGTGATCTCCGCTCCCTGGTAGGAAGGGAGCTGCACTTCGGGAGGTAGGTGAAGGTTGACCGGGTCCTCGCTTTGGACCTCTCCTCGCCCGACCATATCGGCCAGCAGCACACCGGTGAACGCTTTGGTCACCGAAGCGATCGGAAAAACGGTCTCAGAATCGAGATTCTGGAGCCCAGGCTGGGTCGCATCGGCATCCTCGTAGGAGTAGGTCCGGGTGGTATCGCCGTCGATCCTGGTCACGATCACCGGGGCCTGGAGCCCGTCCTCTAGATAGGGCTTCAGAATCTGGTCGACAGGATCGGGTTGGGCGACCCTGGATGGTGCCTCATATCCCAGAAAAGACTGCAGACTCTGACCGAACTGCTGTCGAGACCGAAGGGTCGGTCGCAGAGCCGGGAGAGTCTGACGCCTCGGATGAGGGGGTGTTTTTGCCTGCGGCCAGGGGCGCCGCCAGCCATAGGGTTGGAAGGGTTGCAAGCGAGAGAAGATGGTGGTCATGGTTGGAGCATAGTGGCTACATCTCTCGTTTCGGCCAGGACGGGGTTGGCAAACCGCTCTCAGAGATGAACAGAGTGTAACACTTATGATCCGGTTATGTTACAACGATAGAACTCGAGCAGTTCCGGCGAGGGCGAAGTCCCCAAGACTCTTTTGAGGTGGCGCTCATATTCCTCAAAGGCGAAGACCGCCTCGTGACGACGGTCGAGACCAGCCAGAACTGTGAGCAGCCCTAGCTGCCCCTCCTCCCAGGCCGGATCGAGCGAGATGCCCCGCCGCAGCAGGTCGAGGGCCTGCTCAAGCCGGTCGCTTTCTGAGGCTAATCGGGCCAACTCGGTCAAAGTGGTGAAGAATTCCCCGCGCAACTGCACCCTCCGACGCTCCGCCCAAGCCTCAGGGAAATCTCTCAGAAAATCTCCTCGGTAGTAAGTCAGAGCTCTCCTGAGTACCCGCTCAGCGGCCTCATTCTGACCTGCTCTCAGGGCTTGGCGGCCGCTCGCACAGGCCTGCTCGAAAAGACTTGCGTCGAGTTCCGGAGCATAGGCAGGATCGAGTTGATAGGCTTGGTCACGAAGGAGGACCGGGTTGGGCAACTCTGGATTCGCCTGGCGAAAAACTCCGCGCAGCCTGGACACGGTCGACTGCAGACCTTTGCGGCCCAGGGTGGGGTCGTCGGGCCAAAAAACCTCCCACAGGCGAACGACCGACACGGAATGAGGGCTGGCTCCGGCCAGGTAGACCAACACCAGAAAAGAGCGACGATGGGTCCAGGCCTTCGGCCCTAACTCAAGTCCTGCCAGACGGGCCGACCAATCCCCCAGGGTCGTAATCGGCAAAGGTATTCCGGGCCCACTCCTCAGCAATTCTCCTGCCTCAGGGCGCTCGCGGGGATAGATCGTCTCGACCAGAAGGACGGTGGTGGGTCCGAGTTCGATCGTCTCCCGAGGGCCGAGAGAGACCCGCTCTCCGGGTTTGAGCAGCTGCCCCTCAACGGCTGTGCCGTTAGTGCTCAGGTCTTCTAAGATGAGACGTCCGCCAGCCACCGCCAGTTGAATATGGGCCCGTGAGAGGGTGGGCGCCGAAGGATCGTCTTGCAGGCGAAGGTCAGCCTCCTTCCCTCTTCCCACCACGACCGGGAAGCTCTCAACGGTGAGGACGGTGCCTCGCGAGCCCCCCTTGAGAACGGTCAAGCGGGCTGATATCGCAGCCGTTGTTCGCTCCTCCTCGGACACCCTTTGAAACTTCGGGTCGCTCCGGCTACCGCCTCCCAACGACGAGACGGGTGTTCACTCGATTGTAACAGTTTTGTAAGACTTGCGAGCCAGAGGCAAACCGTCCTGTCTCGGCTTGAGTGCGCTAGTCCTTAACCTGAAGGAAATCGGCCGGTCGCTACCAGCCCAACCTGAAAGAAGGAGACCTTCCATGCAGATTTTCACTCCCTCAAAACTCGGCCCTATGGGGCTTCGAAGACGGATTCCAACCCAAGCTAGGCCACAACGTCGCCCGGTTGGGTCGTTCTCGCCGCTCCCCGTCTTTCGAGGTGACACGCTTCAGGCGCGTGACCGCTTTCACAGAGGCCTCAGGGGCTTTGGCGGAGTCTCTCTACCCAGCCAGCCGACCAACACTGAAGGTTGGCTCGACCAGATCATCGAGACCGAGGGTTTCCCTGAACAGGCCAAGAATTCGAGCTTGCTCCAGGCTCGAGCCGACTTCGAGATGGCGGGCGACTTGGACGCTTTCAACGGGGTTCTCAGGCGACGCGCCTCTCTGAGTGACGACCCGGCTGGGCTGGCTGACTACGATGCCATGGTCGAGACCCTGGTCGCGGAACTCCCGATCACTCTGGCCCAGGTAGAAGTTTCCTCGAGCGATCGAGACCAGGCCGTTCCTTTGGTCCGAGAGGAGGAACCGGTGAGTGACTCTTTGCGCTATCTGTTGGCGGGACAGCTGGTCGACCTCTACGGAGAGCGTCCCGAGATTCTTCAGGAGATGCTCGACAGCGACCTGAGCCTGGTCGCCACCCGGGGCGACCTCACCAAACCGGACGGAAGCCAGGTCGGCGGACTTTTTGATAAGGAGACCAACACCGCCTTCTTCAACCTGCGCTCCTCTCAGCTTCTGATGGAGCAACAGTTGGGAGGGAACCTGTTCCTCCACGAAGTGACTCACGCCGTCGATTTCGACCACGCCACCCAAAGGGGCGACGGCCTCCTCCCGGGACTGACAGACCAGCAACGGCAGCAATACACACAACTCAGGACCGAGGTCCAGACCAGTCTGAGTCAGGACGGGTTCCAGGAGCCGCTCGACTACGCGGCCACCGACCAGTTCGAGTTTCTAGCGGCTACAGTGGAACATTTTTACGCTAACCCTTATCGTCTCGACGAGGTGAGTCCGGACCTCTACGGTTTCTACAGAGACTATTTCGATATCGATCCCAAAAGCTTTGTCGACCCCTCGACTCTGGATCGCTACAAAGATTTCGTCGCCCAGCGAGGGGCGCAACCCCATTCTCACTGATGGGCTGCCAAGCTACCACGGAGGGAAGGCCCGTTTTCGTAGCTAAGATTTTGGCGATGACCTCCCCTCAGCGCACCCTTCGCGATCGCTACCGATTAGAAAGGGTGTTGGGAAGGGGAGGGTCGGGAACGGTTTTTCTCGCGCTCGACCTGACCACTGATCGCCCGCTGGCCGTTAAAGAGGTCTGTCTGGAGGCGTCGAGTCCCAGGCGTCGCGCCTCTCTCCAGGAGCAGTTCGAACTTGAGGCGCAACTGCTCTTTTCCCTCGACCATCCTGGATTGCCGAAGGTCTACGATTCCTTTCAAGAGGGCGAGTTTTGTTATCTGGTAATGGACTACATTGAGGGAACGACCCTGCGAGAAGTGGTCCAGCAAAGGGGTCGGGTCGACCAGGCCACAGCCGTCAACTGGGCTCTCCAAGTGAGCCAGATTCTGACCTATCTTCACGCTCAATCGCCCCCCGTCATTCTTCGCGATCTCAAGCCTTCGAACTTAATGATTACGGATGCCGATCAGATCAAGCTGATCGATTTTGGGATCGCGAAACTCCACGACCCGGGCGAGGGGGTGGAAACCCGCACGTCGGCTCGGGGGATGTTGACTCCCGGCTACGCCTCTCCCGAGCAGTATTCGGGTGGCACCGACCAGGCCTCTGATCTCTATGCCTGGGGAGCGACCCTTTATTACCTGGTGACGGGCCAGACTCCACCGGAGTCGATCCTTGTTCTGACGGGCGAGAAGCAACTGCGACCAGCCGATGAGGCTTGTCCGGAACTTTCACCGGCTCTGGTTGCTCTCTTAGACCGGCTACTGTGCCTCAACCGTGAGGAGAGAATCTCGAGTGCTAGCCGGGTTGGGCAACTGCTGGCGAGCATCGACGACGATGACCAGCCTACCCTGGATACTCCGCTGGTCAAGCTCCCGAGTCGGTCCGTGGGGACCAGGAGATGGAGCTGGGTAGTGGTTCCCTTGCTGGTTGTTGGGGTGCTTTTCCTTTTCACCACGCTTGGGAACACGAGCCTGATCAGGGTGAGCGGTCTGCCGCCAGGGGCCCAGGTCTATCTGGAAGGAGAACTGGTCGGAGAGGCTCCCCTTGAGCTGAGCAGGAGGACGGGAAGGACCCATATCAAGCTCACCTCACCTGAGGGGGCCTCGGTGGCGGACTCACTGCTGCAAGATGGGGGGGTCACCAACATGATGGTAAAGCTTCGCCCCGGTTTGGCCTATGAGGCTTTCGAACCGCACCCCCCCCGCGACCAACCCCTCGATCTCCAGGGCCTGGGTTATTCCGTGCCAGCCGGTTGGAGCGTCCTGGAGGAGACGGTGACGACTCCACGGGGCCGTGTGGTTCTGGGCTTTAACCATGACCGGATCGTCTTGACCACAGAGCCCTACGAGAGTTGGCCCGGTGACATCCCGCGAGAGGCTTGGGAACTCCAACAGAAAGGCTGGGAGCTGGTCAGTCGAGTGGGTAGTGAGAGGCGTCTCGTGCTAAGAATCGAGAGGGTTCATCAAGGCCGTTGGCAACGGAGTTTGCGGCTCTACTTTCGACTGAACCAGAAGCAGATGGCGAGGGTTATCGTGCTCTGTGACGGGGCCGAAGACCCGGCCGTTCTTCGGGAGCGAGTGAAGTTGCTCCGTTCCCACTTGGACCAGCCGTTCTAGAATCTGTTCAGAAAGCTCTTCACCCATTTTGTGGGGGGGTGTGTTTGGTCACCAAATCCCCGCACGAGGCCGTTATGGCTTCCTGAGAAGCCCCGCACTTCGGCTCGGCCGCCGTTGCGACGAATCGCTTCGGCAAAGTGAACCGACTGGTCTTGGGAAAGCGTCTGACGCACCGGGCCTTGATAGATCGCATAGACGATCAGAAAGTTGGGTAGGTCCCTTTTGGCCGACAAATGATGAACGGGGGAGGCCTTCATCTGATCTGCTTGGTCCTGCCCGAAGAACCTCGGAAGGCGGCTCTGGGTCACCGGATGCCCGTGCTCGGCGGCCTTGGCGATAGCCCGAGGAACATCATAGGCGATCACGTCAAAGCAGACCGCTCCGGCGACGGTTCCTTCAGGAATGCGGGCTGGATCGGAGGTGGCTAAGGCCACCAGATGCGCGCCCGAGGAGTAACCGAACAGAACGATCCGGTCGGGGTCACCTCCATAGCGGTGGATGTGCTTGCGCACCCAGGCCACTGCGGTGGTGACGTCCTGGACCTGCTGGTTCCAGGTCGCCTCTGGAAGAAGACGGAAATTGAGAGAGACCAGAACCGTCTCGCCGTCTTCGAAAAATTGAGCGAAGCGAGGGTTCATTTTGATATTGCTCTTGTCTCCGCTCCTCCAAGAGCCGCCATGGACAAAGACCACCACCCGATGACCCTGGCCAGAAATGGGATAGACATCGAGCTTTTGAAGCGGCTCCGATCCGTAGGCTATGTCGAGCAACGGCCCCGACCAAGCGGGACCGGGTAAACACAAAAGGAACCACCAGGTCAGTGCCACGATTCTTGTCACCCCAACCTTCTTGGTCATGCTATCTGAGAACACCCGTCTGTCATCCCTAGGAATGAGGAAAGGGATGTGGCTAGAGTCGGTGGTCCGACTCGCTTCTGCCAGCAGAATCGGGGATCTCGCTCGAGATAACGCCCGATTTTGACCTGGGGAAGGTCGAATCGAAGTCCGACCTCAAACCGGCTACCCTGGGGGCGGCACCAGATGACCCGGGTCGTCATGGTCAGATACTCTCCGCCTAGACGGACGATCAAGTCGTAGCGGTCCCCTGGCGCCAAGGCCTTTCGGCTGACCACGCAGGCCCCCTGAAGGCTCAGGTTGCTGGCCAGACAACGATCTTGGAAGACCGACTTTCCAGTCGGGCGCCACCAGGCCTGGAAGGTCTTGATGAGGCGGACGTGACGGCGTCGATTTGGCAAACATTCCCTCCGAACTGGCGTGGATCTCCTTGAGCATACTCGGCCAGACTGACCGGCTTGGTTTCAGGAAGCTGCGGGTCGCTCGCAAGTGTTAACAGTTTGTTGCGAGGGCAACTCTCCCCAGACCCGAAGGGCCTGAGGTGGAACAGTCCAGTCCTTCGCTTCGCCTCACTGTCTTGGAGGGCTCTGCCCAGGGCGAAGTCTTTGTGGCTGACGTTTTCCCCGTCATCATCGGTCGAAGCGAGGCCGCCGACGTCAGGTTGTCAGACACGACCGTCTCCAGGCACCACTTGCAATTGCTGCTCGAGGACGGCTTGTTCCTGGCCGAGGACCTGAGCACGAACGGAACCTGGGTCGAGGACCATCTACTGACTCCTGGCAAACCGACTCCTCTGCGGCCACCCGAGATCCTCAGGCTTGGTCCGACCACCACGCTGCTGCTGGAAGTCGTCCGCGTTCCCCAGCCCGGCGAGGCGACGCCATCGCGCCCCCAACCGCTCATTCCGGTTCATCTGGTCACGCTCGGCTCGTGGTCTCTTGAGGTAGCTGGACAAGACCTCCCACCCGAGCAGTGGAGTCACCGCAAGGCGTTTCTTCTGTTGGTCTACCTGGCTGGCTGCTCCCCCCAGGCGGTGCCGGTAGGTCGGCTCCAAGAGGTCTTTTGGGGCCACCAACCGGAGGCTGCCCTGCGAGCCCTGCAGAACGTGATTTCTCGTCTGCGAGAGGCGTTCCGGCGCCTACTATCCGAGGCCGACCCGGTCCTTTTTGAAAACGATGCCTATCGTCTCAATCCGCTCTACGACATCAGGATGGACTCCCTCGAATTGGAGCGGTTGGGGAGACTGGGGCGGTCGGCCCTGGCTGAGAATGACCCGATTTCGGCCCGCAATCACTGGGCCGAAGCGACGGCTCTCTACCGCGGACCTTTTCTAGAATCGTTCACAGATGACTGGGCCAGCCGCCGTCGGCGAGAGCTTCAGGACACATTCTTGGCGACCATCGAGGCGTTGGCCCAAGTCACCGAAGCCGAGCAGGCGCTGGACCGTTCTGAGGAAGCCCTGGCTCATTTCCGTGAGTGTGAGCAGCTTTTCAAGCAGGTCCTGCGCAAATCGCTTCCCGGCCACCTGCTTCGACTCTATTACACCCACTTCGACTAGGACCAGCGGCCCGGGTTTCGAGCAGAAAAGAGGAAGCTAATGCCAGGTCTCCAAGCTAGAGTCAGCATTCTTTAGCCTTCCCGCCGATAGCGTGTTTCGGCCGCAGGTCTTGTCTTCGTTGTTTTCGTGTCGTCTCGAGTGTGCCTTAAACCAAAATCTGGAGGCGAGCCATGGCTAGAACCATGACCATTCAATTTGAAATTCACGACCAGGGCGGGCAGTTGCTCGGGTCAACCGGCGAGAAATCGCTTCGCTATCGGGAAGGAAGCGGGGAACTCCCTCAGGCCCTGGAACAAGCGCTATCGAGCGTTTCCCCGGGCGAGAATGTCGAGGTCCCCCTCACGGCCGCCCAGGCCTTCGGGGAGTACGACCCCAATCTCCGTCTCCGTCTTGACCATTCGGTCTTTGAAACCAAGCCGGAAAAGGGCATGGCGGTGCAGCTAAAGTCGGGCGACGGCCAGGTGCTTCAGGCCACCGTCAAAGAGGTATGGGAAGATGGTGTTGGGGTCGATGCCAACCACCCCCTGGCCGGCAGAGACCTGGTCTTTAGCGTCAGAATGATCGACATCGACCAGGGCCAACAAGGCGGCTTCAATTTCGCCTAGGAGAGCGAGGCACGATAGACCGCTTGTAAGGGGATTCTAAGGAAGGTGTGGTTCCTTTGGAGGAAATCTTTCCCAGGAGCCATTTATGATTGCCTCTCAGAACATCAACCGAACCATTTTACTTCCCGACTCCGGCTCGACCACCACTTCCGATACCGCCTCCATTGAGTTTGGCCAGGGGCCCCAAGATATGGTCTTTGATGGGAGAATCGAAGACGCGGTCGTCTTGGCGTCGGGCCAGGACCGTGACCAGTTCGTTACCGATCTTCGGCATGTCGAATAGTCAAAAAGGGATGAAGCACCCCGCCTCCGCCAGGACCAGGGTGCTTCTTCTATTCCCGGCGGATGCTAGCCGGACAGGACTAGGCCCGGTGACCCAATCGGCAGAGGTGTCGGTCTTAAGCACCGAAAGTTGGGGGTTCGAATCCCTCCCGGGCCAAGCAACGAGGCCACGTAGCCCAACTGGCAAGAGGCGCGAGCTTGAGAGGCTCGAGGGTGCTGGTTCGAATCTAGTCGTGGTCAATTCCCATCAACTTTGGACAGTTGGCCGAGTGGTAAGGCGCCGGTTTTGAAAACCGGTGAGGGCGCAAGCCTGCGTGGGTTCGAATCCTACACTGTCCGCCAAGGGGACGTAGCCCAACTGGCAGAGGCGCTGGTCTCAGACACCAGTGGTTGCAGGTTCGACTCCTGTCGTCCCCATCACGCAGACGTAGTTCAAAGGGAGAATACCGGCGTGCCAAGTCGGAGATCGGGGTTCAAATCCCCGCGCCTGCTCTATCGTTTAGACGGTCGTAACGATTTTGTAACAAGCCGTTAACAATCGACCCTCTATGGAGAGCCCTCGGGAACAGAATTCAGTATGATGAAAGCACATCGAACGAGTGAACCTCCTGCATCATCCCTCGTTCCACATAGTGGAGTCTCTCCTCAAGAGGCCCATCTCTCACATACTCGGCCTGCTGGAAACAGCAGGTCGTTCATTATGTAGGCCTAATCCAGCCCCATGGAGTTGGTTTTGGAGCCGGTCGGATATGTGACGAGCTTCGAACGTGATCGATTCCTGGCTTCCCCTCAACCCGAGGGGGTCGCCGCCACGGGTTCCTTTATTGAGTTGCGCGACCGGCCCGGTCTGGAGGTCGCCCTCGACGGTCTGGCCGGCTTTAGCCGCGTCTGGCTTATCTGGTGGTTTCATAAGAGCCAGGGGTGGCGACCCAAAGTTCTTCCGCCGAGAGGTCGAGGAGGACGTCAAGGGGTCTTTGCGACCAGAGCTCCTCACCGGCCCAACCCCCTGGGACTCTCCTCGGTGCCGCTGGTCGGGGTCGAAGGTCGAAAGATCTATCTGGGCGACCATGACCTGGTCGACCAAACCCCGATTTTGGATATCAAGCCCTACCTTTCTCGTTTTGACGCCCATTGCGAGGAGAGTTCGGGTTGGTTTGCCGAGGTGGAACGTCAACTCGATTCCAAACCCGACTACCGTTTGCAGTGGAGCGAACTGGCGGCCCGTCAGGTCGCCTGGCTCGAGCATCATTACCACTCGGGTTTTGGGGAAAGGATTCGGGCTCTTTTAGAGGTCGACCCCTGGCCCCACCGCACCCGTCGTATCGTGCCCTACGAGAACGGCTTTCGACTGGCCACTGGGCCCTGGCGCGTTTTTTTTTCTGTTTGGGAGAAGACGGTCAAGGTCGAGCGCTTAACCAGCGGCTATCAGCGACCACAGGACGAGCTTCACCGTCGTTTTCAAGATCTTTTTTAGCATTTTGTCCCTTCCAAAGCGACCCTTAAGCAGCTATAGTCGGCCTATGCCTCGACCCTTCATTCGAGTCAATATTCGCGTTGACGGAGCCTTCACGGCCGAATCGATCGCTGATTCCCTGGCCGAAGACCATGCCGAAGGGCGGCTGCCGACTGAGTCGCTCGAGATATCGTGGAGTCGCGGGGCCGCTCCGGGGTCTTTGCCAAATCGACTTCGACCTTCACTTTCAGCTCCTGTGCCTCCCCCAATTCGGCCTTTGAACCGGATGCCAGCCCGGGCCGCGACCGGGAACTGGTGAACCTCTCGTCGGTTTTCATCGATTCTGACCTTTTGCCAGTGGACCGGCTCGAGCAATGTTATCGGGCCGCTTTCAAGGAACTCGGTGTCCAAACGACGGCTGATTACCAGGGGTTTTTGCCTCTGCGGGAAGCGATCGCGAAGCGTTTACCTGCTGCCTGCTCTGGGCCTGGCTACCGAGACCCCCGAAGACGATGTTATGCGACAACCTCCGCGTGATCCTGGAGACCGACTCCTGTCGCGCAACATGCTGCTCTTGTCTTATGGTTGCTACGGAACTCTTCAAGCCGCCGCCGGGTTCACCGCCTACTTCGCCGTGCTCACGACGGGAGGGTGGGCCTGGGGCCAAAGCCTGGGGCCCGACGACCTGCTGTGGCTTCAGGCGGTCAGCACATTTTTCGTTAGCATCGTGGTGACCCAGGTGGCCGATGTTCTGGCCTGCCGCAGCCGCCGTCAGAGTGTCTTCTCGAAAGGAGTCTTGAGCAACAGATTGGTGCTGGTAGGAATCGCCGTCGAGTTAGCGCTAGCTGCTTTGATTGTCTACACTCCCGCGGCCCAATCTCTCTTCCTGACAGCTGCCCTTCCGGGTTGGGTCTGGCTCGTCTCGGTTCCCTTCGCCCTCCTTTGCTGGCCCTGGAAGAGCTACGGAAATTTTTGGTGCGTCGGGAGAACCCCTTCGTCAAAGAGTATTTCACCTGGTGAAGCAACCGGCTACGGAGCGGTAACATTTTGTTCTAATCCTGGTTACTTGAGATCGCTAGGCTGCCTTGGATGACTACCCCCCAGGTTTCTAGCCGAGTCGACCGCTATCTGAAGCGAGCGGACCTTCCCGGACAAATTCGGCCGCAAAGCGAGCGGCGCGAAGCCCTGAGACTTCTGATGTCGGAAGACCAGAACGATGCGGAGGCTCTCTTCGACTTTCGCTTCTTGGCCAGTTCCGAAGAGCGTGCCGACCTCTCTGCTTCGGCCCGGCGTTTGGTCACCTTGGAGCACCTGCTCGGGGACCGCGACCAGGCACGACTGGCTTTGACCGCTCTGGAGGCCGAGGAAGTGACCCCTTTGCTCGAGACTGCCTTCACTCGTTCCCTGGAAATGGTGGGTGAGATGGAGTTGGGCCTCGAGATGCTGACCCTGCTCAGGGAGAACGAAGCGGTGGGTGAGCGGCTGCTGACCACTCTGGAACAGGTGGCTCAAATTTGCGACGGGGAGAACGTGGCCGCTTTGACTGCTGCCTGGCTGGCTCATCCCCCGACCAGTGTAGCTCTAGCCGCCGCCTGTCGACTGGCAGACCAGGTCCGCCAGCCGGGTTGGGAGCCGGACGGGGGATGGGGCCCGGTCTCCTCCGATCACCACACCGCCTGGTCCAGTGAGAGTCTTAAGCGAACCAGCCATTCTAGCCTGCGGTCTGAGCCGTTGTCGTTAGAGGGATTGACCGGTTGTCAACTCCATCTTCGAGAGCGCCATCTCGGAGATAGCAGGCTTGAGGTCCGAGTCCATCGCCCCAGGGAAACGTCGGTTCTTCTGGGCAAGATCGAGGACGAAGCCGGTCTTTGGAAGTCTCATAGCTTCTCACTCAAACCCTTCAGCGACCAAACGATCGAACTCGGAATCTATCATCGAGGCTATGAGGGTCAGTCTCAGCTGGATGATGTGCTGGTAACCGGCTTCCTAACTGATGTCACTCGCCCACTATCGGTGGTCGCGGGAGATTGGCTTCCTGTCGAGACCCCATCTGGTCCCGGTTGGTCGGATAGCCCCGATGCGGACCTGCCCCATAATGCCGAGGTGTCGTTGACAACTGCCCCCCTTTCACTGGAAGGCCTGAGTGGCTCGGCTCTCAGCTTCAGAACGCAGTTCAGCTTGGAGCGCAATCACGACCTCTGCCACGTCGAGATTCGATCCGTGGGAGGGGGGTGGCAAGAGTTAGAAGCTATCAGTGGTGTAGAGGAGTGGGGTGAGAGGCTGGTCGACCTCTCCGACTACGACGGCCAAGAGGTCGAACTGCGATTCCGTGTCACCACCGATAACAATCGAGCCAGTCCGGGTATGGAGGTGGCGAACCTGACGGTGACGGGGAGCTCGACCACAGCTCCCCAGGTGCTCATTCCGCTCGACGGTTTCGCTCAAGACCGCGAGCAAGAGAACGCGCTGGTGCAGTTTCTCCTCGAGCCTGCGCCACACCAGCGAGAACACGCCTATCAAGCTCTTGCCCATCTGGCTGCTGCTACCAAAGAACTCAAGGCAGCGCTGACTTGCTGGCCGGTTCTGCGAGAATCTCTTGATGCTCCCGACCTCGACCAGAGGATAGATGCCCTGGCCCGTCTCTGGCCTCACCACCGAGAGGCGACTCTTGAGCTTCAGAAGCTGCTGGTGGAGGACCGTCAGCCGGGCGACGATCTCCGAGACCTGGCGGAGCTTCTTCTGTCGGCAGGTCCCGAGGGTTACGACTTGCTTCGACGACGGCTTCAAGCCGGTGCTACGGACGCGGCCACACGAAACGCCAACCTTCGCTTCTATGCTCGCCTGGCTCAGTTCGGGTCGGCTGAGCAGGCACAAATTGCTTTCCGGACAGCCACAGCGGCGGTGAGCAACGAGTCCCTCGAAGGCCAACGGAACCTGTTTTTGGAGCTGGTGGAAGCCCACCAGGGCGAGCTAGAGATAAGTAGCGATGCCTGGCGAGGGCTCACATCTTGGATGGCGCCCGGAGAGGGCCTGGGCGACGCTCTGGCCGCCTATCAGGCCTTGCTGTCCTTAGTGGAGCCGGAAGCGGCTGTTCAGGCCGTTGAGTTTGTCCGCAAACATCAGGCTCAGGGGGCTTTGGCCGACAGTTCTCTGGGGGAATGTGTGCAGCGGATGTCGGCCGACCTGCTTTCCTATCCCGAACAGCTGGAATCTGCCCTCTACGGGCTTTTGAATCGGTCGAGCCAGGCCGATCTGTCGCTCGACGACGAAGGGCTTCTCATCGGAGGGAGCTGGATCGAGATCGAGGCATGACCCTCTCCCCGGCGCAGCGCTGTCTCAGCCTTCTAGATGGCTATCGCGCTAGCTGATCGACTGCTCCAGCGGTCAGTGAGTAGCGTGATCTTTCAACAGGTCGGGTAGGAGGGCGGCCAGGTCCAGAGAGGAGATCAGGCCTGCTAGCTGGCCGTCACGAGTGACGACCACCCGGTGGATCCGGTTGTCGACCATCAGGCGGGCGACCTCGGCCACGGGGGTGTCTACCTCGACGGTGTAGGCGGGGTCTGACATGATGTCATGGACCATGAGACTCTCGTCGTGACCTGTCAGGCGCTCGAGATCGAACCAGGCGTCACTATGGAAGTCGCCAAAGCCGGTCGGCTCGTTGGTAATGGCGCTAACCAAGTCGGCCTGAGACACCACGCCTATCAGGCGGTTGTCGTGGTCGGTGACGGGAGCGCCCGAGATACGGTCGGTCACGAAGAACTCCGCCAGCTTTTCGATGGGGACGCCGGGCTGAACGGCCAGCACGTTCTTTTGCATGATCTGTGAGGCTTTCATGGTGACAGATTCGACGGTTGGGGCTGGGAACCCTCAATTTGAGGCATGGGTGAGTAGCGCGGGAGGACGGTTGTCAGCAGCCAGATGAAGCCCGGTCTGGTCCCCGAACATCACTTCAAAGTGGTAGTAGAGACGACCCATCGGTTCCGGCGGAATTGTGTCAAGTAACTCACCGGCTAACCCGACCGTATCCAGTTGTAGCCCGTTTTCCGTTTTGGGCAGGACCAGCCGAGCTCTCAGGCCGAGCGGACCCAGCGGAGTGAGCAGGTCGCTCAGTTTTCGTTTCCAGGAGGCCGGGTCAGCGCGCCATCGTGCGAGGTTTCCTTCGACCCAGACGTCGAAAGGTCGTCTGACTTCGCCTTCCACCCCCCTCCAAGCTTCTTGCGGGGCGCGGCCAGTCGGGGAGGAGAGGCTCCCTCCGAGGAGTTTTTCGGGAATTGGCACGAGTCAGGCGTCCTTTCTTTTAGGTCTGGCTCTAGATTAGGCCAGGCAGAACGACTGCGGAAGCTCAGAGCGCATATCCACCCTGTCAGACAAAAATCCGGCCGCCACAGCATTGGGGCGCGATTCAGGCACGGCACCCCCGCCGCCCTGCCTAAGTCCCAGACATGGGCGCTTAACCTTCAGCAGATCCGCGGGAGTTGCTCACCCACCTGGGTGTCGA
>CAYRFU010000032.1:24386-31866 GCA_964423525.1 uncultured Burkholderiales bacterium | reverse complement strand
GAAGTCTACCACGCCGCCGGAGCCGGTTTCTAGGTACGCTTACCGGAAACTCACCGGCAACCGTACGCACACGGCTGCTTGGGTATGCAATCCCTCTTCTTCTTAGCTACCCGCTCCAGATAGCGCTTGCACCTTTGCCCATCCGCCTGTACGATCTGGTCGTGTGGTTTGTGCTTGTATGTTTTGACGCTGAGAGCCTACCACACAAGGGCCCCGTCAGGGGCCCTACTTCTTCTCAGCGATCAGCTGGCGCCAATAACAGACTGGCAACATAATCCCTGTTCTCCACAACTCCCATCCCCAAGCTTTTACTCCTGGTCTGCTTCGGTAGGCCCCTCAAAATGGTTGGAGTCAAGGGCAGTGAGCTCAAGTCTGAGGCAACTATTCCATACCGCACAAGATACCGCACATGTAACCGTTCATGGGGGGTCGGCTACCCCTCATGATCGGTTCAAGACCCCTTATGATACCCCCCATGATGTGCGGAGCACCCCCCAAGTTACCCCCCAAGCCACCCCCCAAGCTTGTCGCGATCCGACTCAGCCTGAAGAATCGGACAAAGAGGCGAGCTTCAGTTGTCAAGTATTCCTTGACAACTACCGTACCGACTCATCTCATTGGGGTTCGGTATCGCTATCCAACAATCCAGTCCGGACCCGAGCCCGAGCGTGCTCGATGCTCTCGAGCAATTTTCTCTCCAGAACCTCCCTCGGTGGCAATTCGGTCAGGTAGCTGGCTACTCTTATCGTCCCCTCGTCGAGTTCGAGCAACTCGATCTGCTCCTGGTTCTTATCCGTGCATAGAATCAGACCGAGGGGCGGATTCTCTCCTGGTTTGCGTTCGTGTTTATCCAGCCAGCGAAGGTAAAGTTCCATCTGTCCTTTATCCCGGGCATCGAACCTTCCCAGCTTGAGTTCAATGACCACCAGCGCACGCAGTGAACGATGAAAGAAGAGTAGGTCCAAGTAGTAGTCATCCGGCCCGATCGGCAATCGCTTCTGACGCGCCACGAAGCTGAAACCGGAACCGAGCTCTAAGAGGAATTGCTCAAGTTCGCGAAGGATGGCCATTTCGAGTTCCGATTCACTGAAGTCCGCCGGCATGCCCAGAAAATCCAGAACGTAAGGATCACGAAATACCATATCAGGGGACATGTGACCGTCGCTTTCCAATTTGGAGAGTGTTTCTTCAATAACCGCCGTCGGGCGCTTGGCGATGGCGGTCCGCTCGAACAGCATTCCATCCATCTTGGCCTTCAGCGTGCGGGTGCTCCAGTTCTCCAGTCGACAAATCTCGGTATAGAACTGCCGTTTCAGCGGATCTTCGATGGTGATTAGCTCCCGAAGATGCGTCCAGCTCAATTGTTGCCGCAGTGCGGCAACAATCTCAGGGTCGGGAAAAACTTCTGCAAATCTCATCATTCTGGAAAGACTGCTCTTGCTAAAACCTCGTCCGAATTCAGCACTCAGCGAGGCCGCTACGTTCTGGACCACTTGTTTTCCGTATTCGGCTCGCTCGTCGCCCAGTAATTCAGTACGCAATCGACAGCCTACCTGCCAGTATAGCCAGACCAATTCGCTGTTGACCGACCGAGCAGCCCTGCTTCTGGACTGATGTACCAGGCTGCGAAGTTCGCCAATCAGAGCGTCGGAATTCAAAGGAATCAGTTCCTCGCTCATTTCTTGACCACTTCTTCGTTCCGCTCGCTAGCTCTCATGAGGTTGGCCTTCGACAGCGAACTTCGATATTCTGCCAGAACAACAGAAGAACAATTTCTATGGTATGCGGAATGAGAGTCGCCAGCCGGGAAGGATGGAGATCGGGTAGCCGTCACTCCCGGCAAGACAGGATGCCCCAAAAAAGTTGACACACTCCTGACCCACACTGGCAATTTTTCCGGTCCGCGAACCCAGTAATCACGGGGCTCGCGCAACTTTGACCGTGTCATTCGCCATGGCTGAATCCGGTTTATGGGGCGCGATTAGCTGTCTGAGTCTTTTGCCGAAAACCATCCGCCTGGTTCATACGATAGAGCCTATGACCCGTGAAATTCAGATTTCCAGCGAGGAAATGGTAGCTGAAGTAACCGTCTTTGGAGAAGGCGGACAGAGCCCAGTATTGAGGGTGTGGGTCTATCACCCGATGCTCCCCAGGCACCCCCTGCCGACAGGAATCGTGGCAGTTGGTCCTTTTTCGGGGATAGGCAAGCTCACAGACCTGCTACCAATCGGGGGCGCCTTGGCAGCAACCATAGCGGCGAATTCGCCGAAGTAGTCTGCAGGTCGTGGTAGAAATCGCCACGGAGGCCTTCTAGATTTTGTCGAAGTGACCCTTGTCCCTGGCCTGTTCCAAGAACTCAAGAGCGGCCTGCTTCTCGCGCTCCACGTCGTCTTCAGTAAAGACAAACTCGGCCGTATAATCGGCTTCCCCGCGATGTTTCTGCAAGCGACCCAGGGTGCGGCTCAGAGCGTGGGGCAGCTCCTCTGCGAGAGCATAATGGAGACTAAAGAGGCGATTGACTCCCTCGTGGGTCTTCGGCTCCAGGCCTTTCAGTAAAAGCAAAGCCCTGGCTGCGTGAAAGACTGAATAGTAAAGACGGCTGATCGAAGCGTTCCAGCGAGCGGCTTCGGTCAGGACTTCGGCATCGCCCCAAGCCTCCCGAGCTGCTTGCCATTCAAGCTCCGCGTTGGAACGACGATTTTCTTCCGTCAAAGGGGCACTCCTTGCGAAATATCGAGAGCCAACCGTCGCTCTCTCTCGAGCATGGAGCGATACCTCTCCTGGCTCAGGATGGTGGCGTCTATGGCGACCTGGGTGCGGAGAAAGACGTCTGACGCGAGGTCGAGAATATCACAGCGAAGCCCGAAGTCTTCGCCTCCGACAATAACTGCCACATCGAGGTCGGAGTCTCCACTTCGCACCCCTCCCAGCGCCGAACCAAAAAGGCGCAGATCCAGGACGCGGTCGGTGAACTTTCGCCGTAGTGCCTCCAGAAACCCAGTCAATGCCGATCTTTCCCTCGGGCTTAACTCTTGAAGAGTGTTCACCAGGTCAGTATACCGGATGCTCTCCGGCTCCAGCAACCTTTCGCTACACTGGTCAGCCAGCTATCGTCGAAACCTACGACCAGGCAGTAATCGCCCGAGATCCTGGTGGTCATCGACCCGAAAAACAGCGCGAGGACGAAGGTCGTCGCGCTGTGGATTGCCTATGACCTCGAACGTGACTCGGACTACGCCCAGGAGGCATTCGCCTTGATGGAAGAGAGCGTAGTCCGGCTCTTCCAGACTGTCCAATGGAGCCAAGACCCTGATCGGCGGGACGAGGAGCGGGTCCGACTTCTTCTGCCCGACCTGGCGAGGCGCTCTTTGACTGCTTTGATCAGCTCCACATCCTCGCCCGGTCGGTCGGCTCTCAGTTCAAAGTGCTTTCCTCGGTGCTCGACGGGGAGCCGGGTGGGTGGGGGAGGAAAGGCGCTCAGTCTCCTAGAGCTAGTGGCCCCAAAGGAACTCGCCACCGAGTAGGCGCCGGGGTTGGCAACCCATTGGGAAAATACTTCTCCCTACTCTGAGGCAACGATGACCGTTTCCAATGTGTCTTTAATGAAGGAAAAATAGGATCCTTTACAGAATCCCGAGAGCGATGACATTAAACATCAAGAATCCGGAGGCTCACCGTCTAGCTCTAGCCATCTCTCAGGCCACAGGAGAGTCGATGACCCAAGTCGTCATCGATGCCCTGCGCGAACACTATGAGCGAGTCCAGAAGAATCAGAGCAAAGCCGGTTACGAAGAGCTACGTGGCATCGCCCAACGCGTAGCCGACTGCGTTCAAGCACCTTACAGCGAACACGCCGAAGTGCTCTACGATGACCTCGGTCTTCCGAGGTGATTCTGGACACCTCGGCACTAGTGGCCGTGCTGTACGGCGAACCAGAACGAGACGATTTCCTCCAACTTATCCACAAAGCCCAAGCATGCTCTTTTAGTGCCGCCAACTTCCTGGAACTCGCGATGGTAGTAGAGAGGCAACTCGGACCTTGTGCTGCCCGTCAGGTCGACACCTTTCTGCTTCGAGCCGATATCACTTTGGAACCAGTCAGTGTTCAGCAAGCTCATCTTGCTCGCCAAGCGTTTCTCGACTACGGTAAAGGTCGACATCCCGCTGGTCTAAATTTCGGCGATTGTTTCGCCTATGCTCTAGCTCGAGAGCTCGATCGACCGTTGCTTTTCAAGGGAAACGATTTCCGACAAACCGACATCGCCTCTGCTAGTTGAAAAGAAGGCGGAACTGGGCTAGCCTACTCTGACTGCGCGACCCAGCCTCCGTTCCCACCACATTGAGAACGTGTCAACGATTCTCTGGCACCTCAGGTGCTCTCCGAGTTCACTCTATGGAGGACGGCCGGTCCATGGTTTTCCAGGGTCGCGCACCTCGGGCGCCACTAGGATGAGGTCGGTTTAGGTGCCCAGCGCCAACCATCGTGGAGTTGGAGGCGGCGTGGCAACCGCTGGACCTACCGCGACCGTGACCAGAAGGTCGATTTGACCCGTTAACGGTCCGTTCCTGGCCGGAAGTATCGTCCTGCTGGACTCGGCTCGCGGGGGCCTAGAAAGGTTCACAGTTCACGGAGATGCCTCGTCGATCGGTTTGGAGTTCTGGACGACCTCGATGAAACGGGTGGCCGCCAGCACCACCTCTTCTGCTTGCGTTTGATTGAAGACCGCGCTTCCGTCATAATCAGCCGCTTCTCGATCGGCCTGATAGCGACTGAAAGCTCTGGCCAGGTCAGGATCGAATCGACCTTCTCTCACCAAGTGGAGGTTGAGCTGATGACCGACGCCGCGATGAGTCCTGGCTTCGAGACCTTCCAAGAATAGTAAGGCCCGGGCAGCGTGCAGCATAGCGTAGTAGGCTCGCGAAATGCTGTCAGCATAGAAGTCGTGAGCGAGCAAGAGCCGCGACGACCGCAGGGCCTCTTCGGCCCTCTCGAGTTCCGTGGCGAAATTCTTTGAACGATTGGCTTCGGTCACACCGAGATCCCAAAGCGGTCGATGTCCTGAGCTATCCTTCGCTCGCGCTCTCGCAGCTCTTCAAAGCTGACCTTGGAAAGCACGAGAGGTACGATCGGATAGACAAAACCGAACTCCTGGCCCACGTCAAATCCTAGGGCTTGCAATTCTCCTCGCTGCCTGTCGGTCTTGGTTAGAACGAAAAGGTCCAGGTCAGAGTTCTCGTGGGCCTGGTCTCGTGCCCGAGAGCCAAAGATACGAACCTCGATAATCTCGTCGGGGAAACGGCTGCAGGCGAGTTCACGGTAGCGGCGAGCAATCTTGAGGTCTGTGGCACTGGGCACCTCGATCTTCTTCGAAAGATTGACTCTCCGCCCTCCCGATGTGATCTGCGTTGAGGTTCAGGTCCACAATCCCTCAGAATCGATGGTGGACTATGCCCAGGTGGTCCTTCAGTTGGTTCCAGACTATCGCCCTTCCAGCCCCGGACCCCGACCGGTAGAAGGGATCCTGGCGGGACACGAGATGAGTCAGAGAGTTGAGACCTTAGAGGCAGGAGGCCGACGGACGCTTTTGTTCGAGACCCCTTTCTACTCGCGGGCTGGTTTTAGCACCAGCGCCAAGGCTTTCCGCGTGGAGAATCTGGTGCCCGGGTTGTGCGAATCGGTGACCGTGCGCTACGTGGTTCTGATTGTTCCTTAGCTCTTAGGTGAAGTCCACCGAGAAGTCGTTCAGAAAGCGCCGTTCAGCCTGGAACGGCTCTAATTCTTGGTGGCGAAGGGTGGTCATGTGGACTAGCTTCGAGCCGACCACGAAAGAGATCCCGTTGGCCGAGAAACCCTCGTTTTCAGAACGGAGCACGAAGTTGAGGCCGGAGAGATTCTGGTTGTGCCAGAAACTGGCTTCGACCAGTTCAGCACCCAGGCTTTGAGAGAGATGCTGTGAAGTGCGCACGTGGAGGGCGCGGTCTTGATCCCGTCGATGGCTTTCAGGGAGGTCGAGGACCGTGATCTGGATAACCAGGTCATCGTCGCCGCAGAAGGCCCGATAGAGGTTTCTCCTGTCATCTACTCGGTGGAACTCCACCTCGGGAGCTTCAGGCATCCAGGTGTGAAGGGTGGCTTCATCGAGCTGGATCTCGATGGGACGTCCCAGGGCCTGGAGGGCAGCCGTGACCACTTCGCTAGCCTTGTTGAGTTGATTTCGTGAGTTCGCCATTTCTGAGTCCTTCCAATACGCTGATGAGATCATCTTATCGAGTTGGGCTGGAACGGTCAGTCGAATTCAGACAGAGAGTCCTGAGGAGGAGGTGACTTGCCGGAGGCGGCCGCTGGTTGGCCAACCGTTCCGGTTTGATCAGGGCCAAGGTCAATTGCGGGTTCAAGACCGCTACATGGTCGAGCGAGACGGTGGGAGTTTGCATACCGACTGGGTGGTGGAAAGCGATCAGGGCCTGAGCAGGGAGCCCAGGCGGTCCAGAGTTCTAACGGGGCCGAGAGCCTGGCCAAGGGATTGGGCCTTGCGATTGGAGTCGAGGTCCCACTCCAGCTCCCATACCTTCACCATCTGATCATCCCCTTGGGTGGCCAGATAGCGGCCACTGGGTTCGGCCACGGCAGCCACAACTTTGCCGCGATGCGGTTCAAAATTCTTAAGCACGGACCCGGTTGCCAGGTCCCAAAACACGAGGTAGCCATCCCAGCTGGCTGAGAGAGCCACCTGAAGATGGTTCCAGGCGGCCACGAAGATGATCTTGTCCTGATGGCCTTCGAGCACCCGTCGGCAGCGGCCAATACGCGTATCCCAGACCGAGATGACCTGTCGGGCATCGGCCGCTACGGCTACTTGTCCATCATCGGTGAGAGCGGCGGTGACGAAATCGGGAATGGCGGCCAGCAGAGTTCTGTCGGCTTTGAGAGAGCGTTTTCCGGTGATCTGTTTTTGGTTTTGCAGATTCCAGAATTTCCAGCGAGCTCCGGTCAGAGCGAAAGTGAGATCAGGATTGACAGTCACCCAATCGTGCTCGCCCTTCTTGTCGGCCAGGCCCGCCACCAGCTTGAGGCCTTCGATGTCCAGCAAAAGAAGCTCACCCGACCGGCCCAGGACCAGGGCCTTGTTGCCGTCTCGATTGGAGAGGAGTCGGCGAGCCGGGGAAGGGAGCGCGACGGTTTCGGATAGCAGCTGATTGCGGGTAAGGTCGAAGAGTTGGAGAACCTCGCCGTGAGCTAATAAGATCCGTTTATCATCCAACACACAGAAGGTTTCGAGGGGGATTTCGAGACCCAAGGGTTGACTGTAGCCACGGCTATCGTGAGCCCACACCTGGTGCTGATGCCCCGTCACCAGAAGGTCGCTGGGAAAATGGGCGTCAAGGCCCTGGCCAGGGAGGTGCAGATTCACGGCAAATCGTTCCCACACCCCCCGCAGAGTGGTTCGGGCCAGATGGCGCGACAGGCTAGCAACAAGAT
>CAYRFU010000032.1:10632-24376 GCA_964423525.1 uncultured Burkholderiales bacterium | reverse complement strand
CGGGCACCTCCTGGGCCTTGAGAGCGCTCTCATAGGCGGCCTTGTGGTGACCCTTTTGATAAGCAGAGAGAGCCCGCTCGAGATTCTGCTCAAAGGCCTTTTGAGTGGCCTCGGCGTCGCTATGCCGACTACCTCGGCTCAGCAAAAGGTCTCGGGGATAGACTCGATTGGCTTCGTCGAGTTCCCAAAAGGCTAGTTCGGCCTCCAAAGAGGCGGTCACGGCGTAGCGACCGCACAGGCTGGCACCCACAAAAGTCACCCGCTGGCCGTGAGGGGCAAAGCGACGAACTCGCCTCTTAGGGGCGAGGGTCCAAAGCTCGAGCGCCCCCTCTCGGTCGCACAGAAAGAAGCCGTCGTTGGTGAGGCAACAGTCGCCTTCCCCCTCGAAGACCTTCTCGCCCCCGGTCTCCCAAAGGGCGTAGTTCCGGCCCGAGCGAAGCAGCAGGAGACGCTCTTGATGAAGAGCACGCAATTGGGTGATGGGACGAGTCCAGGCGATCTCGGTCATGACTTCCAGGGTCGGAAGGGACACAACTTGAACTCCGGAACTCCCCTCTGCTGCGACCAGGGCGAGGGGCGCCCTTTGTAGCACCACCACGTTGAGGAGAGGAGCCTGGGCCAGCTGGGACCGCGCGACCAGGCCTCCACTCGGGTTCCAAAGGCCCAGGTAACCGTCACGCATCCCGGCGACAGTCCTTCCGTCTTGAAATCCCCCCGAAGCGATGGCAGCCTGGGCGCCCTCGAGAGCTGCTAGTTGCCGGCCGCTATCCAGGGCGACCAGGTAGTGCTGGCGGTTGACCAGCATCACCCCTTTTCCTCGGCTTGGATCGGCTACGACCAGACGACCGCCCGGTGGGGTTTGCCACAAGACGAAGGCGTTGAGAAGCTGATAGCAGAGGCTGGGTGTGGCGTGAAGAAAGTAGAGTCGACGCTGGTCGAAGGCCAGGTCGGGGAGAAGGTCAGGGAGCTGGAGTTCGAACAAAACGGCCGGCTTGGTCAAATCCCAGGCCACCAGGCCTCCCTTGCCAACCAGGATCAGCACCCCGGTGGAGGGATGGTGGCGACCATAGAGGACTGGACCGGGCAAGCTTCTCTTGACCGTAGGCTGGTTGCGAGGAAAAAAGGTGTCCTCGCCCATCGAACGTCGTCCCAAGCGGGCCATACCACGGCGCTTGGCCAGGAAGCGGTCCTCGGGCCGTAAGCCTAGGGCTCGAGCATAGGCGCTCTCTGCCCCGTAGGCCGACTCCTGATACATCAAAACGTCCCCTAGGGCGCTGAGCAGTTCGGCCGAGTCGGGCTGCTGCTCGACGGCTTTCTCCAGAGACCGGAGAGCCTTCTCGGGTTTGCCGACCATCAAGGCCAGGTTGGCCAGTGCCAGAGGGGCCTCGGCTTGCTCGAGGCTCCAGAGAGCCTCATCAGCTTCGGTTTCCAGATGCTGCCATTGGGTCCGTAACCGATTGAACAAGACGGCTTCGTGGCGACCATCCAGGGTGGAAGCCTGTCGCCACAGTTCGAGTGCTTTCTCGTCTTTGCCCAGGTAGTAAAAAGAGGCCGCTCGGTTGTTGAGGGTATTGGCCCGCTGGACCGTCGCCCCCGGCAGTTCTCGCGGATACTCCTGACCAGTGATGCGAAGATAGCAGTCTTTGAGGTTCCCGATAAGCGTCTCAGCGTCGGGAGGGCGGGCTGAAGGTTCGAACTGCAAACAGCTTTCGACCAGGTCTGCGAGACAATCCGGGACCGGCTCGGGGAGTCGAGCGGCAGGGCCCATGTGTTGCTGCATAACAACCGTCAGGGGGTTATTGTCCTGAACAGGAAAGGGACGACGGGCTAGACAGAGTTCGTAAAGGGTTACGCCAATAGCGTAGAGGTCGATGGAGGGCGTGACTCGGGTCCCTTCAACCCACTGCTCGGGGGCTCCGTATCCAAGCGTTCCCATGACTGTGGAATGGAGGGTGACCCCTTCCCTAAAACGAGGAGCCTGGGGTTGGAAAGGAAGGAGACGGGACTGCTCGGCGGCCATGGTTTTCACGATGCCAAAGTCGGTGACGGCTACGCTACCGTCGGGGCGCAGCAGCAGATTAGCCGGCTTCATGTCTCGATGGATCATCCCGTGGTGGTGGGCGTAACCCAGGCCCGCTGTGGCCTGAATGGCGATGTCGATGATGCGCGGAAAATCGTCTCGCGGCAGGCGTCCTTCGTAGATCCAATCTTCGAGGCAGCCACCCTCGAGAAAGTCGAGAAAGAGGGCCGGGAGACCGAAATACTCGCGAATGAAGAAGCATTGAACAATATGGGGGTGAACTCCTAACCCGACCCAAGCCTCTCCCTCTTGGACCAACCTCTCCCGCAAGGTGGGAGGATGCTCGACATCAGGGCGAGCGACTTTGATGGCCAGACTGGTTCCCCATTCGAGGTGGTGCGCTCTGAAGACGGCTCCCATTCCTCCCAGGCCTATCAGAGCTTCGATTTCGTAGACCCCGTCGACCACTGTTCCAGGTTGCCACGACTTCAGTCCTGTCACGAACCGCCCTCGTGGAAGGAATCGATTCGCCAACCCTCAGAGGTCATGACGAGTTGCCATTGCCAGCTCCCCTCCTGGCGTGGACGACCCACTTGAACCGTGGCGCGTCCTTTGGTCACGTGCTCTTGGAGCACGCGGCGAGGGGACTGCTTGGAATGGTCCCACTGGTCGCAACGCGCCTCCAGTTGTTGGGGACTTACCTCGTCTTGCAATCGAGGTGAGAGCAAGTTTCGGGCCCGTTTCAGGTGACCCGCCTGGGCTAGCTCAAGAAACGAGCGCGTGACGTCGTAAGGTCTTTCAAACTGGGCGGGTGGGGCGCTCCAGCCGGCCTGGGGGGTGAGAAGGTAGGCTGGAAACAGAGTGGCCATGGCGACCAAAAGGGTCAGGGCAACCAACGAGAGCCATCCCGAACTTGTCGGGGCAGCCGTCTCTTTCAGATCATGGCGATAGGTCGGCAAGGCCGTCTCGCTGTTGAGCTTGGCCGCGAAGTCCGAAATCTTGGCTTTGTCGCCATAGGAGAAAGCTGCTGGTCGATTCTGGTTATCGACGTAGAGCAATCCTCTCATTCCTGTTACCAGGTCCTGGAAAGGAACGCACACTAAAGACCTCAGCCTGTTCTCTGAGATACGGTGGTCTTGAGCTGCGTCCAAGACAAGTAGAGGCTTGCCCTGGTGGAGCGTCTTGCGGAGAAGAGAGGTCGGAGGGTAGCCAGGCTCACCGGCCGCTGCCGCTACCTTCAGCTGGTCGCCGACCTCAACCATCACCAGAGCCCTGTCAACATCCGCGAGAGTCGACAGGAAGGCGATGGCGTCCTGGACTCGGGTGGTCAATTCCGGCGTCAGCTGGCGCGGTGCGATGGCTTCGAGACTCTCTTGACTTTGAGCACCCATTTAGGGACCCGGTGTATCCAAGGTCATAAGGTAGTCCACCAGTGGCTCAAGCTCGGCATCGGGCATCAGAGCGCTGTCGAAGTGGGGCATCTCGTTGCCGACCATCCCGGGGTCGCTGGGAGCGTAACCGGGCACATGGTAAAGCTGGGATTCTCGAATGGACACTTTGATGTAATCCTCGGCGGTGGGGGGATGTCCTAACTCGGCCGCGATCAAAGCGTTGAGAGTCGGGTCGGTCAAGCGTTGGGTAGCGGTCCACACAATTCCAGGGGGATTCAACTGAGGGGCGGTGGTTAATCCCGGCGAGTCATAAGGGACCGGCATGGTGCTGTTGGAGTGACACGTCCAGCAGTCATGTTTGATGAAGACGAGCATCCCGGGGTCGAGGGCCGAGGGGGCGCGCAACCCCTCCATCGAGCGACTGGTTCCGCCCGGACCGGTGACTGTCAGGCTGACCCTTTCGGTGGTGCCGCTGAAGGTGGTGATGTCGAGGTCGTAGCTATAGTCCTGAAAAGGAGCGGCGAAGCTGCCCGCCCGACTGGCCAAGACGGCGAAAGGAGTGGCCATGGTTTCATCCATCAACTGTTGCTGAAGGGAGTCGACGGTCGTGACCACGTCGAGGTGGCGATAGTGACCCAGGCCGGCCATGAAAAGGGCCAGAATAAAAAGGGCAGCGACCACCAGAATTAAAAAGGCGATCATGATCTCGGCTAACGTCAATCCTCGATTTTTCCTCATCGCACTCCTCACAATCCTGGCGTCGGTAAGAGTCTGACCTGAGCCGTCAGGGGTTTCTCGACGGTCCTAACTTTGAGTTCGAAACGGATGAAGGTGGTCCCGTTATCGAGCACTCGGGTTAAGCGAAAGTCCTCTACATCTCGAGCCAACACCTGACCGTTCGGGTCAGGTTCGTCGGCGCTGGGAAGATAGCTTGCCGGAACTCCGAAGGTGAACCCGCCCAGTTGGTAGGAGATGCGTCGGATGGTGCCTTCCGTCTCATGAAACCAGTAGGCCGTCGGGGTGCCGGTGGAGGGGCCATCAGGAGGCCCGTTGATGACAAACATGATCTCGCCGTCGCCGGTTGAGATCTCGGGATAGAAGGTGGTCCAATTCCCACTGGGCTGATAGACCACTCCCGAGGTGCGCAGTTCCCGGCCCAGGCGAGCCAGCACGGTAGAGGCGTCGCGAAGCTGCAGGACCTCCTCGCGGACCTGGTCTTGCATCGGCACGATGGTGACAAAAAGGCGGGTGACCACCAGAAAGAACATCCCCGTCAGGCACATCGTCATCTACGTCAGGAGCCTTCAGCGATAACCCTTTGCGGCTCAACGTTGAAGGCTCCTGACGTAGTTGACGATGTCCCAAATCTTCTTGTCCTCGATCACTTTTCCGTAGGCCCCCATCGAAGAGTTCGGGATGCCGTGGGCGATGCTGCGATAGATGGCGGCCTCACTGCTGCCGTAGACATACTCGTGGGGGTTGGCCAGGTTGCGCGGAGGCTTGGCCAGATTGGGTCGGGGTTGGCCGTCAAAAGCGTGGCAGGCAGCGCAGTTTCGCTCGTAATTGGTGCGCCCTCGCTGAATCGAGGCGGCCGTGGCTGGGATGGGATTGACCAAAGCTCGAGTCTGGTCGTAGCCTGGCAAATATACAAACTCTTGCGAGTCGGAATACGACTTGAGGGCATAGCTCCGCATGGCCGGATTGGTGGGCAGCTGAGGGTCTCTTTCGGGAGGCTTCTGGGTGGGCCGAGGACTGGGTTGAAATGGGAGCGGCTCGGCCGCATGACTCTGGTCGGGATTGGGGGCGAACCCGATCAGAGCGGCCAGGAAGAGACCCGCCACCGCGACTGCCAGACCGGCCACCGCCGAGCGTGGGATTTGGAGAAACGACTCGGTCAGTTTATCGAGCTTCCATTCATTCTCGACCGCGTCGCTGCGAACGGTAAAGGTCGGGGAGTCTTTCTCCTCGGGAGTATTATCGCTCATAGATATTACTCATGATTCCTCGGGGGACAACCATGGTCCGCTGGGCGATCACGACTCCTCCCGTATTGAGGATTTGACCGGTGGAGACGATATCGGTGCCCACCCCAGGGGAGTCGACGCCGTAGACCCTAAAGCGAAGGCGGGAATCCAGGTTGACGACGGCCGGGGCAGCTTCCGTAAAGGGTGGGGTGTCGAGCGGCTGAGGATCGCTCGGGTTGAGCGGTTGGGTCCGGTAGTGATCGATGCCCGAAAGGGCCAAATAATAGGCCTGCTCGTTGGCCTCGTGGCGAGACTGGAAGAAGAAGTCGCTTTGAAACCGGTAGAGGAAAAAGCCTCCCAGCAGGAAGAGAAAGACAGCCAGAAGCAGGGCCGTGATGAGGGCCACTCCTTGCTCTTTTAGCACACGAAGACTCAGACCTTCCTCCCTATTTTTGCAGTATAGCATAGAAAAACCGCTCCGGTTTGTGAGCCAGACCACGGGAACCGGGCCCTGACTGCCGTATAGTTCCCTCATGGAATCTCTTCTCGAGGCCCCGGTAAAGGGGCTCAATTTAGCTGGCCCCAGGCTCCAAGACAATTTGGGTCCGACCAACTTTCTGGTCTTTCTTCGTCATTTCGGGTGAATCTTCTGTCGTGAGACCGTAGCCGACTTGAAGGAAGCCGCCTCCCTCTATCCGCCTATCTTGATGTTCTATCAGGGTACGGTAGAACAGGGGAGAGAGTTCTTTCAAAAGCTATGGCCGGAGGCCCGGGCGGTCTCCGACTAGGAAAAGACGTTCTATCAAGCCTTTCAGCTCGAACCAGGTGGCCTCAGCAAGATGTTTGCTCCGGCTGTTTGGTTGCGCGGATTTGAGGCCGCCCGAAAAGGTCACCGTGTGGGCGCTCCGGTGGGCGATCCGTGGATGATGCCCGGTCTGTTTCTGGTTGATGACCAAGTCCAGATCCGTTGGAGCTGGTCTTTCGCTCACGCTGGGGACCACCCGGACTTCACCACCCTTCCTCAAGAGTGGGGTTACTCGAAGTCCATGGACCAGCTGTAGCTCGACATTAGGGTGGGGTGTCCAGGGTCGTTGGTGGCCACGGCTAGGCCGCTCTGGTAGGAATTTCGGAAGTCGAAACCCTCTCGATTCAGGTCGTAGTAGCCAGCGACGCCGCTTTGGTAGGAATCAACCCACTTTTCCTCGCCAGTGTAGGGGTTGACGGCGGCCCCGATGCCGGAGTTATAAGCCTCCCGAAATTTCACCTGGCCGGTGACGGGATTGCGAAGGGCGGCCAGACCCGACTTGTAGCTGGTTCGGAGTTCAAAGGTAGCTTTCTCGGGATGGTAGGCCAGGGCTACCCCGTCTTTGTAGGAGCTTTCGACCTTCACCTTACCGGTCTCAGGGTCGTAGCCGGCGGCCACACCGTCCCGATAGGAGTCCTGAGTCACGAACTGACCGCTCCTCGGGTTGTAGACTGTGACCTGTCCACTTTGATAGGACTCATCCCAACGGGTGATCACTTTCAGTTCGCGTTCCTCCTGGGTGTAGTCGTGACGGGGGACCAGAGGTGTTCGGGTCGTCTGTTGAATCGCCCCGGCCGGGTCGAGGTTCAACTCTCGAGACGGTTCTCGATCGACCACGGGAAGTTCGAAACCGCCCAACTCAATGTAGCTCTCGGAGATCTCAAGTCCCAGGGAACTCCTGGATGCTCGCGCCTGGAAGGGCAGGGAGGTCAACACTTCACAGAGGCGGTCCAGACTGGCGCGCGGCTCGGGAGGAAGGCTTTTGAGTAGCTCGGCCACGATCGCGTCGGAACTCTCCTCTAACCCTTTCGCCACGGCCTTCTCGAGCGGTTTGGCCCACTCGGGAATCATCCACTGACTCTGGAGCAGAGTCCTGCCGAACTGAGCGAACTCGGCTTCGCTCTGAGGCAGCCCTTGAGCCAGCAGACGAAGACCGTGATGAGCCGCCGCCGTTCCCAGCCAGAGCTGGTTGGTGGGAGCCTTCAGGTGGGCTAGCTCCCAGACTAGTTCGACCGACTTGGCCTGCCAGTCACAGGTCGCCTGCCGATGGACTGCAGCCAAGCCGTGGCAGAGGATCGCGTGTTTTTGACTGATCCTCTCGCTGGCATCCGAGGTGCGACAAGCGAGCAGGGCCAAAGTTGTTAGACTGTCTTCCGGTTGCTCCTCTCTCAAAATGCGCGCTCCTCTGGCTAGAGTTCCCTCGGAGCTGCCTTCCGGAAGGGTTGCAAGAAAAGCTTTCAACCGACTGTCAGGAGCCATCTCGAGGAGGGCCTCGGCCACTCCCAGCAGGGTCGGTCCGGGAGCGGCGGCCGCGATCAAAGCCCGTTCCAAAGCTCCCGGTCCTCGACTGAGGAGGTGGTCGATGCCGGCTTGAAGTGATTCCTCGGGGAGTTTTTCCAGCAGACCTAGGGCCTGGCGCCAGTCCTCTTGGGATTGGCTGGAGGCAACCTTCTTGACGGAGCCTAGGAGGTGGGGGGACTGCTCCAGGTGGGGAGCCACGACCTCAAGGGCGTCTGGCACGCTCAGCGTCCTGCCGGCCTGGAGCTTTTCGAGAATCTCGACCCGTGTTTCGGGCGCTTCCTTCCAGAACGGATACCAGGGAGAGTCGGGGAGCTGTTCGAGGGTCCAGTCGGCTAACCAGTCCGGCGCTCCGAGATTCTCGCGAAAGGGCCGTTGGCTAAATTCCAGGGGAGAGTAGGAGGACTGGAGTTGCTCGAGAGTGTGTCGAGCGAGGGCTTTCTGGTCTGAAGTGACTGCCGAGAGCTGCTGGTGGGCCTGGAAGGCCTGGTGGGGTTCCAGCGTTTTCAACTTCTCGAGGGCTTCGAGCGGCTTGGAGGAGTGGTCCAGGGCAACCCGGGCCCCTCTCTGTAAAGTCCATTCGCCTGGTTGCTGGAGTTGGGCTAGCCCGGCCAGGGGTGACACTTCCAGGCTGGTCAGAAAGTCTTGTTCCCAGCCTGGCTGGGCCTCCAGGCTTTGCTGGTAGAGGAAGGGAGCGGCCGACTTGGATGCTTGGGCCAGGCGGAGCGCGAAACCCGCCAGTCCGTGAACACCATCAGCCACGCCCGCCTCCAGGGCCTCGAAAGTTTTGCGAAGGAGGCGAAGTTTCTCCTCGGGTCGGCACCGCTTTGAACCCGCCCGGGCTAGCTGGGCTGCTCGCACAAGCTGGTCCTGACCCTTTTGGTTGGCCGCGGCTTCAACCCGGTCGAGAGCTTTCAAGCTTTCCTGGTTGCGGTCTTGGGTCGACAGCCAAAGGCGCCACTCTAGGGGACGGCTTGAGTGTAGACCGTCAGAGATCGCTTTGGAAAGCTTGGTCATGCTCCCTATCGTAACCGGGCTCTCGGTTTTTCGTGTTGCCCTGAAGTCAAGAGATCGCCAACCGAGATTTTCAGCATTCGGTGAGGGTTCCCGGTTAGGCTAAGGCCGCCCATGCTAAAAGACAAGACTGCTCTGCCCGGATACGTCGTGGACCCTACTGTCCGGCCGACCAACTCCCTCCAGGGCCCGCCCGATCCACCCCAGGCGGACCCTCAAGAGGACGATTTTCGACCGGCTGAGCGAAGCGGGGAAGGGACCAGCTGGCTGGCTCTGATGGCCGGTCTGGCGGCTCTGGCGGCCACCAGTCAGCCGGCCACGGCCCAGTCCATTCCCTCGCCTTATGACGAGGATTACTTGCAAGAGACCCAGCGCTTTTTGCAGGAGATGATCGAGCTGAACCAGCGTCTCAATCGCGCTCGGCCCACGCGGCCCCAGCCGCCCCAGACTCGCCAACGGGGTGACTTGAGGGTGGTGGCCGGCCAACGGTCGGATGGGGTCAAACCCAGTCAGATCGTGATTCATGAGAAGGGCGACTGGAGCAGCCGGCAGCGCACCGAGAGTTACGGCTATCCTAACTTCCTAGGGCAGTTCCAAAACGGAAAGCTCGGCTCCACCTATCAGGTCACCGTGATGTGGGAAGATGGCACCACCACCGTCCGAGACGTTCGCCTTAGCTCACCCGACCAGACCATCTTTATCGACTCGTTCTATTAGGTCTGGCGTTTTCGCTCCCAGAGTGGTCTAGCAAAAAGACCCCGACGGATTGATGCTGCTGGGAAGCTATTTCTCGAATTCGCTGTCGAGCAGCTACCGTCGGCTCTGGATCAGCTTGAGACCCTCATAGGCTTGAATGACCCCGTGACCTTGGGCTTCGTGAGCAACATCGGGCAGTTGCAAGGAACTTTCCTCTAAGAGATGCTGAACTTGGTCAACGGTCAAGCTCGGGTCGGCTTGCACCCAGGTCGCCACCACTCCCGAGACCAGGGGCGCGGAGAAGGAGGTCCCACTCTGGCGGCCATAACTGCCTTCGACGGTGCCGGTCAAAATTTCCGCTCCAGGCGCGCACACATCGGGCTTGTCCTCTCCCTGGCAGCCTCGACCCGAGAAGGACGGAATGCGATGAACAGCTGGGGTTCCATTGAGCTTGGCCGGGTCGGTATGAATGGTCACCTGCCGGGCGTCGGTCGCGGCTACCGTGACGACGTAGTGTTGGCTGGCGATACCGCTGTTCAGGCTACACAGGTCAGGACCACCGTTACCGGCCGAGGTGACAGGGATGATGCCCACCTCGCTGGCCCGCTCGAGGGCCTCATAAACCTGTTCCTTCTTGGCCGTATCCCAGCCGTCGAGGTAGAAAGACATATTCATCACGCGGATGTTATACCTTCCACGATTTTCGATGGCCCACGACCAAAGAGGCTAGAGAATCGGCCAGAATTTTAAATGAGTCTCGAGAGCCAGTCAAACAGCCTGGGGCGAGCCGGAGCGACCGACTGAGAGGGGGGAACCGCTTCTTTCACCACCTTTGGCTCGTGGTTGAACTGGGCAAGAGAAGTCGGAACCTCTCCCCCTTGTTGGTGATGCTCGAGAGCCTCGAGCCGTCGCCGAGGCACCACTAGACCAGTGAGAGGCTGTTTTGGCCAGAGTCTCGGTGAGGGCCACCTCGAAATCGGAGTCGGCATAGTCACCCCGGGTGAAAAGCTCGACAACCGGCTTCACAGCCAGGCCGCCGCGGGCTCCGCTCGACTCGCCAGGCGAGAGCGAGGCCAGTTCTAGCCGGCCGACTTCCTGCAGGCGAGGGTTAATCCTCTGAGTGGCTATCGGTAAGGCGGTCAAAGTCAGGCCCTTTCCTGGCTAGCGGGGAGGTCAAAAACGACCCGTCCAGCGTGCACGTGGGAAGCGTCCACCGTGGTGTTCCGCTCTCCGTGGTTAGCCAAGATCTGGGCCATAACCTGTCTGGGCCCGGTGCCCGTCTCGCCATAACGAGCCAGAATCGGGATCAGTGTCGGCAGAGCGTTATGGTCGTTGGGGTCCTTTTGCTGGTCAGCCCGGTCCAGAACGGCCTCGGCCATGCTTTTCAAAGCTTCTCTATCATCTCGTCCGACTGATGAGGCGATGTCGGCGATGACCCGGCCAGCCGCCGTCCTCTGATAGACTCGCTGGGAATTTTCATAGGCGCTCGTGACGGCGCTGGGACTGATGGTGCTCATTTGGCTCAGACTTTCAAGCTGGGCCTCACTCCCCCGGGGCAAGTCGCTTTTGGCAACCTGCTGCAAAAGAATGGTGGTTCCCTCGATGGGTGTCTGACGCCATTCTCAAACGTCAAGCCGAGGACGAGTCGGCTGCCTACTGGGGCTATCGCCTGAGCGAGAAGGCGCCGGAGGTCGGGGACATGGTCGTTTACAGCCGTCAAGAAGGAATCGACTACGACAACCAGCCGGAGATCTATGCCAGCCCTGCTGATATCGTCACCGCAGTCCGACCCGGCGAGATCGATGTCATCGGTGGCAACGTGGGCCACTCGGTCACCAAGAAGACTCTGTCTACTGACCAGGACGGGCTCCTCACCGATAACCACTATCGTTGGTTTGCCGTCCTCACCCCTCAGGACCTCTCCTGAGCAGGAAACGACAACGCTGCTAAAAGTTCGAGGGCTACGATCGCCTCGTTCGCGTGTCGGTTGGGCAGGCCATTTTCGGGCCTGGCCCTACCCGCCTGTTAGGCGTGGAGGGTGGCCAGCAGAATCTCCTCGAGGCGGTCTAAGCCTTCCAACAGGTCCTGTTCCGAGATGCAAAGGGGAGGGGATAACACGACCATCCGGGTGGGCACCTTGACGTGAACATAGAGTCGGTGATGGTTGAGGCGAGCTTTCAGTTCTTCCATCACAGCTTGGTCGGCCGCGAATTCGAGAGCCGCCAAAAGGCCTCGACCTCGGACGTAAAGGAGTTGGGCGAGCTTACCCCACATCTGGTTCAGGCGATGAAGGAAAGGTTTCTCGAGCTGGGCAGCCCGTTCGATCAAGCCCTCTTCCTCATAGACTTTGAGGGCTTCCAGAGCTACCGCGCAAGAGACAGGATGGGCATAGCCGGTCAGTCCAGCCAGCAGAACGTTCTGGTCGAAATGGCGGCTCACTTTCTCGTGCACGAGAACAGCCCCCAGGGTCGCATAACCGCCAGTCAGGCCTTTGGCGAGGGTGATCAGATCGGGCACCACCTCCTCATGCTCGACGGCGAACCATTTCCCGGTGCGGCCGAAGCCGGTCAACACTTCGTCGGCCACCAGCAGGGTGCCGTGGGTGTCACAAGCCTCCCGAACCCTTTGCCAGTAGCCCTTGGGAGGAATCAAGACCCCGTTCGCTCCCGGGATCGGCTCTAGGAAGACGGCTGCGAACGAGCCGAAGCCGTCCAGCTCCATCACCTGGGCAATGTGATCGGCGCACTCCAGGTTGCAGCTGGAAACCTGCTTGCCAAAAGGGCAGCGGTCGCAATAGCAGTCAAGGCAGTGAACGGCTCCGCTGAGCCCGGGCTCGAGGGGAGGTCGGCGATAATCGCCCGACAGCGAAAGAGAGCCCATGGTGGCTCCGTGATAGGAGCGGTAGCGAGAGAGGGTCTTATGGCGACCGGTGGCCAGTCGAGCCATCTTGAGGGCGTTCTCGTTTGCCTCCGAGCCCCCCAGCGTGAAGAAAACTTTGTCAAAGCCAACGGGGGCCAGTTCGAGTAATCGTTGAGCCAATTCGGTCTTGGCCGGAAAGATGGCGTTGGGCAGAGTGAGACACAGTTGTTCCGCCTGGCTCTTCACGGCTTCTATCAGGCGCGGGTGGCCGTGACCGAGGTTGGCCTGGTAAATCAGACTCCCCAGATCGAGCCATTCTCCTTCGGGCGTAGTGAAGCGGGCACCCGAGCCTCCCGTGATCTCTAGCGGTCGCGCCCCGGCCTGGGAACTCCAGGTGAAAAAGAATGGATGGCCGTCACCCACGAACGACCGCCTCAAAGGTGAAACCTTTCCCCGGACCCGTCCCTTCCCAACCGGGCAAAGCCATCAGCCGTCTCTTTTCGAGGTCCATAAGGATACGAGCACAAGTAAACATAGCATGAGGATTGTTAGCTGTGGCCAGATTGGTAAAGAGGCTCTTCGGATAGCCGTCTTTGGAACCCAAAAGATTCCAAAGTTGGTCAAAATCCGCGGGTTCGGTGAAAAGTTGCTCCAGTTTGCTGTAGCGCAAGTGAGTGGTCGAAGTGGGGGAGACCTGGCTAGAGGCTGCCACCGCCTCGTCCAGGCAGTGGTTGGTGTGATAATAGAACGGCTGCTCTCCCCGGTAGACCGTTTTGCGATGGATGCCGCTAGTCTCCACCCCGAACACCTGGCTCTTGTCGGCCACCAAGTAGTGATGGCCCGAACCGACAGGAGCCTGAAGCAAGAGTTGATGGGCGGCCTGGGGCGATCCGGCCGCCAGCATCTTGCGCACCAGGGCTGGCCAGACCACTCCCACCTGAGCATCCAGAGACAGAAGATTATTGATGCAGACGCCGAGACCGTTGGAGGTCATCCCACAGAGGGCCAGACACCCCGTGATGGTCAGTACCCACATTTCGGGCTCGGGGACTTTGAGCATCATGACATAGGGCTCAGAGCTGGCGTGCATATCCCAGGTCTGGCCCAGGAAAGTCCCCTTTTGGGAGCGGCTGTAGACGACTGAGCAACCTTCCTCGGGCGATTCTTTCGGCTTTAAATCGCGAAGGTCAGTGTAGTGGTTCAGGACCACGATTCGAGCAGGGTCCACTCGCGAACCCTGACTGATGCCGTGGAGTTCGTCCCACAGGTCTCGATCGAAATCCTCGAGCACCGGAAGATGGCGGCGGGCCGTTTCTAAAATCGGGTCGAAGGTTTCAACCTCCCAGTTCACGCGGATCAACTCCAGCCGGATCTCGGCTAGTTCCGCGATCTCTTTGGCGAAACTTTCGCCGTGAGCCTGGCCCCACTGGCGAGGGGAGTGTCCAGGAGACAGTTCCAACACTCGCATCAGGCCACC
>CAYRFU010000032.1:0-10622 GCA_964423525.1 uncultured Burkholderiales bacterium | reverse complement strand
CCACCGCCTCAGGAATCGTGAGTGTAGGCACGTCGGCCGGCACGGTCACCGGTGCGGCGGTCTTGGCCAAGACCTCTTCGACGGTGACCCCAGGAGCCAGCTCTCTGAGCACCAATCCAGAATCGGTAACCTCCAGCACGGCCAGGTCGCTGACGATCAGGTCGACCACGCCTGGGGCGGTCAGGGGTAGCTCACATCGCTCTTTAATCTTGGGGTCACCCCGTTTGCTGCAGTGGGTCGTCAAGACCATCACTTTGCGCGCTCCTGCGGCCAGGTCCATGGCTCCTCCCATTCCGTTCACTTTCTTCCCGGGAATCATCCAGTTGGCGAGGTCGCCGTTGGCGCCGACCTCGAGAGCCCCCAGGATGGCCCAGTCGACATGACCTCCCCGGATCATGGCGAAGGAGGTGGAGGAGTCGAACACTGAGCCGCCGGGTCGCAGGGTGATGGTCTCTTTGCCAGCATTGATGAGATAGTAGTTCACCTGCTCCTCGTTGGGGTAGGGACCCACACCTAAGACTCCGTTCTCGGAATGGAGCCGGATATTCTTATTCTGATCGAGATAGTCCGCTACTAGCGTGGGCACTCCAATTCCCAGGTTGACATAGGCCCCGGCCTCCAGTTCCTGGGCCGCTCGCCAGGCGATTTGACGGCGGCTCAGTCCTTTGCTGGTTGAGGATTCGGGCGGGACCGAGTCGTTGCGGGCCAGCACCATCTTCTCGATGTGGTTTTGGTAGTCTTGACCTTGAAAGACCCGCTGCACGAAGATTCCGGGGAGATGGATTTCATCAGCCTCCAGTTGACCGAGCTCGACCAGGTGCTCGACTTCAGCGATGGTGGTGCGAGCGGCCATCGCCATAATAGGGCTAAAGTTGCGGGCTGACTCCCGGAAGACCAGGTTCCCCTCGCTGTCGCCCTTCCAGGCACGAATTATCGCGAAATCGGCTGACAGTGCCGTCTCCATCACATAATCTCGGTCCCCGAATCGCTGCACCGGTTTCCCTTCCGCCACTTTGGTCCCCACGCCGGTCGGGGTAAAGAAGGCCGCCAAACCCGAGCCGGCAGCCCGCATTCTCTCCACCAGGGTCCCCTGGGGATTGAGCTCGACCTCGACCTCTCCGGACAGGATCTGCTGCTCAAGATCGGGGTTGCCACCGACATAGCTGCAGAAGGCTTTGGTGATCTGCTTACGCTGTAACAGCACAGCCAGGCCTTTGCCCTGGTTGCCGCAGTTGTTGCTGATGATGGTCAGGTCCCGAACCTCGCGGCGATACAGTTCGTCGATGCAGTTCTCAGGGATTCCACACAGGCCAAAGCCCCCGAACATAATGACGGCCCCGCTGTCCACATCGTGGGTGGCCTCGACTACGTTGGCGTAAAGCTTACTCACAGGACTGTCACCTCTTTCGGGAAGCCGGGACACGGATTGTGGTCGACCTGCCCGTAGGGCTTATACAGCTCAGCCACGGGATAGGTGCAGTAATAGGGGGCGAAAAGGGCCGCCGGCCGATGGTTGCCCGACTTGCCCAGACCACCAAAGGGAAGTCTCCCGCTGGCACCGTTGGTGGCCCGGTTCCAGTTGACGATGCCACAGGGGACGCACGCCAAAGCCTTCTCATAGTGCGACCGTTGCTTGGTGAAAATCGAGAACGACAGGCCGTAGTCGCTGGCGCAGGCTCGTTCGATAGCTTCGTCGAGGTCGGCCACCGCCTCGATGGTGAGGGCCGGACCGAACACTTCCTCTCGAAGGTAAGGACTGTCGGGGCGAAAGCGGTCAACCCGATGGAGGGCTGCCGACACCATACAGTGCTCGGGGTTTTGGGCTGCTACCAGGGTGGTCAGGTCGGGGTCTTGCTCCGCCTGCTCCTGAGATTGAAGAAAGCCCCTCAGGGCAGAAGCTGATGCGAGAGGCCCCATGAAGGTGTCGGGCGCCATCGGGTCCTGGCTCTTCAGCTGGGAGGCTGCTCGGGCCAGTCCTTCCTCCAGGCGCTGGGCCAGGCTCTGATGGGCGATGACGCGAGCGGTGCCAGTACAGCGCTGGCCTGTGGTTAAGTAGGCCCCCGTGATCAGTTCCGTAAGGGCCTGTTCCAAGTGAGCGTCCTCGGCTACGATTGAGCAGTTTTTGCCTCCCATTTCGAGAGCCAGAATCTTCCAAGGGTCTTCCAACGTGACTCGCTTGATATGAAGGCCGACCTCGTAGGAGCCGGTGAATAGAATGCCTTTCACTCTGGGATGCGTGATCAGTCGGTCTCCCACCGCTCGGCGAATCTGGAGCAGGTTGAACACCCCAGCTGGAAAGCCGGCGGCGTGGGCCGCCTCGGCGTAAACCTGACCCACCAGGGGAGTGACACTACTGGGTTTGAAAACGACCGTATTGCCCGTCATGAGGGCCGGCACGATGTGGCCGTTGGCCAGGTGAGCCGGGAAGTTGTAGGGTCCGACCACGGCCATCACTCCCATCGGCCGGAAGTGACATCGGCCGTCCAGGCCTTCCGGTTGAAACCCTTCGACCAGGTGGGAGCCCTCGCCCAACGTGATCGCGATCTTAGCCACACAAGCTCGAGCCTCAATGGTGGCTTCGTGGATGGTTTTGCCCATTTCGGAGGTGATGGCCTGAGCCAATCGCTCCTCTCGCTCTTTCAGAGCCTCGGCGAACTTTTCCAGATAGTGTTGGCGTTCTTCAAAGCTGGTCAAGCGCCATTCCAGAAAGGCTGAGTGGGCGGCCTGGACCGCCTCCTCCACTTCGCTGCCGTCGCCGAAGCTGACCTCGAGAACCTTCTCCCCCGTAGCCGGGTTGGTTGAAGAATACGGTTGACCCGTGTAAAGGCTCCATTTCCCGTTCAGGTAGTGTCCTAAAAACTGGCTCATTGTGTCAACTCCTTTTTGAGGTCTTCGAAGCCTTCTTCCAACCGATAAAGAGGGGGGAGCATCAAATGACCCTGGCCGTCCAGAGTCGTTCGGAAGAGAAGGTCCCCCACAGGGCTGACTAGCCGACCACTGCCCCGATAGACGCAACCATGGTCGGAAAGAAAGCGATCGACGAAAGCTAGATAGTCGGGGTCCAATCGGGACTCGACCAGAGCGACCTGGTGGCGCAGTCTCAAGCAGGAGAGTTCGTCCCCATCCCAGGTCGAGATCAACATAAGGGGCTTCTCCAGGAAGTAGCGGTCGTTCACCAGGACGTGACTGACCTGGCCTCCAGCGTAGAAGAGCAGGGCGTCAGGAGTCACCTCAGCGGCCTGACAAAAGAAGAGACGGTCAGAGCCTCGATAGAGCCAGGAAGCCGTTTCGTTGAGCACCAGCGGCACATCTTGGCGGTCACACAGACTCCGGACGGCCCGTAAGAAGCGAACGCTGATCCGGCGGCCGGTGCGCTCTTGAACCGGTTCCAGAAAGACCCCGAGAACCTTCTCGGGCCGGGAAAGCTGAGCTTCTATCTGGGCCAGGGCCGCCCCCTCAGTCTCGTCTAGTTCTCCTTCCGGGGCCTCGAAAGGATCGCCCGAACAGGCAGGATAAGCTACTTTAGACCAGGGGAAATAATCGAGAAAGTGAGCGTCGGAGAGGCTCCTGGCGCAGGCCGTAGTGTGGCCCCAGTAGGCTCCTTCGAAACTGACGCAGCGGTCGGCGCCTTGGCGGGCGTAGATGAGACACTTGACGGCTTTGTCGCACCCTTCGTCCCGACCGCTAGCCAAATAGAGGTGACCCAGAGGAGCCCGGACCCGAAGCCACTCCACGTGGCGTACCATGTTGGGCGTCCACCAATTACACAGCGAGTTCTTGTTGACGGCGGCCAAGTCCCAGTCTTGCCAATCGTCGGGGTCGAGCAGGGCACCGGTCGGCTCTTCGATCCCTCCACTCCAGTCGATGGGCGGTCGGTACTGATGAAAGACCGGAATCGACCAGTAGACAGCCGTCGCCTGACCTCCATAGTCGCCCTGGTAGCGACCGAACTCCCGGCTGCCAAAAGACTGATTGATGGTCATCATGGCGGCGGTGGCGTCTAACCGGTTGCGGCTGCGAACGAAGTGAAATCCTCGCTTCTTGGCCTGGGCTAATTGGACACGCTTGAGCCGCACCCCTAAGCCGATCCCTCGGTAGCGTGGTGAGACCCCGATGTCGGCCGAGTAGAGAGTGGTGCCTTGTCCGAACTCTGGGTCTTCGTCGGGTCCTTTGACATCCTTGAAGTTCTTGAGGGGAGCCGCGAAGCTGAATCCGGCCAGCTCTCCATCCGGTCCCATGGCCAGGTGACAGACCTGGTTCTCGTCGCGAACGATAGCCTCGAGAAAGCTCTCCTCGTCCTGGCGTTCGGGCTCGTAAATCTCGTGCTCAAGAGCCATGATCCGCTCTCGGTACTCCTCCCAAACCTCGGGGGTGAGGTCTACCACCACTGGCGCCTGCTTACCGGCCAGGTAGCGCAGAAAGGTCAACCAGGTGATCCGATTTTCCTGGTTGGCTTGGCGGAACCACTCCACCGCGTCGCTCGGCCCAATCTCATTATCGATGGCCTTTTGGCGGGGCGGAGCAAGTTGCCCGAATAGCAGGAGGATTTGGCCCCAATCCGCCTGCTCGAGCTGCTCGGGGCCCTCTGGGATGAACAGACGTCTGCTTACCGGTTCACTCCAACTGAAGTCTCCTTGGGCCGTTTTCGTTTCGGCCCCGTGTTCTTGGAGCCATTTCAGGCTCTCGCGAATGACGCCAAAGGCGACCTGGACGTCGTCTGGCTTGGTGGCTAGCTGAAAACGAAAACGGATGGTTCGCTGGCCGGCGATATAGACCATGTGGCCCCGGTGAAACCGCTGGTTGATAAAGGCATTGGCGGTTTCGTTGTCGGGTAGGTCAAAGGCGAAGGTCAGACCTCGACCGCGTGGGTTGGTGACCATAGGAAACTCTCCTGTCAGCTGGCACAGCTCCTTGGCCACCGCTTTGCCAACCCGTTCGATCTCTCGGGGTCGGACCGACATTCCGTTGTAATAGCCTCGAGCCATCGAGGCGGCGTGGGCGGCCGTGAGCTCGGGGTCGGGAATACTGGAGAGGACGGCCCCGACCTGACACTTTTTGGCCAGATTGATGAAGTCGGGAGGGTAGGGTAAGTCGAAGGTGTTGGACCACAGGCGAGATCCGCCCAAGCCGAAGCCGGTTTGGACCTCGTCAAAAATCAGAGCGACGCCGTAGACTCTCGTCAGAAGCCTGAGAGCTTGGAAAAACCGGTTGGTGGCGAACTTGTCCCCTCCTTCGCAGAGCAACGGCTCCACCGAAACGCAGACGACCTCCCCGTCGGCGATGAATCCCCGGACCTGCATCAAGCTATTGACCTCGGCCTGCAAAAGAGGGTCGTCGTAGCTGGGAGGCGAGAAGGTTTCCTGGTCAGCCCGACTCCAAAGCTCGTGCCAATCGGGCGGTGTTTCCTTCAGAATGTGTGGTTCTTTGTCTTCGGGGAACTCGGCGAAAAGTGTCTCATAGCCCTCAAGTTGGAAGGGGATCCGCTTGGCTGGGTTCCAGGAAGAGAAAAGCGACAGAAGGGTTCGTCCGTGGAAGCTGCCTTCGAAACAGACGATCTTTTGGCCTCGCTGGGGAAATTTGTGCTGAGCCAGGAGCACTGCTTTTTCCCAGCTCTCGGTGCCGGAGCCGCAGAAGCAGACGTGCTCAAGGCCTTCGGGCGCCCACCTCTTGAGCATGCCTTTCAAAGCTTGGGCCATCGGTACGGGTCGGCGTCGGTAGTCGGGGTTACAGAAGGTGTGGGGATGGGCTAGAACCCCTCGCAAAACCGCACCGTTGAAACCCACCAGGTGGCTTGCGATCTGAGAAGAGCAGTCGAGCAAGACCGTCAAAGGGCCCAACTCGTCACGGTCGATGGAGGCCAGGTAATTGCCCTGGCAGGAGCGATAGTCAACCACCATCTCCTTTTTCTCGCGGACCACAAACTCGTCTTCGTAGGTTCGCGCAAGAAAGGCCTGCGATTGCCTCAGGACTTCCCCGAAGGGCGCGTCGGGAGTTCGCGGTCGGTCGTGATGGTAGAAGGCTTCCCTCCCCAAACGCCGAGGATTCTCTTCACTCAATAGTTGGAGGAAATCGCGCCAGCGGTCGCGCCAGTGTTGGACCTCCTCGAGGCGGTCAGCGTGAGCCGGGAATTCTATCGAGTCGCCCTCCGAGGAAAGCTCCGGGAATCTCTCTAGAAAGGCTACCTTGGTGAGAGGCTGGCCAAAGAGCTTCAGACCCTCGAGCGCTTCCGGCTCCAGCCGGAAGTGACCCCCGCTTAGCCAGCCTCCGTAGAGCCCGTAGCGCAGTGCCGTTTCTTCCAAGACCGGGGACACGGCGAAACCCGCTCGAACCTGTGTTGAACTCACATAAACTCCTAAAATTCGTTAAGGAGCCAAGCTTCTTGCGGGCAGTCAGACCTTCCTGGTCAGTATTTGAGAGTGCGGCTTAGCAGTTCCAGGACAGCAGCTCGTTCGGCTGTGTTTTGTCCCTGATCATCGAGGAAGTCTTGGAGCACGAGAACCCAGACCGAGCCCCCGCTCGAGAAGGCCACGATCTCCTGGGACAGTTGTAGGCCCATCAAAGTATAGCTGATCCTTTTGCCTGGCAGGGTCTGGCCGCCGAGTTCGAGGGTGATGTCTTGCTTGTCCACCTCTCCCTCGGCCTGGCCGGCGAGGTCTTCGCTGATGGTCTGCACGGTCTCTTCCAGACCGGGGCCCTGTTGATGATGGCTGAGCATCAAAGTCACTTCGTCGCCATCCACAGTGTAGAAGGTGAAGGTGGGGTCACTCTCATCAACCTCAAGCTGCATAGAAGCGGGGTAGTCGAAAGTGACTTGGTCGGCCTGGAAGGTCGCCGTTTCTTGGGCCAAGCCGGTGGCTACGAGCAAGAGCAAGAGAAGCAGGGATAGCCTGGTGATCATTCTTATCGGTCCTCAGCCACGATCAGCGTGGCCTTTGCTTTCTTGACCCCGGAACGGGTGCATCCTACATACACTTTGTAGAGCCCGGGCTGAGGGGTCTTGTAGGTCAGGCCCGGGTCGCCTTTACCGGCTCCGTCGTCGTTGACGTTCCAGGCTCCGTCTGGGCCCTGGACAGCCAGTAGGGTATCTTGCTGACAGCGAGCGACCAAAATGAGGGGAGCTTTGAGAGTCTTGACGGTCAACAACAGGGTCGGCTCAGTCGGGATGTTCCCGCGAGCCTGGTCGCTGCCGGGATGGATTTTATAGGCCACCCCGTCGGGAGTGTCCTCGATGGTTTGGCGGAGGGAACGGTCTCCCCGAGCCCAGACGTTGAGTACGATAGGGTTGGGCTCAGAGCCGGCCGCAATGGTCACTCGTTCTTGGGCCATCACAGGGCCACTCAATAACAAAAGGATCAGCACCCAGAATCTCATCAGGCCTGACCTCCGTTTCTTAGAGCTCGAAAATAGTGGATAGTGGAAAGTTTCCGCAAGCACCAGGCTTGGTGCGAGGTGAGGGGTTGTTCTGACAGCTCTGAACCCGAATCGAGATCGAGTTGGTTGCGGCAATACCGCTCCAGCACTCCGCCGAAGTGACATAAACGGGCCCAGGCCATGCGAGGGGGATGGGTGCCGGTAGAGAATCGAGTCCGTTGACGAGGGTGCTTCTTGATATAGAGTAAAGCGCTGCGAGCTTTGGCCTCGGCCTGAGCCAGAGCCCCTGGCACATCGCAAAGCCGCGGCGGTCTCTTGACGTGATAACCGATGGCCTTGTAGTTGTTGCGAGCTTTGAGACCCAGGGCCATCAGGCGCAAACCTACTTCCTGGTCTTCCCAGCCGTACTCGGTGAAATCTTCGTCAAACTTGCCCGCTTCGATGAGATGCTGGCGCTTGACCGAGACGTTGCTGGTCCAGAAGAATGAGGTCGAGATATCGGCCATCGTGAATTTAGGTTCAGGCGGCCGGACCGGCTCGGTGACGTGATTGACCCAGCCGTTCACGACACACCTATCATACCGGTCGTGGCTGGCCAGATGCTCCTCGAGCAGGCGGGGGTCGGCCAGCACGTCATCGTCGATATAGAGGATCACCCGTCCCTCAGCGGCGTCGATACCGGTGTTGCGCGCGGTGGCCAGGCCCGAATGGGGTTGGCGACAGTATACCAGACGGTAGTTGGTGTCGAGGCTCCGGGCCATCTCTCCGGTGCCATCGGTCGATCCGTCGTCGACGAGGACCACCTCGTAACGCTCTGGCTCGACTGTCTGATCGGTCAGCGAGACCAGAACTTTCTGTAAAACCTCTTTGCGGTTGCGACTGCAGATTCCGACCGTGAGATCCACTAGCTGCCTTCCTTCCTTAATTGGCGCCGCCCGGCTTCCAGGTAGGCCCGCTCAACCATCATCTGGCGGGCCCAACGAGCGGCTGCGGAGCCGGGCGGCTGCTCAAGCCATTGACGATAGATACCACGAAGGGGCCCTACTGTGCAAAGCTGATTGCGCAGAAAGTTCAGGCCGTGAAGGCCCGAGCGCATCCGCATCCTCAAGCTTGGATAGCGTTGGTAGAGTTGGGCGGCTGCTTTGCCGTCTTTGGCGGCGATGGTCATCTCGACTTCCGCTTGAAGTGGTGGTTTGACATGAAAAACGTAGCCCTGGTTGGTGAAGGCCCGTTGCACTCCCAAGATCTTCAGGCGGACACCGAGCTCAGCGTCTTCCCAACGCTCGAATTGGTCGTCGAACAATCCCGCTTCGAGCAGCAGTTCTTTGCGCAGGGAAGCGTTGCTGGTGCAAAGATAGTTCATCGAGAAGTGTTTCCAGAGAGGAGGTGGGGACGGAAGGGGTAGGCCCTCAATATTGATGACCGGTCCTCTGACCAGACGATTAAGAAAGCCTCGATGGGTTTCGTGGTGGTCGGTTAGAAGGTGAGGTGCGGGAAAGACATCGTCATCAATAAAGAGAGTGAAGGCCCCACACGACTCTCGGATGCCTCGGTTGCGGGCCGCTCCTGCTCCCGAGTTCTGTTGGCGGAGCACCTTCAGGTCGTAGTTGACCTCAAGCTGGCTCGCCGCCTGGTAGCTTCCATCGGTGGATCCGTCATCGACCACCACCACCTCGAACTGCTCGCGGCCATACTCCAGGCTCTCCAGATGGCGCAACACCTCCAGCAGCGACTCGCCCCGGTTGAAGGTGGGAATGACCAGACTGAACTCCCGATCGAACATGGCGCACCGGTTTCGGCCCGCCAGAGCTTCTCCCTTCCCCCTATTGGAGGGCCTCCCTACTGAAGACGTTTTAGTGCGGCTGCAGCCTGGCTGGCCTGGTTAACCAAAACGATCTGCGAGGGTTGGTCGTCCTCATCGAACGAGACCACCCGGAAATGGTCCTCGTCGGGGGAACCCTCCATCTCGCTTCTGGCATCCGGTGAGGCGTGGCCGAAGACCTGGAGGGAGCTGTCGTATTGATCGCTCCAAAAGTAAGGGAGTTGGTCCCAGTGGGCGTCTTTGCCCACAATGTTAAGGGCTGCGACCTGGCCGTGCTGACGAGCGCTTTCCCAGTGCTCGAGGCGCACGGGGCCGTAACGGGGGTGCTCGACTCTTGCCACATCTCCGATCGCAAAGATGCTTTCATCGGCTGTTCTGCAGCGGCTATCGACCCAGATCCCGTCGTCGCGCTTCAAATCACACCCCTCCAGCAGCTCTTGATTGGGCAGGATGCCGACGCCAACCACCACCAAATCGGTTTCCACAAGTTCGTTTGCTGTTTGGACAGCCGTGACCCTGCTCTGACCTTGGAAACCCTCAACTTTCTGGTTGAAGTGGAATCGAACTCCTCGTTGCCGATGGAGGTCGGCGAACCACTCGCCGACTTGGGCCGGTAGCGGACCGAGGGGCCGTTCGCCGGCCTCCAGACAGGTCACGTCTTTTCCCAGTGTGCGAGCACAGGCGGCCACCTCGAGACCAATGAAGCCTGCGCCTACGACGACCACGGAGCTGGCCTTCTTCAGTTCGTGTCTCAGCCCGTCGGCGTCGGCCAGGCTTCTTAGGTAGTGAATCCCCTCGAGTTGGTCTCCGGGAATTTTGAGTTTCCGCGGCCGACCTCCGGTAGCCAGCACTAACATGTCGTAATCGAGCCTCTGACCGTCGCACAACTCAACTTGCTTGGCGGCGGAGTCGACTCGCGCGACTTTGGTGTTCTTCCTCAGATTCAGGCCATTCAGGTCTTCCAAAAGTGTGAGGGTATCGGCTTCGACTTGGCCCAGCAGAAATTTCTTGGACAAAGGTGGGCGGTCGTAGGGGGCTTGGCCTTCCTCACTGATCAGAGCGATGGTTCCTGAAAACTTCTTGCGTCTGAGGGTTTTGATCAAGTTGGCGGCAGCCAGGCCTCCGCCAACGATCACCAGCTTCTGTTTGTCCATGTGGGGGTTTGTCTCGGAAAGGTTTGAATACTCCTGTTTCCAGGCGCCACCTCTCAGGCTTGGGCTGGCATCGGGATCACCATTCCTTCGGGAGCAGCAGCGACGATCCCGAAGGGGTTAACCGAACGATGGCTCTCATAGTAGTGGTGGCGTATGTGATCCATATTGACCGTTTCGATAATGGCGGGCATCGAGGAGAGACGACCCAGATAGCGGGAAAGGTTCGGGTAGTCCGCGATCCGCTTCTTACTGCACTTGAAGTGAACAACATAGAC
>CAYRFU010000031.1:9665-31928 GCA_964423525.1 uncultured Burkholderiales bacterium | reverse complement strand
CGTGAGCTCAGTGGCCTCCGTGTTATAACCCTTCTTCCTCGGCCAGTCGAATGTCCTAGCCAGAAGAGAGGGCGTAAAGGGTGAGAAAGACCAGAAGAATGAGGACGCCCAAACCAGCCAGGAGTGTCCAGTGCGATGATGGCGCCGAGTCTTGGGTCGGTGCGAGTGAGACTTGGACCTGGGGAGGCGAACTCTTCTCCTCCGAGAGCTGGGGCATGGTGCGGGTGACTCGCCTGCGTTTACGGGGCTTGACCCGCTTTTGGCCGGCGTCTAGCTTAACAACCTTCCAGCCCTTCTCCTCGAGTGTTCCTCGGGCGCCATCAGCGGTATCATGGTGAATCACCCCTTCGTGGACCTCTCCGTCAGCGTCCACACATTCGTAGGAAAAGAGCACTAGAACGGTTTCTAGCTCTCCGGAGTTTGCCCTTCGGATTTCGCCGGGTAAGAAGGCATGTACTCCCCCGGCGCAGTATAGACTGGCCCGAATCATACGCGCAAGAGATAGGAGACGCCCGTGCCTGAAGAGCATGTAGTAATGACAGAGGAAGGCTACAACGCCTACAAAGAAAAACTCCGTCGGCTCAAGACCGTCGAGCGTTCGGCTGTAGCCGAACGGATTCGCCAGGCCAAAGAGTTCGGTGATATCAGTGACAACGCCGAATACGAGTCGGCCAAGTCCGACCAGGCGTTCGTCGAAGGCGAAATCATCCAGCTGGAACGGCTCCTCTCTCGGGCCAAGCTCATCGACCGTCGCGAACTCTCGACCGACCACGTCGCCATCGGCCACACCATCGAACTCCAGGACGTTGATTCTAAACGAAAGTTCACAGTCACCCTGGTGGGAACGACCGAGTCTGATATCGAGAAGGGGCGAATCTCAAACGAATCCCTGGTCGGGAGGGCTCTGCTCGAGAAGAAGAAGGGCGAGGTCTTCGAGGTGAAAGCTCCAGGCGGAATCACCAAATTCAAAGTCCTGAAGATCGAGGCCCTCGTTTAAGCGGCCAAAACGAGTAGCGGCTAACCGAGGCCGTCTGTCTTGGCGGCGGCGATAAAATCGTTTCGATGAAGGCCGCCGATTTTGTGGGTCCACCACTCCACTGTCACCCGGCCCCACTCGGTCGTGAGCAGAGGGTGGTGATTTTCCTTTTCGGCCAGCTCTCCAACCTGATTCGTGAAAGCCAGCGCCTCCACGAAGTTCTTGAACGAAAAGACCCGACGCAAACGTTCGATACCGTCGACTTCCACGATGGTCCACTCCGGTACTTGGGTGCTCAACTCTCGGCGTTCAGTTTCGGTCACTTTGGGTGCCCCGGCTCGGCAGGCTACACAATCTTGAGCGGTCAGCTTTTCCATGATGAGAGGGTTCTGCTTTGGTGAAAGCCAGGCCTGCCGAAGACTGGCTAGCGGCGCGGAGCGTCAAACTGCTGAGAGCGGGTGGCCCGACAGCCCCTGAGCTGCATGTGGTCGACCTCAAGACTGAGCTAGCCGTAGCCAAGTCGATCGGCCACGCTTCTCTGTTCTATCGCCTCCTGGGTGGGCGTTTTTCCCTTGACCGCGAACAAGCCGTTTTGGAACGACTGAGTCACCTAGAAGGAGTCCCCCGGGTGCTGGGGCGTCCCCAGCCGTCGATCTTGTTACTCTCTTATGTCTCCGGGGTTGCGCTCGAGAAGTTGCCCATTGGAGCCCTCCCAACCGAAGCACTCGCGCAAGCCCAAACGTTGCTCCGAGCGATGCACCAAGCCGGCGTTGTCCACGGGGACATCGGTCACGATTTCACCGGCCAGCTGGGGCGAGAGATGAATCTCATCTGGGACGACAGCTTGGGGCGGCTGACTTTGCTTGACTTCGCCGGGGCTGTCACTCCGCTGCCCGGTCTCCATTGGCTCTATGAGGCCCTTCGAAGCCACGACGAGCTTCTTCTGACGAAACTCGTTTGCCACTTTTTCCCAGAACTCGAGAGCCATCCGTTTCTTGCTCTGCCGACCGCCATCCCTCCTTTCCACTGGCGCGTCTGGCGACTCTTAGGCAAGATTTGATGACCACTGGTAGGATGTCCATCCGACCCGAACGAACGGTCGGCCATCACATTGTGGAGGATTTTATGAACTTCTGCAAGAGATTTTTGGTCACGGCGGCCTGCCTTTCCGCGCTGGTCTTCGCCGGCTGCGGAAGCAGTGACGATGAAATCATCAATCTTCAACCGGCCAACGCCCAACAAGCTGGTTTCACCACCTTTACCGGCTCCGGCACGGCCAACGGCAATACTGCTATCACCAATTTCCAGGCCGCTCTCGGTGGGGCAGACAACGGCAACACGGCCGGCTCCCAGGCCACCGGGTTCCGTTCCATCAACTGGGATGCCGGCATTGTGCCGGTCCAGCCCGCCCTCTTTCCCTTCGATTTTTTTAACAACGCCAACCTCGCCCCCCCTACCCGCGGTCTGATCGTAGGCGCTGGAGGTAACCAGTTGCTGGCTAGCAACAACGACTTCTTGAACCTCAACGCCGACTACCCTAACCAATTCAACACTTTCAGCGGCAACAACACCTTCTCAGCGGCTAGCACTCAAAACCTGTGGGCTCGTTTCGAAATCCCTGGAACCACCGGTGTTCCCGCCGCCGTTACCGGTTTCGGAGCCGTCTTCTGCGATGTTGACAACGCCAACTCGACCAGCATCCAGTTCTTTAACGGCAACACCAGCCTGGGTCAGTTCCAGGTGCCCGTCCGCAGCGACGCCAACGGTCACTCGTTCCTCGGTGTCATCTTCAACAACAACAAAGTCACATCGGTCCTGATTCGCGCCGGTCAAGCCCCTATCGGAACCATCGCCAACGCTGGTCCCAATGATGTGAGCAACGGCGGCGCTAACGACATGGTCGTGCTCGATGACTTCTTCTACGGCGAGCCTCGGGTGGTGGGAACTCCCTAGCCAGAAACGCCGAGAACCGGAAAAGCTGGAGCGCAAATCCGCTCCAGCTTTTTTTTGGGGCCTCAGCAGAATCGCTACGACTGGGCTCCTAGAACCAGTTGAAAGGGTTGAGGTTGCGGTCGATCCAACCCCCAGCCCGCTCGACCCAGTTGTCATCGCTATCGCCCGGCTGCTCGAACTCTCGCACTGAACCATCCTCAAGAGTGGCTCGAATCACGGTAACGCCGTCGTCACGGGTGATCACTTCGGTAGCCCGGACGTTCTCAAGGTTGATGTCAGGACCATCGTTTCCGCCCCCGCTGATCCAGCGACCGAAGGCCTCGATCGCTCCGTCATCGGAATCGCCCGACTGGATCACGGCAGTGACGTCGTCTCCGTCATCGGCCCCTGGATTGACAGCAGTGACCTCACCGTCGGCCGTGATCGTGACACTGGTGTTGACTTCTCCATCGTCGTCCTCGACAATAGCCGCCGAACTATGGTCGGTGTTGATAACCGTCGTAACAGTCTGAGCGGAACCGTCTGAGTTGGTGGCTTCAGACTGGGAAAGGGTGCCCTCCTGCTCTCCGGTTAACTCTCCGGCTACGGCCCGAATCTGACCACCTTCGGCCACAGTCGTAGTGACCTCCATTTGAGAGGCGACCACGCTGTTGTTCGTCTCCACGTTGATCTCGGTGGGAGTGAACTCGATGGTCTGCTCCCCTATCTCACTGTTGCCCGCTGTGACGGTTCCAGGGGTGGTCAAATCTTGACGATTGCCCAGTTCTGGTGGAGCTTGTTGAGTTTCGGGTTGACCGGCCTGAGCGATCTCCATGAAAGCGGCCAGTCGCTGGTGAGAATACTCAACGCTTGCTTGATAGAGAGATTGGAGGTCCATCCCGCCTGGGAGTCCATAGTTGGGAGCGATGGTGGAAGCGGCCGGACCGGCCACCGAGAAGGCGCCCGCTGGCACGGGGAAGGGGTGAGCTCCCAGGGTAGCGCTCATCGACTCCCCGAGGTAGGCTCCAGCTGGATGATAGTGGTGGTGATGAATGGCCTGCTCAGAAAGGCCAGTTGGGAAACGGTGGCTGGGTCCGCCTAGAACCTGTTGAACGCCGCCGTAGATCTCTTGGTGAAAGAGTCCGACAGGGTCGCCGACCAGGGCGCCGTTGCCGTTACCGGTTAGGGCTGGGATGAGTGCGCCGTAGGCGCCTCCCTCAAGACTGATGTTCACGCTTTCCTCCTGTGAGCGGTGGGCTAACGGGTTTTTTGACCTCTGTAAACCTCACCGGGGCTGAATGAGATGGCACCGTTAGGCTGAATGTCCAAGCGGTCCCAAGCTGTTCATCACGACGGTCAACCGGAAGTTAAGCGATGTTACAATTCTTTTACAATTTTTCGAATGGCTTATCGAGAATCGGATACTTTTGCCAACCCTCAAAGTCGAAATGCCACCACTCCGACTCAAGATGAAGAAAGCCGTGGTTCTCTAGGACCTCGCGGAGAAGAGAACGATGACGGCGCTGGTCAGCTGTCCCACCCGGGTAATCAGCGTGAGCTTTGACGCTAAAATCATCGTAGGCAGAAGGCATGGACACGGGTTGTCCGGTCTCCAAATCGAACAAAGTGAGGTCTACTGCGCAGCCTCTGTTATGGCGAGAACCGTTCTTCGGGTTGGCTACGTACGCGCGCTTCTCTGGAGGCGTCCTTTCCCACATCAGTTTGGTCACGCTCCAGGGCCGATAGCCGTCAAAGACCACCAGACCGAAACCCAGTGCTCGGAGGTCGTCATGAGCTGCTTTAAGGGCCAGGGCAGCTGGCTTCTGAAGAAAGGCACGAGGCTGCTTGTAAACAGCAAAACCAAGGAAATTTGAAGGGGTAGCGTAGCGGATGTCCAGTTTCAGACGGGGGTCCACTTTGATCAACTCTACCAACTCTGAGGTATCGGCCCAGGCAGGAGTCAGGAGAAGGCCCAGCAACACGAGGTAACGCATGCATCGGCTTTCGCAGGTCGCCTACGGGGCCCTCCCGAAACGGCTAAGGTGGAATGCCCTCGGTGTCAGGCAGAATTGAGAACGATCCAGGTGGCCGACCTCAAAGTCGAGCTCTGCCCCCGTTGCGAGGGGAGCTGGTATGACCTGCACGATGGAGTACTACTCCGAGCAATGTCAAGTCGAGGTCGATCGCTGCCCCAAAGGGCATGGGCTGTGGCTCGACGATGGCGAGCTAGAAGTCTGGCCGGAAAGTCACTTTGAGCGGCGGAAGCAAGTTCCGCCACACAACCTACGGTGGATGGCCGGACGTTCTAGCACAACCTGTGGGTCGTCGCTCTGGCCGGACCCCATTGTCAATGGGGTTTCCGGCCGCGCTCCTAGGGGCCATCCTCGACTTTCTCGAAAAGCAGCCGGAAGAAGGAGGAACCGGCTTCCTGGCTATGCTTCGGGAGTTTTTCGCTTGACCCGGTCATCGGCGTCGTTGCGCCAGGGACTCCCTTCAGTGTATCGCTGCATATACAGTTCCTGGCAGGAATTCCCTGTATCTCGGTAGTCGCGGCAGCCTCGCCAGGAGTCGGTATTGGACATCGTCCAGTTCATGCCCACTCGGTACCAGCGACCGTTCTCGATCGGTTCACCGCCCGTGGTTTCGAGTTCCGTAACCCTTTGGCCCTCAGGACGACTCGGGTCGTAGCTGTAGCGCAAACCGGCCGGAACGGCAAGCTCTCGAGCCCCGTCCTTAAGGCAGGTCTCAATCTCTTTTCGGATCATCGCTCCGGTAGCCGAGAGGGTCACTGCCGCGTCCTCCGTGAAAGGGAGACTAGAGTATAGGTCGGCGTAGGTCGTCACACCCCGACCGATATCGGCTCGCAGCGAGCGGGAGTTGCAAAGGACTAACTCGGCATCGGTCTTCTCCAAGATGGCGTCGGCCATAATCTGGTTCAACTTAGCGGCTTCACGGTGGCGGTGGTGAAGCGGCTCCAGCGCTTCACCCATTTTCCTCGTCCCGATCTCTTTCGCTTGGGCCAGATAGGGCTCGATGATCGTTTCCACCGTGGGGTCCGGCTCGACTGCGTTCTCGAGCACCGGGATCAGGTGAGCAGAATGACTGACCACCTGGCCCTTAGCGGGGTCGTAAACCAGTTCCGCGCTGCCGACAAACTCAGTGAGCGCCCCCGCCTGTACGATCAGGCTGTGACCTTCCCGATGACCCTCGGAGAGGCGATGATGGGTATGGGCGCCGACGATCAGGTCTAACTTGGGGAAATGGGGGTCCTGATCGTGGAGGGCAGCCATCTCGCGCGCGATCGTGATGTCGGAGGCCTCCTCAGGATCGGGCTGTTCAAACCCCACGTGGGAGAGGGCCACAATGATGTCAGCCCCCTTCTTCTTCATCTCGGGCAGAAGGCGCTGAAGGACCGGCACCGGCTGCTCGATGGTGAGGCCGTCAAGTTTCGACTGCGCGATGTAGTGGCTAAGTTCCGGAGTGTTGATGCCCACCACGCCGACCTTCACCCCTTTGCACTCGAAGATGTGGTACGGCTTGAAGTTTGGCAGAGGGCCGACGTTGGCACAAAGGGCTACCGACGACAGACCGTCGAACATCGCCAACATAGCCGGTATTCCCCAGGCGTGACAGTGATTTCCTGGAATCACCGCGTCGAACCAGTTCGCTGTGGCTTCAGCCACGACTTTGCCCTTGCTCAGGTAGGCTACCATACTACCCTCGGCGTGGTCTCCCGCGTGGAGGACCAGGGTTCCGTCGGGGTTACCCGCTTTCTCTCGCTCGATCACAGTCTTCATCCGGGCCAATCCACCAACCCGAGTGGTATCCGACACAGTGGAGTCACGAATGGGCTCGACGATCCCGTGGCTGTCGTTGACAGTCACAAAGTTCAAACGAATCAGGCCCGGTGTTGAGGTATGCATGCCCTGCACTTATAGCAGAAGGGACTGAAAAATTCCTGACCATCCGTGGACGGGCGCAGGAGGCAACTCACCCCCTGGACCCGGCTTCTTGACCGAAAACTGGGTACGTCACCCGGCCATCAGGCTCAAGCTTGAGGAACAAGCACTCCCACTGTTTCGTTACGAGCTCCAAAATAGGCCTCCACAACGCGACTCAAATCCTCGAGAGTGACCGCTTCCACTCCCTCCCGGTCGGTCTCGAGATGCTCCCAGGTGTCAACGGTGGCAAAGCTCCCGGCCAAGGTGGCCAACTCTTCAGCATCGTCTTGCTTCATCACAAAGTCGGCCAACCATTGGCGCTTGGCTTTGGCCAACTCAGTCGGCTGGAAACCTTCGCGCGCTTGCTGCAAGAGAGAATGGGCGGCCTCTTCCACAGCCAAAGCCTCGGTGTCGGGCGTGAACTCCACACCCAAGTAGAAAAGACTGGGGTCAAAGACCAGGGGGTCGTAGTAGGTCCAGACGTTGAGGGCCAATTCTCGCTCGACCACCAAACCCTCGTAGAGTCGAGAACTCGTGCCTTCGGCCAAAATGCTAGAGAGAAGCTCGAGAGCGAATCGATCACGGTGGGTGATGGTTGGCACGTGATAGCCGAACAGAAGGCTGCCGTAACCGGCCTCTTTATGGACGGTGAATCTCTTCTGGCCAAGCTGAGGCGGCTCGACCGTCGTGACCAGCGGAATCTCTCCCCGATTGGAAAGAGAGCCAAACAGTGTTCCCACCAGTTCGGCTGTTCGCTCGGAGTCGATGGCTCCGGCCACCACCACCACCGCGTTACTTGGCTGATAGAAAAGTCGGTGATAGTGACGCAAGTCTTCGGCTGACAAAGCGGCGATATCTGACATCCAACCGATGACGGGCCGTCGGTAAGGGTGGGCGCTAAAGGCGGTTGCCTGCATCTGCTCAAGCATCAAGCCACTGGGAGAATCCTCCGTCCTGAGGCGCCGCTCTTCGATGACGACGTCTCTCTCTCGGTAGAAGTCTTCGTCTTGGAAAGCGAGCGCCGCCATCCGGTCAGCTTCAAGCTCCAACGGCAGCCAGGCGGCATCGGCCGCGATGTTGGTATAGTAAGCGGTGAAATCCTCACTGGTAAAGGCGTTGTTGTTGCCCCCATGAAGGGCCAGCAACTGATCAAAGCAGCCGTCCGGGTAGCTTCGACTACCGCGAAACATCATATGCTCGAGCAAGTGAGACAAGCCGCTCTTTCCCTCAGGCTCGTTGCGCGAGCCGGCTCGATAGAAAACTTGAATGGAGGCGACCGGAGACTTGTGGGATTCGATGCCTAAAAAGGTCAATCCGTTGTCGTAATCAACCTTGTGAATCTGGCGGGCCCGCCGTTTCGAGGAACGGACCTGGCCAGCGGGTCGAGGCGAGGCTATAGGAGGTGCCGGGGGGAACGGCTCAGACGGGGGCTCATCACCCCATCCCTGGAACCCTACCAGGTTGGCTTTGCTCAAATCGGCGACCACGGAAACGGCCTTCGGGTGGTCCCCAAAAAGCCGTTGAGCGACCCGCCGAATGTCTTCGCGGGTGACCGATTGCACCCCCTCGCGAAAATCGCTGGAGCGGTCCTCGGGGAGCCGATAAATATCGGTTTCAACGGCCTGCGAAGCCAACTTCGGGGAGGTGTCGACCTTGAGTGGGTAACCCAGCACCAACCCTCTCTGTGACTCCTCCAACTCGGCCCCAGAAACGAGTTCCTCAGTCAAACGATTCATCTCCTGAAGCACTCTTGCGATAGCTCGGTTGGCCGTCTCATTGCTGGTCTGCAGACTGACCCTTACCATTCCTCGACAGAGGCCAGCCGAGAACCCGCTGCTGACCGAATAGGCCAATCCTTCCTGGGAGCGGATCTGGCGGATCAGTCGGGACCGGAAGGCGCCGCCAAAGAGGTCGTTGAGAACCAGAGCGGGATAGTAATCGGGGTCGTCTCGGCGAAAGCCCGCCACCGCCAGAGCCACTTTGGCCTGCTCGATCTCCTTGGCTTGGGTAACCAGGACGGACTCGCCCGGAAACTGGGGGTCCTGGAGCGGGCTCAAGTCGAGCGGTGTCGTCCAATCGCCGAGATGGCCCTCTACCAAATCCCAGGCCCGCTCGGGCTCGAGGTCCCCAGCCAGACTCAGAATCGAGCCCGCCGGACCGTAACACCGACCATAAAAATCAATCACTCTTTCGACTTCAAGCCCAGGCAGAGTGGAGGTGGTTCCGCCCAGGGATCGGCCATAGGCATGGTCCCCCAAGAGAGCTTTGCCGAGCTGGTCGAACACCATCTCCCGGGGTTCGCATTCTCGGGCAGTGGCGGCCCCGATGGCCTCTCCTAGTTCTTTACGAAACTCTTCTTTCTCGAAATGGGGCCTCCGGACCAAATCAGCCAGGAGTCCAAATCCCCACTCGACGTCCTGAGTCAAAAGATGCAGTTCCAAGGTGCAAGCGTCGCGACCCGTGCGGGTATAGAGCCTGGCCCCTCTACTGTCGATAGCCTCCGCCACCTGGTCTCGATCGAGGCTACCGCAACCCCGCTCGAGGAGATTGGTGGTTAAACAGGCCAGACCGGCCCGCTCCGCGGGCTCCTGATTGGCTCCTCCAGGGAGGGCCATCAGCATGACCAGGTAGGGGATATCTCGAACCGGGGTTAGCCGGACCGTCAACCCATTGCTCAGGACCCGACGAGGCATCCCGACCTATTCAAGCTCTCTCGATTCTCACCTGGAGCGTAAGGATTGTTCACAAAACAAGGCACCGATTTCATCTTTTTGAAACAAAAGTCACATTATGGAAACCTGGTGTTAACTTTTCCAAAGAATTTTCCGACTAGAGTGGGAGATGAGGAACTCCATCGAATCGAGGACGCCGTTGACTTTGCCAGCCGATACAGACAGAAATGCTCACATCAACACTATCGAGAGGAACTACCAAGACCCTTTGGTCACTGTGGCCGAGGCCCAGAAGTTGGCCCGTCGTGCCCATCGCCAGGCGGAAATGGCCCATCAGGCCATCGACGCCACCCCGGAGGGCCAGAAGCTCCGCCAAGACTTTATCGACCCGCTCCTGACTCGCGAACGAGAGATCCGGGCTCTCACCAACCGCATTAGCCAGGGAGGCCCTCTGCGGGCCACAGACACGTTTTGTCTCCAGGCCCGACTGCAAGCCAAAAGACAGGACTACGAACGCCTCCGCCAAGAGATGGACTGGAGTGGAGTGCCTCGCAGTCTCAAGTTTCAGATCGCCGACTACGTGGAAGCTCGTCGGCGCGAAATTCGACTCGGTGATGCGGAGCTGGTGCGGCGCCAAGCTAAGGCAGCTCTGACGCGGTCAGCCTGAGCCTTATCGGTCCGCCAAAGGGTCGGTCAGGGTCGAGCCGCTCTCCCTTTCGCGAAATCTCAATCAAGCCTTCACGAGCTAGCTGACGCGCCACTTGGCGCACGTCTTCCATCTGGTTTCTCCACTCTTCTGGCCAGAGGAGGCGGGCTGCCTCGGAGGGACAGATGGTCTTTTCAGGGCCCCGTTCACTCACCAGCTCGACAATAGCTTCCCAGATCGTCATCCAGGACGGTCCGAGCCAGGATCTCCTCACTCCTGCTTCAAACAGCTCTCGATGGCATACGATTTTAATCCAGAAGAAATCAGAGTGCTGGGCTGCCTGGTCGAAAAGCGCTTGAGCACTCCAGGGTCCTACCCTTTAACCCTCAAATCGCTGGTCACGGCCTGTAACCAGTCTTCTAACCGCCACCCGGTGGTGGATTTCGATTCGGCCACTGTCAACGAGGCCCTCAAGAGCACGCGTCGTAAGAGCTACTCGGCCATTCTTTCCAGCGCTGGTTCGCGGGTACCCAAGTTCGAGGAGCGTTTGTGTGAACAGCTTTCGCTCGACGACAGCGAAGCGGCCGTCATGGCTGAGCTGATGGTGCGAGGCCCCCAAACTCCGGGCGAGCTTCGTCAACGTTGCACCCGCATGCATTCCTTCGACTCTCTAGCCTCAGTAGAAGTGGTTCTAACCCAGCTAGGCGAGAGGGAAGAACCACTCGTGGTTGAGCTAACCCGTCAACCCGGCAAACAAGAGGCTCGCTACGCTCATCTTCTGGGCGGCGAAATCGACCAGGAGCCGCTAGCAGTCCCCACCCCAGCGACCTCAAAAAGTCAACTAGAGGAGCGAGTGGCCCTCTTAGAAGCACAGATGGCCAGGGTGCTGGCTTTGCTGGAAAACCGCTGAGGCCATCCGCTGTCTTGCGTGGCGGAACTTCTAGCTGGCAATGAAGCCGAGGTGATGCTTGCGCATCTCCTCAGGCGAGAGTCGGTTCCGAATCAACTCCCGCCAGGCGATCAAGTCTCTGGCCTCAACGGGGATGGGGCCAAAGACTCCGCCTTGGGCGGCCGCCAAAGCGACCCCCATTTGACCGGCAATTCGTCGCACATCCTGTTGGCCCTGGACCACATCTCCTCGAATGTTTTGGGTGACATCGTCGGGAGAGCCCAGGCGCTCAGTCAGGCCCTCCACCAGCTCGGTCGAAATTTGTCCTTTCGGTCGACCCTGGTTGTAGTAGCCTGCGAAAGGGTTCTCCTTTCGCAATTCATCACGGTTCTGGATAAGAATCTTCACCATCTCGTCGCGAACCTCTGAGCGGAGAAAATTACATCCCCGGGCACATTCATCTACCAGGGCTCCTATACTGGCGTCGCTGAGACCTCGGATCTTTGTCAGGGTCGGTTCGACCCGGTCGCGAGTAGCGTAGGCCTGGAAAAGGTCAGCATTGACCTTGGGAAGGCCCAAGACTTTGACCCCGGGATAAAAGGCGCAGCCATAGTCTCCGTAGACGACTGAGTTGGTCTTATTGGATATCCAGACGTTACTATTTTTCTCGATCCGGTCGTAATTCCCCATCCAGCAGTCGACCACCCCAGCGGCGATAGCTTGGTCTGGATTGGAGATGCTCCTCAGGCGTTCGGGGTGGGCGTGAAGGGTCGTGATATCGAGGAGACGAGTCGAAACGCCCAGTAGCCCGAGCTGCTGGTTAGAAGCAGTGCGATAGATGACCCCGCTTTCTCTCGAGAAGGCGCGGAGGATTCGGCTGGCTACCACCTCTTTAGCCATCTCGTAGAGCCAGGACTGCACGGACCATCGCTTGTCATCTTTAGGGATAGGCTTGAAGACCCCGTCAGTGCCGTCGCGGCGGGTGCAGTGATAAGGGGCATTGAACCCTTCGCTCGAGACCCTCAAGGGCATACCGTTTTCGGAAAGCTTCAGCTCGACCCGGTCTTGGCAACCTTCCATGAGTTGAAAGTGGGAGAGCTGGAGGCAGTCCTGCGGGCGGGCAGGCCGAGTCGACCGCTTGGCCCTCCGCGGCTCGAATAGGCGTAGCCATTCTCTCTTGGTCCCGACTGGCTTCACCCGTTCATTAAACCACGTTTTCATCGCTTAGGAAACCCCAGGACCACTAGTCGGGTGCTTGGCCCCGGTCTGCTGGAGTCTACCTACGAGGTTTGCCTCGCTTACCAGCTGGCCCGGCGGCGTCCGCCAGCTTCGAGAGGGAATAAAGCGGATGGTTCTGGACACTCCAGCAGCCTGAGAAAGTTCCTCTACCGGCATGAATGTCAGGCAAGTTGGCAAAGGCTTCCTGATGAATCGAAAGACTTTTCTGGCCACCAGAAAGGGACGAGCGGCGGGCAACCGACTTCTTTGAGACTGGACGACGGGACTTCTTTGAGGATGAACTGCTGCCCATTTTTCACCCCGAGATAGATGGCACTCATGCCACCCGCACAGAAATGACGAAGCTCGTACCCTTTAACGACAGCGCCGTCGGGCAGAACCAACTTACCTGAGCCATCTCTGGCCTGAATTCTAGCGTAGCTCTCCAACGTAGTCATTGCGGTCCTCCGTGTTTCGCCCGAATGACCTCGAGGAGTCCTTTGTGGCCGGGGGAGACTCGCCCTCCTCCAGCTTTGTCCCTGGACTAAATGTTACAAGATTGTTTCACGGGAGTCAATCTCAGGCTTCTCACGGTTGGGTCGCCCGAGCGAATTCGAGTTCCTCATCAGCTGGCCCTCGATAGAACCGCTGGTGAACGGAGTGAAACACGACATGAGGCCAACTCAGGGCAGCCAGCCCGATGAAGACCACCTGGGTCAGGGCCTCGATATCTCCGCCAGGATGGAACTCGAGCAGCGCCCAAGCGACCAGACCCGTCAATAAGGTGATCGGCCCCCCCCACCACAGCACCTTGGCGAGGCCTCGAACAGGGGTGACCTCGAGCGAGAAGGCTAGCAGCAGCAATTGACGGGCCGAGTGGAGTCCGCAGAAAAAGACGCAAAAGCCCATAAGCGGCGGTAGAACAGCTAACACGAACCCCAACAGCAAGAGCTCGAGAGCCACGCCGGCTCGGCCCTGACGCCAGCAAGCACGAAGGAGCCAACACCACAGGCTCAGGGCCAGCACCCCTGAGGTGGCCAGGGTGGTCACCAGAAAGGCCGCCCAATCAACGGTTGACAAAAGAGCGAACAGGTCTTTCGTTTGAGGTACGTGGAACAAGCAGGGGAAGGTGATCGGCAGGAGCCCCCTTACCAATCTCTCCCCATTCCGCTCTGAACCGTCGAGCAGGGTGTCGTCGCAGCCAAAGTGATAAACGGACAAACCGAGGAAGGCCGCCAGCGACCAGCCAGGCTCCCTAAACCAGACGATCACCACCGTCAAAGAAAGCGAGGCATAGGCTACCAGGAAAAGGATCTTATTGGTTTTTCCAGAGACCAGGAGATGGTCCAAACTGCCGTGGGGAATTCCGAAAAGAAAGATGAGAAGAGCGACCCATTGGAGTTGAGTGTTCAGGTCAGGGCGAGTCCAACCCAGGGTAAGCGAAGCGAGGGCCAGACAGCAAAATGCTCGGCTGTGATGGTCGAGCCACTCTGACTTCAAGGGAGACCGACCCTGATAGCCTCACGGAGAAAAGGAAGTTTCGGACTTGCGAGTATGACCTCCAGGTAGTCTCGCCAGCCGGCCAGTTCCGAGAGGAATCGAACAAAACGATCACTGCGAGTGCGACGAAAAAGATCCGCGAACAGCTGAGGAGCTCTGCCTGGATGATGCATCAAAAAGGACAAGAAGATTTGGTCCAGCTTGGCCGTCAACCACCCGCGCACCCTGGGCTGCTGACCACGCTCGAAAAAGGTGCGCAGCTGACGGATCTGCCTTTGGATGGCCAGAAAAGTGTAACCGCTTGAAGCTTTCGAGCACCCTCCAGGAGTTCCGATTCTCAAGATGCGAGGGTGAGGTAGACAGTCGGGCTGACGCAGGGGCATTGGAATGGTCCCTTTCTCCTCTCGGACCAGCTCAAATCGGGTCACGGCGAAACGGGTGTGGAGGTATTGTCTCACCCGTTCACGGTAGATTTCAGGGGTCAACGGACTAGAGGAGATGTAGGTATCCTCCACCAGGGCTTCCTGGTCGGAGTACGGCAGGACGTAGAAAAAGTGAATGCCGTCCTCCTGGTCAACCGAGAAGTCCATCAGCGTGAGGGTGTTGGCGTCGAAGACCGGTTTTGCTGTGCGCACGTGCCAACCCAGAAAGTGTTGCAGTAAACCAGCCTGAGGTGTCGTCTGGGGACGACTGTCGAGCAGGTAGTGGGCTGCCACTGGACCGCTTTGGAGCGGTAGGGCAACCCCTCTCTTGTGAGGGAGGACCACACCGGCGGCGGCCCTGCGAAAGCTGACGTTGGTGCTTTCTAGATGTTTGAGTGCCAGCCGATAGAACCGGTCGGCCGGAATGTGGCAGTAAGGATATCGGGCCCCGTTTTTGACAAAAGATCCCGACGGACCGCGAACTTCCCACTTTTGCCAGCGATGGCTGACTGCTTCGGTGAAAGGATGGTCCTCAACTTCCCAAAAACACCAGGTCCGATCGTTGTGGTAGTCCGTCCGGGGTTCGACGACCAGGACCCGGTAATGGGGGAGGTTTCGACTTAACCACAAGGCCGCCGATAAACCGGCACAGCCTCCGCCTAGAATGATCACGTCGTAGAGGGTCACGCCGCTGCTCCAGGGAGACCTTCAAGAGGGCGATGAAGTTCGGGATTGTGGCTCCCTCGTGGAACGACCTGGCCCAAAGCGAGCAGGGTTTCCCAGGCCTTTCTCAGCCCACTTACAACAGAGCGTCGTGAGAAGAACTCTCGACTGGGACGAGAGGCCAGGGAGCAACCGATCGCACGGTAGAGACGAGCAGCTACTTGGATGGCTAGTCGATTGCGCCAGGGGATGAAACGAAACCCAGCCGATGCGCTGGCGTAGTAAAGCTCAGCCAGATTTAAGAGCTTACGAACAGCCTGCTCGGCGCGCCCCAAAGAATCTGGGTCCCGCTCCACTAGCTTTTGAGGGTCGAGTGGGCCTTGGGTTAGTTCGGCCGGAAGATAGACTCGTCCGTCGAGGGCATCTTCCCTGACGTCCCGGCAAATGTTGGTGAGCTGCATAGCGACGCCGAGGTCGAGCGCAAAGGGCTGAGCGGCTGGTTCTTTAGCACCCAGAATGGGGGCCATCATCAAGCCTACCGTGCCGGCTACATGGTAGCAGTAGCGCAGCAGAGCCTGGGTACTTTCCATTCGGACCTCACCCTGGTCTTGGAGCGCACCCTCGATAAGCTTTTCGAAAAGGCGAGGGTCAAAGCCAGCAGTCTGGCTCAGTTGGACAATCTCAGCGGTGAAACCCTGCGGTCCGTTCCGGAGCTGTTCTAGCAGGGCCCCGAGGACGGACTCGGCGGGAGCATTCTGGTCGGCCCAATCGTCGATGGTCCGACAAAGACTGTAAAGCTGGATAGCTTGGCGGCGGGTTGTGGGTTCAAGAAAATGACTAGCCCACCAAAACGTTTTCCCATAGCGTTGAATGCGGGCTCCAGGTTCTTCCAGAGGGTCGGGGACAACAGAATCGAGCACTTTGGCGGAACATACAACTCCCGGCAAACCCGCCCCGGGATGGGTGCCAGCTCCGACGAAGTAGAGGTCCTCCACGTCCTCTGAACGGTTGTGGAACCGGAAGTAGGCAGACTGAGTCAAGAGCGGCGCAATCGAGAAACCGGTGCCGAAGTGGGTTCCGTAGTGATCCCGGAACGTCTCGGGGGTGAAGTAGAAATCCTCCACCATACAGTCAGAAAGGCCCGGCAAGAGGGTCTGCTCGAGAGCTTTCACGACCCTGTCGCGATATTTTGGACCCTCCTGAGACCAATCGATGCCGGCCTGCAGGTTCGGAACAGGCGAGAGAACATAAAAGGTATCGCAACCGTCCGGGGCCATCGACGGATCGGTGGCCGTCGGTCGATGAAGGTAGAGGCTAAAGTCTTCGGCCAGAACCTGATGCTTGAAGATATCGTCGAGAAGGCCCTGGAATCGCTCGCCCATGATAATGGTGTGGTGCTCGACCTCGGGATAGCGGCGGGTGGTGCCAAAATAGAGAACGAACAAGCCCATGGAATAATGGAGCGAGTCGACCCGTCGGTCGGTCCACTTCCGCCGGACCTGAGCGGGCAGCATCTTCCGGTAAACCGTGGGAGGGTCGGCGTTGCAGACGACCAGGTCAGCGTCGAGTCGATCACCGTTCGCGAGTAGAACGCCGCGCGCCCGGCCTCCGCGCACGAGGACTTCCGAGACGGCGGAGTTAAGTCGAACTTCGATTCCCACATCGGTGGCCAGCCGCGCCAACCCGTCCACTAAAGCGCCCGTGCCACCCTGGGGGAAGAAAACTCCCCACTTGCGCTCGAGGTAGTGAATCATAGAGTAGATGCAGGTCGTACTGCAGGGGTTGCCACCGACGAGGAGTGGCTGGATACTGAAAGCTCTTCGGAGCCGTTCATCCTTCAAGTAGCGACCAGTTAGCTGATAGACCGTCAGGTATCCGCCCAAGCGGAGAAGAGCCGGCACCTGGGTCAGCATAAAAAGAAAGGAATGGAACGGGACGTGAGCCAACTGACTGAAGCCTACGTCAAAGATCCGTTGAGAGTGCCTCACTAAGTTGAGATAACCGCTTCGGTCCTCTGGAGACAATCGCTCTATTTCGGTCAAGGTGTCTTCGACGGTGCCTCCATAACAGAAAATTTCTCCGTCGGGAAAGAGGAACTGATACCACGGCTCGACGGGAAGAAGCGTTAGGTAGTCTTCGAGACGGCGGTCGAAAAGCTGGAAGAGCTCTTCGAAAAGAAAGGGAGCTGTGACCACCGTTGGACCGGCGTCGAAGACGAACCCCTTGCGGTCGTAGACCTGAGCCCGTCCTCCGAGCCGCTCTAACTGTTCGAACAGGGTCACTTCATAACCGCGAGCGCGGAGTCGGAGGGCGGCGGCCATCCCACCAAATCCGCCACCTACTACGAGAGCTTTAGAGTTGGGCAATTTCTTGGACCTCGTTTCTAGCCCCCAGGACCATCTCGCGGGTCGAACGAAGTAGGTCTTTGGCCACGGTTCCGACGACTTCCCGGGTGGCTTTCGGGAGACCACCCATCAAGACTTCGGCCTGCCGGCAAGCCTGCTCAAGTTTGCCTAGAGAGCGGTCTGGCGCTTCACTTTTTTTGAGAACTTCGCACCAGTGACGTATCGTCTCGGTTGTTCGGGGACGGTGGAGGAAATGCTCGAGTTGCTTGACCTGGAGGGGTGAGGCGTGCTCTAGATAGCAGACGATAGGGCTGGTGAGCTTACCTTCCAACAAGTCACTGGTCCGGCCCGCTCGCTTCCGGCCAAAGAGGTCGAGAAGGTCGTCGCGTATTTGGTAAGCCAGTCCGAGGTGTCCAAGGGCCTCTCGAGCCGAGTCCGGAAAAGGGTTCGAGCGGCATAACGACCAGGCGCATTCTACCGGCAAACAAAGGAGCGGCGCGGTCTTCAAGCGAGCAAAGTTTTCGTAGGCCGCCAACGTGGTTTGGGGTTCCGCCATCAGACCCAGGTCCAGAACTTGTCCAGCTACCGTCGTACGAGTGGATTCGGCAAAAGCCCGTACCCAGCGAAGTCGACACTCGGAGGGAGCGTCAGCTTCGCTGAGGACTCGGAAAGCGGCAGCGATGAGCTGGTCGCCAAGAAGTAAGGCAACGTCGTCGCCGAAACGGTTCCAGACCGCCTCCTGCCCTCGTCGATCGGGGTCTCTGTCTTGGAGGTCGTCGTGAATCAAAGAGGCGTTGTGGAGCAGTTCGCAGGCGACGGCTAGAGCGTAGACTCCCTCATCGACGACACCGAAGCTCGAACAGGTCGCCAGGACCAGCTTTGAACGCAAGAGTTTGCCCGGTCGGTCGAAGTGGAAGAGGGCGGCTTCGTCGAGCGGGAAGAGGGAAGCGGCCTGGCTCCGGAGTCGGGCCACCAGTTCCGGCTCACTTCGTTGAGCTCGTAGCCAGTGAATACCGTGACTGACCTGTTGGTTTGTCGGGTGTTTCGGGTTCGATTGGTTTCGCATGACCGCCTCCCTCCTTTCCTGAATGACCTCAAGCGGCGGCTGGCTCGAGGCCTTTGCCGCTTTCGCTGAGTTCGTGGTCGGTCTTGGCCTTCGCGATGCCATAGATGTAGAGTCCAAAGCCACACTTCGCGGTGATGTCAGCGATGGTGTAGCCAACCTGAAGAGCCACCAATCCGGCAGCTCCACTCAGACCCACCACCGGGGCAAGGAAAGCAAGAGGGTAGAAGCTCCAAGTCACCAGAGTGATAACCCTCGCGCCCGACACCATATCTTTAACACTCTGAGGCTGTCTCTCAAGAGAACGCCCGAGCTCGCCCCAAAGGACGGACAGGATGTAAAGGAACGGAATCATTGAGGCGGTGAAGAATACCATTTTGGTGGTCAGGTCTGCCGCGACCTCGCCTGGATAACCCAGGAGGATCATGGCTGTGGCCGCCAAGCTTAGTCTGATGAGAAGGGAGCGACTCTTCTCTTTGGTTAGGGCCAGAACGGCGATCAACTCGACCATCAAAAGCGGCACGGTAATCAGCCAGTCGGCATAGCGATAAGCTTCGTTGAATCTAGCTCCCGTGGCCTCATAGAGCGTTCCGGTGAAGGCATAGGCAGCATCCCAACTCTCGAAGATCCGGAAGTAATGGTAGCAAGCGATAAAAACGACCAGCCCGGAAACGAGCAGGGCCGGCCGGTATTTCTTCGCTACCTGGTCTTGCGACAAGAAGAAGAAAAGACCCGAGGCCCCCATCGCTGCTACAGTTAGCGATAACATGTTGTAGACCAGTTCGAATTGACCGGTCGTGAGTGTAGGTTCCACTGAAGTCTCCTTTCGGTATGTACTTTCCGTACAATATTATATTTCAACCCAACCGCTGTCAAGCACTTATCCATCTTTTGTCAACTTCTTGCCCAACCTTCGACGCTCGCGCCAAAGAAGCTTCTATCCAAAACATCTCTGGACAGCCCAGGTCAAATTCGAAGGGGGTGGCCTTTACACTTTCTCCAATTTGTGTATACTCTTTGTACAATCGGGGACGACGAGATTGGAACGTTATGAACGACCGCAACTTAATGACTCTGACAGCCACCTTTCGCCGCAGCGGCGATGCCCGCAGGAGCCTTCGCGCCCTCCAGGATTCCGGATATTCAGCGCCAAGGATGGTCGAGCCGACAGCCGGCTTGAACCTGGATCGGGTAGAGTTAATGAAAGGAGCAAGCACGGTCCTCGGCTGGCTGGGATTAGTAGCAGGGACGGTGGCCGGATTGAGCCTTCTAGTCACTACGGGGACCACCGGCGCTATCGACGCAAACACTGTCAGCGCTTGCCTTTTCGGCGGTGGGTTAGCGGGGGGAACCGTGGGTGCGTTGGTAGGCGCCGTTCGGGGGTTTAGCATCGCTACCAGGGGCTACCAACTGACCGTCCAGGCCCCTTTATCTCGCTTCGAACAAGCGCGGCGCTTGCTCGAACGGCATCAGCCCGAAGGAATCCAAACCTCGACGAGTCGGACGAATAGGAGTTAAGACATGGTATTTACCCGGATTTTTCAAGCCCTTCGCGAGACACTCCAGCCGTTCGAGGTCGACTTTACTTTGACCGAACGAGAGCTCGAATCTGACCTTCGCTACGGACGACCGACTAGCGGCTTCGACGATCCGTAGAGCTTTTGTACAGTCGCGAGTTTCAGCTGGGGACTTGAATCGTCCGGGCAGTCCCGGCTTCCTCGCGGGGACGATCAAAAACGCCCCCCGCCCTGGCCACGGCGGCTGCGTAGGGATTGCTTGGCAGTCTCCCTTTCCTGGGGTGAGAGGCGCCCGTCACCGTCACTATCAAACTGCTGGGTCATTTGAGCCCGACGCTGCTCCATTTGAGCTCGGGCGGCCTGGCGCTCACCCTCTGAGAGTTGACCATCCCCGTCGCTGTCAAAGCGCTCCACCATCTTGGCCTTGCGTTCCATCATAGTGTTACGAGCAGCCTGGCGCTCTGACTCCGACAACTGACCGTCACCATCGCTATCAAAGCGTTGGAGAATCTTAGCTCGATGCTGTCCTCCCTGCTGTCCTAAAGCCTGCCTGGCAGCCTGGCGTTCGGCTTCAGACAGACGCCCGTCCCCATCGCTGTCGAATCGTTGCATCATTTGAGCACGCCGGTCGCCACCCGGGCGCTGGGTGCCCTCGAATTGAGCTGAGGCCGGCAGCACCATCAGGGCTGCCAAAAACAAAAGGGTCCAACGGAAAATCATCATCTTCGTCCTCTCCTGGAGAAGGTCTCCTATCAAGTCTCGACCATCCGAGTCGAGGGATGTTACATCCCCGGCAGGACACTTTCCGAGCCCGGAAAATTTGCGACGATGCGATTGTGCAGACTGGAGCCGGGAGGTCGGGCCACGGTAGTAGAATCCGATGCTCCGGCACCGGGGCCGGGTGAGGCCCTGGTTCGTTTCACCGGTGCCCTGGTAGACGAAACCACCCTCCAGGCCTATCAGGCGGGCTCTCTCACTTCGGCCACTTCCATCTCAGGAGAAGTCCTTCAGGTCGGTCCCGACGTGATCGGCTGGAAGACGAGCCAGGCCGTGGCCGGTTGTTACGTGGGCCCCCTGGCCGACTACCTGGTCCTGCCCGTGGCTCAACTGCTTTCCCGGCCTCAGCTGATGAGCGCCGACGCTTTGTTGTGTCCCATCGCCCTGGCCCTCAAGACCCTTCGGCGGGCGGGAATGCTACCGGACGCGACCGCTGTCGTCGGTGGCGGCTTCCTGGGGTTATGCCAGGTGGCTCTAATGAAAGCCACCACCCCCTGGCTGGTCGGTCAGCTGCCCGAGGCTTTGGAGCTGGCTGTCGAGCTTGGGGCGAGTCAAAGCCTAGAATTCGCCCAGAGCGACCTGGGCGCGCTGTTCGAAAAGCATCCCATCGAGCTGATTCTAGAATCGTCGGGTCGGACTCCCAACCGCGAACTGGCCAGCCAATTGGTGGCCTCTGGGGGAACGGTGATCTTCGCCGGAGTCGGAAAAGGCTCGGAGAAATTCGACTGCACCCGGCTCCACTACGAGCAACTGCCTCTGACCGCCATTCCCCCTCTGACGAGCGACGATCTGGAGGCGGCCGAGACTCGCCTGGGGGAGCTGCCGGACTCCATGGTGACGGCCAGTGTCGGCTTGGAGGAATTCCCGTCGGTGTTGGAAAGGATGGCCCAGGGCGTCGGAATATCCTATTTGCTGCAAGGAGAACAAGAGTGACCCCCACAACCATGCGAGCGGCCGTTGCCAAAGACTATGACCAGGTCGTGATCGAAGAGATGGAAGTGCCCCGTCCCGGCCCGGGCGAGGCCCTCATCAAGGTGAAGGCCTGCGGGATCTGCACTGGCGACGTGACCCCCTGGTATATCCGCAAGAAATGTCCCATCGTGCTGGGCCACGAGCCAGCCGGCGAGGTGGTCGAGGTCGGCTCCAAAGTAGAACAGTTTCGACCTGGCGACCGGGTTTTTGTCCATCATCACGCTCCCTGCATGAACTGTCGTCACTGTCAACGCGGCAACTATTCGATGTGTTCGACCTGGCGCGCCACCAACTTGGTTCCGGGAGGGATGGCTGAGTATCTGGTTGTTCCCGAAGTGAATCTCGAGCAGGACACCTTGCGACTCCCTGACGATCTCAGTTACGCCGACGGCGCCCTGGTGGAACCGGTGGCCTGCGTGGTCAAAGCTTTAAGGCGAGCCAGGCTGGCTCCGGGAGACCGAGTGGCCATTATCGGGCTGGGATTCATCGGTCAGGTGATGGTCAAATTAGCCCGCCACTACGGAGCCGAGGTGGTGGTTGCCTCCGACATGGTGGACTACCGCCTCGAGAAGGCCGTCGAGTTCGGAGCCGACCGAGCCGTCGACATTCGTCACCAGGATTTTGTCGAAGTGGTTCGCGAGATGACCGAAGGGTTGGGAGCCGATGTGGTTCTAGTGGGGCCCTCCAAGCCAGCCGCCATGCAGACCGGCATAGACTGCGCCGGTAAAGG
>CAYRFU010000031.1:0-9655 GCA_964423525.1 uncultured Burkholderiales bacterium | reverse complement strand
TCGACCGTCCTGTTTTTCATGGCACCCGAGCCTTCGGTCACCATGGAGATCAATCCCAACCAGCTTTTCTTCAACGAAATCAGCCTGGTTTCAAGCTACTCTTGCGGACCTGACGACACCCGCCAGACACTGGAGTTAATCCGCCAGGGTGTGATCACGTCGCAAGAATTCATCACCCATCGATTCCCTCTCGAGGAGACTCTGCAAGCGTGCCGACTGACAGCCAAGGCTCAGGACTCCCTGAAGGTCCTCGTCGAATTTCCGTAGGGAAGTCGCCCGAAGGTCGCCCGATCGAGTTCTGGCGACGAGGGGACTCAGGGCCGAGAGTCCTGGTCCTGGGTGTCTTTCACGGCGACGAAGCGGCTGGGGAGTATTTCTGTCGACAAGCTTTCGAACTTTGTCCAGAGGGGATACGCCTCGGGGTGGTCCCGGTGGTGAACCCTGACGGCCTGGCCAGGGCTTGTCGTCAAAACGGCCGCGGGGTGGACCTCAATCGCAATTTTCCTACCCAAGACTGGACCTTGGGCTCACCCGAAGATCGTTACTACGGAGGCCCTTCTCCTGGCAGCGAACCCGAGACTCAGCTCCTTTTGGAGCTGTTGGAGAAGTTTTGGCCCGAGCGTGCTCTGACCGTCCATTCCGATCTCAAGAACGTGAATTTCGACGGCCCGGCCGAGGACCTCGCCACTCGCATGGCCGAGCTGACAGGTTACCCGCTAGCTCCCGATATCGGCTACCCGACCCCTGGCTCGTTCGGCACCTACCTAGGGCGAGAGCGAGAAGTTCCCACCATCACCCTAGAGTTGAACGACGAGTCGGGGGAAACCCTTTGGCCAGCTCATCGAGAGGCCGTCCGCCAATTTCTTTTGGGATAAACAAAAGAGGCCCGGGAACTTCTCCCGCGCCTCTGGCTGGGCATCCTGGATTCGAACCAGGGATGGAGGCTCCAAAGGCCCCTGCCTTACCGCTTGGCTAATGCCCACCGACAGCGCCATGCTAGCGTCTTCTGGCCCGTTGGTCAAGAGCTTATACCATACTCACAGTGGACCACTGGGAGGGAACCCTTCGCCATGAATTGCTGGGCAGTCCTGCTGGCGGCTGGGTGTTCTTCTCGAATGGGCCAACCCAAGCAACTCCTGCCGTGGCAAGGGCGGACTTTACTGGAACACTGCCTGGAGAGTTATCTCGGACTTTCGGGAGTGGTTGTGGTGCTAGGGTACGGCCACACCGAGCTCAACTCTCTGCTCGCAGACCGACCGGTAACTGTGGTCGTCAATCCGGCCTGGCACGAGGGAATGGGGGGCTCTCTGGCAGCGGGAGTGAAAGCCTTGCCCAGCTCTTGCAGCCAGGTGGTGGTAGGCTTGGCCGACATGCCTTTGGTCTCCAAGAATCTGGTGGAGGCCGTCGCTCACCACCCCGGTAAGCTGGTCTATCCGGTCTTTGAGGGGAGGCGGGGTCACCCCGTCAAGTTCGCTCGCTGCTTCTTCTGTGAGTTAGCCGCTCTGACTGGAGCTCACGGGGCCAGGTCTTTGCTGAAAGCTCACTCTGGGGTGGCCCTGGAGTGGTCCAACGACGCCTGTCTTCGCGACCTGGACCGGCCCGAGGATTTGGAAACCTTCTTGTAAAGAGCCGTTCATCTGGACCCTCTAGCCTGGGTCCATGATGATTTCAAGTGCTGCTTCCACCGTCACCCACCCCTCCCGCCTTCACTTGCAGGGCACCATCGGCCATAATCAGGCGAGCCTGACCGTCGTTGAGAGTGAAGACCGCGTCACCATCGAGGGTCAGGTCGGCGATGTTGAGCTCGAACTTCAACAGCGGCAGGGGCCAGGCTACCAATCGATCCTGGGCTTCTTGGAGCAAGACGGGGTCAGCTGGCCCGTGTCGCTCCGGGTCGTGGAAGTTGCCCAAGACTACACCGCCGTCGAAGGTCTGGTGGCCCAGCAACCGATCTCGATGACGAACCGGGCCGGCCACCTGAGCGGCTACATCGGCTATTCTCAGGTCGATGCTCATTACCAGAACGATTCCGCAACCAGCTTGAGTGGGCAGGTCAGGAGCGCCTACCACTGTCACGACATCGCTCTCACCGGAACGGCTGAGGGCGACGTCCCATTGGAGGGCCTCCTCCCGGCTCTCGGGATGGTCTTTCCCACCGGCTCCTAGAAGCAATGGGCGGCGCCACCACTGCGGAAATCGCCGGCACCGTAGAACATGCCGTCGGCTTCGGAGTGGATGATGGAGCAGCCGTGACTGCGGGCCGGTCCCTCGACCACCCGATGACCGAGCTGGGCCAAAGTGCGACGCACGTCAGCGGGAACAAACTTCTCCACAGCCAGTTCATTGGGCAACCATTGGTGATGGACCCGGGGAGCGTCCATAGCCCGACAGACGTTCAGTCCGTGGTCGAGCAGATGCATCAAAATTTGAAAAACCGAAGTGGCGATTCGCGGCCCGCCAGCTGAGGCAGCCGCGATGAAAGGCCGACCGTTCTCCATCACCAGCGCGGGTGCACTGCTCGAAGCCGGACGCTTATGCGGCTCGACCTGATTGATCCGGGAACTGACCAGGCCGAAGGCATCAGGGGTCCCCGGCTGCTGGCTGAAGTCGTCCATAATGTTATTCAGCACGACCCCAGTGCCTCGGGGAATCACCATCGAGCCAAACCACAAATTGATCGACTCGGTGGCCACCACCCAGCCCCCTTGACTGTCGGCGCAGGCGAAGGCGGCCGTCCCGCCTTGCCCCAGACGGGAGTGACCCCCAGGGACATGGCCTTCTAAAGGCGGCATCTCAACCAGATCCATCGCTTTTCTCGGGTCGATCAACAGATGCAACTCTGCGATGCGAGCGGGGTCGATCATAGCGGCCGTGGGCACGTCGTAAAAATCGGGATCGGCGATCCAGGAAGAACGGTCGGCGAAGGAGATACGCATCGCTTCACACTGAAGATGATAGCAGAGAGCCGAACCGGCCTTGTCGGGAGAAAAATCGAACGGTTCCACCATCTGGAGCATCTGCAAGAGCTGAATGCCCCCGCCCGAGGGCGGTCCGATGGTGAAGACCTCGCGCCCCCGATAACTGGCCGATATCGGCTCGCGCCACACCGGTTTGTAGGTCTTCAGGTCCTCCAGACTCATCACCCCGCCCTCGGCCGAAAGCTCACCGATCAATCGTCCGGCCAACTCTCCTTCGTAAAACTCGCGCGGTCCGCGCTCGGCCAACAGCCTGTAGGTAGCGGCTAGATCAGGTTGCTGGACCAGCTCACCGGGTCGCGGTCCCTCTCCTGTTTCGGTCACGTAGATGCGGGCGATTTCAGGGAAATCGGTCAACACTTCGGAGCGACCCAGGATGACCCGCCGGAGATTTGGATAGCAGGGGAACCCCCGTTCGGCTTGCTCAATGCTGGGCGCCAGCACCTGCTTCCAGGAGAGGGTCCCGTGTTGCTCCAGCAGCTCGGCCAGTCCGGCCACCGTGCCGGGCACTCCGGCCGCCAAAACCCCGCGCATACTGGCCTGTCGGTCGTTGACGAACATATCAGGGGTGGCTGCACCGGGGGCCGTCTCGCGATAGTCTAGAACCCGGGGCCTTTCGAAGCCGGGCAGCCAGACGATAGCGAAGCCCCCGCCCCCCAGCCCGGTGTATTGGGGGCAGAGAACCCCAAGCGCCAGTGAAAGAGCCACCGCCCCGTCGACAGCATTGCCGCCATCGGCCATGATCTGGCAGGCGATCTGGGAGGCCCCCTGGTGGTCACTGGCCGCGATGCCGCGGGTTCCCCAGGTAGGGAAAGGCGATTCCGGAAGGGCGGACGACATGGGCCAAAGCCTTTCGGTGGTTTCGAGGATTCCCCTCCGCTTGTTGACAGGCTGCTAAGAAGCGAGCAAGATAGGCCTCTATGAGACGCATACTGCTACTGCTCGTATTGTTGCTGACGCCAGCCTGGTGCGATGACCTTTTAGAAATGCCGGGCGGACTGGTGGAACGGGTGGAACTGCCGGGAGGGCCCACCGTTCTACTCCAGCCCCTGCCGGAGCAGCCCTCCATCTCGCTGGCGATGGTGGTTCCCGCCGGAGCTCGCTTCGACCAGGAGGGTCGAGCCGGCGAGGCCCACCTGTTGGAGCATCTACTGTTTCGAGCTACTCGTTCGAATCCCGGTGGCCGCCTTCTGGTCAACCTGGAGCAAGTCGGGGCTCGGGCCGGAGCCCGAACTTCCCCCGACTATCTGTTGTTTTGGGAAACTCTCCCCTCCCAGTATCTCGATTTCTCGCTCCAAAACCAGGGTGACCGCCTCAAAGAGTTGTTCGCCGACAACGACGACCTGGCTCGCGAAAAAGCCCTGGCTCTTTGGGAAATGGCGGCCCGCGAATCCTCTGGCTCCCGGCTTCTGCGAAAGCTGATGGAAGGTCTGTGGCCGTCCCTCGGACCGGCCACTGGCAAGCCTAAGGAACTGAAGGAGATCACGCTGGCGCAGCTGCGGGAGCGCTACCAAAAAACGGTGCGGCGGGAGGAAGCGGTGATCGCCATCGTGGGCGGATTCTCGACTCGAGATGTTCGGCGCAAACTGAGAGCCCTCTTTCCGCCTCCCGTAGAGACTCCCCAGCCGAGACCCGAGCAGAAACTCCCGGAACCTGCCCCAAACGGTCTCCAGGTCGATGAGCTAGGCCCGCCAGCCCTGGAGATGGTCTTCCCTCTTCCCCAGACCTCCCCCACTTTAGCCCAACTCTATCTGCTGGACGCGGCTCTCACCGGCGGCTCAGGCAGCCAGTTGGCTCACAGCGGACGCACCCTTAACACCGAGTATTCACCGGAGCTTTCCTTCTATCGGCTCAGGATGACACCAGCCGAAAACCAGACCGTTCCTCAACTAGAGCAACTTGTGCGCAACGAGCTGAAGCGGGTCACCAGCAGCCCTCTCCCTCCCGACCAGATGGTTACGGCACGAGACCGAGCTCTGGCCCGCTTCTATCGAGAACTGGAGTACCCCGGGCGGCGGGCCACTCTGATGGCCGTTCGTCAGGCTCAGGGCCGGCTCGACGAAATGTCAAGTCTCCCCGAAGAGATCCGCCAAGCCGCCTCGGCCCAGCTGCTCGAGATTGCCCAGACCGTCCTCTCCCCTGACCAAGCGGCCATCGGTAGAGTCATCGGGGGCTCCGGGGACCCTTCGCCCGGCAGCATCGAAGCCGAGACGGGTTTAGGCCCGGGTCCCGTGGCTCAAGCCGACTGGAGGGTGGAGGAGAAGCCTGCCCCTCCGCCTCCTACCTTCGTCCGCCACGAATTGGAGAACGGCTTGACGGTCCTCATTCAAACCGTCAACGACCTTCCCACCGTCACCGTCCGGGGCTATCTTCGGGGCGGAACCCTGCTCGACCCCCGCGACCGCCCAGGACTGACTTATCTGGCCGGCTCTCTGCTCGGACAGGGCACGCAAAAACGTCCTGGTCAGTCGTTCGCCTGGGACTTGCAGGACCTGGGAGCAGAGTTGACTTTCGAGCCAGACCGCCAGGTGATCGCCATCAAAGGCTGGACTCGCTCGGAGCACTTCCCCGCCTTCATGGAAATGCTGGTCGACGCTTTACGGAACCCGGATCCTGACGAGGAGGCGATCTATCGAACCCGCCTCAAAGCGATCGAGGAGGATCGATCGGAGCTAGCGAGCCTGTCACGCCGGGCCAGCCGCGAGCTCCGCCAAAGAATCTACCCGGAGGGTCATCCCTACGGATTACCCCTGACCGGAGCCCCGGAGGTGATCCGTCAAGCTAGCAAAGCCGAAGTGCTAGCCCATCTCAACCGGTCGGTGCGACCTGACCGGCTGGTTTTGGTCTTTTCAGGAGACGTGACCACCGAGGAAGTGCTGCGCCGCATCCGTCCCGGCCTGACCGCCTGGTATGTTCAACAGACGGCTCCGCTGGTCACCGTCCCTCCGGCTCCCATGGGCGAGGGCGAGACTGTGAAATTCAAGACCAAAGCAAAAGAGAGCCTGGTGGTGATGGGTCACGTAGGGCCTTCCCGACGAGACTCGGATTTCTACGCCTTCAATCTGCTCAACCAGGTTTTGGGAGGGAATCGGGTCACCTCTCGACTGGCTTTAAGGCTTCGCGACCACGAGGGTCTAGCCAGTCGAGTGGCCAGTCAGTTTCTGCCCTCCGCCGGACCTGGACCGTGGGCTATCTCTTTGCGGGTCAAGCCGGGGTCGGAAGAAAAGGCGGTCGATCTGGTGCGGGACGAAATCGCTCATCTCCGCCAAACGCCGCCCTCGGATGCTGAACTGGAACAGGCGGTGAGAGCCCTGGAAGGTCGCCTCCAAGTTAGCCAGGGGAGCGCGGTCGGACGGGCCGAATTACTGGCCAATCTGGAATTTTATCGATTGTCCGACACCTATTCGGAAGGATTCTCCGGAATCTACCGGCGCATCACGGGCCAGCAGCTCTTGCAGACCGCCAAGAAGCGGTTCTATCCTGACAAACTGGTGACCGTAATCCTGGGCAGGAGTGAGGTCAAGAGCGGCGGGAATAGCCAGGTCAAAGACGAAGCTTAAAGGTTGTGAGCGACCTGAAACCAGCGCTGCCGAGCCCCAGCGCCCTCCTGACCGGATTTCCCCTCAACCAGAAGGCGATCTTTTTTCGCCAAGTGGCCACCATGGTCTCCTCGGCCGTCTCCCTCTATCAGGCCGTCGAAACGGCGGGAAAGCAAACGGCTCCCCGCCTGAGTCGAGAGATGGCCCAGCTGATGCGCGGCGGCCATCATCTTTCCCAAGTGATGTCCCGTTACCCATTCTACTTCAGCTCCTACGAGATTCACATGGTCGAATCGGGTGAGACCTCGGGTAACCTCGACGGCCAGCTCATAGACCTGGCCGACAGTCTGGAGAAATCGTGGCAGCTTCGCCAAGAGATTCTTTCGAAGTTGGCCTACCCTGTGCTGGTCATGCACGCGGCCGTCTTCATCCCTCCCCTTTTTCTCTTGATCACCAAAGGAGCGGGCACTTACCTGGCCACCACCTTGGGAATGCTGATCCCAGCCTATCTGACCGCCTTTGTGATCTGGCTGACCTACCGTCTGGTCCATCAAGGTAGCTCGACCCGCAGGCTGTTCGACACCGTCGTTGCCGTCCTGCCGGTGCTCGGCACGCCTTTTCGAACGGTAGCCAAAGTGCGCTTTCTTGACGCTCTAGCCAAGCTGCTCGAGGCGGGTCTTTCCAACGACCACTCTCTAGAACTAGCCGCCCGAGCCTGCGGCAACCGCTACATCGGTGACCTGATGCTGGCCACCCATCAGAGAGTAGGAGTAGGCCAACCGGTCTCAGAGACGATCGTCACTAGCGGAATCTTCGAGCCGATGGTAGTGACGATGATGCGAAGCGGTGAAGAGAGCGGCACCACCTCACAGCTTCTGGCCAAGGTGGTCGAGCATCTTAACCTGGAGCTGAGAACCCAGACTCATCGACTGATGACCGTCTTGCCGGTCATTTTGCTCCTGGCCGTGGGCACGATGGTAGGCTTCATCGTGGTAGGTCAGATGAGAGATATCCTGTCCCAATTGGCTCTCTAGAGATGCAACCCAGGCCCGTGTTACGAACCGTCCTCGGGCACGGGGTCCGCTACTGTCCTGATTGCAAACTGCCAAGCTCAGCCTTCCTGCCGAACACCGACGACCCCCGCCCAGAGGAAGGCGATTACGGTTGTGATCTCGACAGCTGGCTCACGGGTATCGATCTTTACAATTTTGGCTTTTTCTGGGAAGCCCACGAGGCCTGGGAAGCCGTCTGGTTGGCCCTGCCTCGCGACTCCGTTGAGGCGGCCCTGGTTAGGGGCTGTATCCAGACTGCTGCCAGCCTAGTCAAGCTCCGTTTAGGGAACCCAAAAGGAGTCCAAAAACTCTCTCAGCGCTCCCTTCAGACCCTGAGCCAAGCTGGAGAAGGCCGGGTTTTGGGAATTCTAGTAGGGACCTGGCGCCACCGCCTGCACCATTTCTGGGCCCCTCTCGGTGAGCAGCGGTGGCCACACCTGGAGACGTTTCCTCGCCTGGCGATCGCAAGCGAATTGGAGAGCATCGAGCGCCAGCTCGAAAGCAGACGCCCCGCTTGAGACGGAGCGCCTGCTTGAAGGGTGACTACTGCTCTTGAACAGCTTCACGCCAGCTATTGCTGGCGACTTCCATCATCGCCACTCCGAATTTAGCCGGCAGCAAGGCCGACTCCATCAGAATGGCCGTGCCTTCGATCGCTAGACTCGCGGCGTCGGTGACCTCGAGGGTCGGGCCTTCGGGTTTCTCTTCGGGTGCCGGCTTGGTGGGCTTGGGTTGGTCAGGACAACCGCCTTTGAAAACGCAGTCGGGAACGAACGTAAGTGCCGTTTTCTCTCTTCCTACTCCTTGATTTCTGCCTTGATAAGGCGATGGCAGACTAAGGCAGCCCGCTTAAAGAATCCCGAAATCGTTTGCACTCCACACCTCTTAGGCGACCGTGGTAGAGCCTAACCGGGCCGATGGCCCGGGCTAGAGTGGGCCGTCGCCTGTTTCACCCGGAAGGAGCAGGCTGGACTGGGCCGTTGGCCCGGGCTAGCGTGGGCCGTTGCCAAGTCGCCGTGGTCGGGAGGCGAAAACCTCCCAACCCTCATTCCAGGTATCGTAAAGAAGCAAAGCGGTCTGGACGAGAAGTCGATCGTGGAGCAAGATGGCCAGGTAGTCGCCGAGTAGTCGTGATCAAGTCCTTTCTCCTCGAGAACTAGATTAGGACCCGTCATAGCTGCCTCAAAGGACAGACAGCCCCAAGGCTCGTTACCGTGGAAAAGACACCCGGGTTGATCAAACAGAAAACGCGTGGCATCATGAGGCTATGACACTGGCAACCCCCAAACGTTGGTCGCGCTCTGAATACTATCGTTTGGCCGAACTGGACTTCTTCCAGAATGAAAGGGTCGAACTTCTAGAAGGGGAAATCGTGGAGATGTCCCCTCAGAATCGTCCTCACGCGGCCGCCATTGGCAGGCTTAACACGTTGTTGGTCCGCTCTTTCGGGGACACCCACATCGTGCGGGTACAGCTGCCCCTCGACATCGATGAGCACAATCAGCCGGAGCCAGATTTCGCCGTAGTTCCTATCCCTCTTGTGGAAGACTCTGACCCCCACCCTCCTACCGCCGATTGGATCATCGAGGTGGCCGATTCGAGTCTGGCCCTCGACCGCCAACGAAAGTCAGAACTCTACGCTCGGGCCGGGGTCCCTGTCTACTGGGTCGTCAACGTCCGCGAAAGCGAGATCGAAGTGTTTAGCGAACTCCGCGACGGGAAGTATCGCACCCGACGGGTCTTCACCGGCAACGACAGCGTGTCGTTTCCCGAGAACTCAGGAGAAACCAGACCGGCTGACCTTTCCTAGAAGTCCGACCAATCCACATCGCCCTACTCTTTTGAGGGTTCAGACGGCTTGGCCGTGGTTTCGATGGTGGTGGTGCCGTCTTCAGGGCCAGAATTCCCGCCCAAAAGCAGGCCGGCCACATACCCGGTGGCTTTCGCCTGGGCTCCCACCAGGGGAGAGAGGAGCTTCTCCCCTGCTAAGGCACCAACGACCAGTCCGGCTACGGCAAGCCCGCCAAAAGCGGCCACTCCGGTCAACAACGCGCCCCCGAGGGCCATTCCAAATCCTGCCCCCGACCAG
>CAYRFU010000030.1:0-32057 GCA_964423525.1 uncultured Burkholderiales bacterium | reverse complement strand
CGTCGCCTCGGGTGGAGGCGATGGCTGTAGCCGCCAGCATCCCCAAAGCCAACGTCGGCTCGCCGTAGCTATAGAGGGCCGACGAGGCCATCGGGCCCCAGGTAGGCGCACCCAAAGTCCGACGATACCTGCTGGGGTTGTTGGCTCCGCTGGCAAAAAGAAAGGGCAGGGTGAGCAGGAAACCCCCTATCATTCCAGAGATGGCTTTGGTGATAAAGTCGGGGCTACGATCGACGGCCAGAGCTACTTCGACCCGGTCGGGGTCGGCCGCTCGCATCTCCTCGAAGTGGTCGAGTTCCCGAGCCACGAAGGGAGAAAGGTTAGGGTCTTTACCGTCGATATGGGCCGTGATCTGAAGATGGTCATGGGTCGGCTCGGCGGCTGCAGGTTGGCTCTGAGCCACACCGGCCACGGCGATGCCTGCGGCCAGAGTCGCCATACGAACAGTTTTAAGCCCCAACTTCATGACGAAAGCTTACTGCTAGAGTGTAAAAAAATCGTCATCCAACCCGGACCCCGGCTGGGAGGATGAGTTCGTCCTGACTCCCTTTGGTTCGGCTTGCCGTTCTCTTCTCGTACGACGCGAAGTCTTTGGACGGTCTCAGCCAGGCGGACGGTCCCACGTCGACAGGGCGGCCCCGCCCAACCTGCTCGTCCAATAGGCAACGTTGTTGAGCCCCGAAGGCACTGCTATAATGGAGCCATGGCCGTAGAAACCCAAAGCCGCACTCGTAGGTTCAGCGCCTCTGAATACACTCGGATGCACGAAGCGGGCCTGAGCCAGACTTCTCTTTGGTTCGACCTGAGGTGCTTAAGACGACCAAACGCCATCCGGTCTGCCCCGACCTGGTCGTGGAAGTGAGCCTGACGACACTTGAGTTCGACCGGGGACGCAAAGGTCAACTTTACGCATCGGCCGAGATACCCGACTACTGGATCATTAACCTGGTGGACTCTTGCCTCGAAGTCTATCGAGCGCCCAAAGCAGGAAGCCACGGTTGGGTCTATGGTGAGCGGAAGGTTCTCTTGAAGGACGAGAAGGTGGCTCCGTTGATGCTTGCGCCGCCTATTCCGGTGGCCGCTCTCTTCGACTGGCCACGGTGAGCGACTTCAGCTAGAGCCAAGACCGGATTTCCGGTCGGACTTCTAGTGGGTGTGAATCGGCTCCAGAATCTGGCCGACGATTCCCCTAGGGCCCTGACGGAAGAGGGAACTCAGGCCCAGAGTCATCAGGCAGATCAGGCAGAACCAGGCCAGCCACGGTCCGTGAAAGCTATGACCGTGAGCCTGAAGGATCGGTTTCGCAGCAATGCCCATCAGGTCGACTGCCCATCCAGCCAGGACGGCAAACCCCACTACCGAGACTCCGAAAAGGATAGCTTTGAAGCGCCCGTGGAGCCTCGCTAAGACACCAAAAGTGGTCAGATTGGTGGCCGGCCCTGCGATCAAGAAGGAGATGGCCGCTCCTGCGGTTAGACCTTTATGCAAAGCGAGTGCCACCACCGGCGTCGCCCCCGAGGCGCAGACATAGATAGGGATTCCCACTAGAGCCGCCAGCGGTGACTGAAGCAGTGCTGGTATGGTGGCCAGAGCACCGTGCGACAGAAGTGGCTCAGCTAGAGCTGCCGCGATCAGGCCGAGCGCGATCCAAGGCATGGTGTGGTCGAAAATGTCTACCAGGCCAAAACGCAGGCCATCTCGAGCACGCGCTCCCCAGGACCTGGTGGGAGAGTCGGCCTCCTCCTCCTCTGGAGCTTCCTTGGCCTTTTCGCCTGCTCTCCCGACTATCCAGGCGACCAGAAGGGCGACAACAAAAGCCCAGATGACGCGAGCCCAGGTGAGCGACGAACCGAGGAGGGGCAGTGATAACAGCACGGCGTCAAGACCAAGCTCCGGGGTCGCAACCAGGAACGCCAAAGCGGCCGTCGTCGGCACGCCCTTTCGTATAAGGGACTCGTAGATAGGCAAGACACCACAAGAGCAAATAGGAAGAGGAAGACCGAAGGCCACCCCTCTGAGCGCCTGTTTGCCGGGTCCTCCCTGAGAGAGAAAACTCATTCGTGTCGGGTTCAAAAACAGCGGAATCAGACCGGCTAGCAGATAGCCTAACAGAAGGGCCGGCGAGCTTTCCAGTGCCAAAGCCATCAGGGAGCGGAGAAAGATCCCAACCTGTCCCGCCAGGAGGTTGGGCTCAACCAAATGCGCCATCGCGATAAAGATCGAGAGGCCGCTCAAAGCGCCTAGAGCAGCTAGGGTGTTACCACCATCCGAGTTAGCTTGGCCGTGGTCACAGGCCCCGTGGTGGTGATGGTGGTCACAGTTTGTTGGTTCGTGTCCGTGATGGTGGTGATGACAGCTATGGTGAGCAGAGTCAGGAGCGTGGTGCTCTCCGTGCTCGTGATGGTGACTACAATGATTCTCCCCATCCTCGGAAGGACTCAAAGCGAAATGAGCTAGCACCCCTGCCGCTAAGGCCTCCAGCAGGATCGGTCCGCTCCGGGGAGGTTCTAGTAGAGCAGCCCCCAACAAAGCTAAAGCAGCAGTCATGGGCCAATTAGAACGAACCGGAAAAAAGTGGCTACCCAAGCGCGCCAGCCCAAACCCGATGATAGCCAGCAAGACACCCGAAAATCCGAGCGTTCCCGCTGCGTAGAGCGTCAGCGCGAGACAGGAAGCGAAAAGCCAGGCTAAGGAAAGGCCGTCGAACAGGGCTCGAATCGCCTTCTTCTCCTTTCCAACTAGGCGAAGTAGGGGACCCATCAAGAGCGCGGTCGAGGCGAGAAGAAGAACTGCGTTAGAGAATTTCAAAGAAAAGACCAGACCCGAAGAGCCTGTCACTCCTTAGAGAGTAAAAGTTTATGACAACTGTTAGCACAACATTGTCGGCCGAGAAAATGTTTCCTATCTCTGGAAGACGGACTAACTCAATAAGACCCATGGTGGAGCTAAAATGTCTCTCTCCCTAGTGTTACAACCTCGGGCTTCGAGAAAACCAATCTTCTTAATGAGAATACGGTGTCAATAAGCAGGTGGTTCGAAGCTCTCGGACTAAGCAATAGCCCTTGGAGAGCCACTCGCTTTCCACTTTGACATTAAGGAGCGAAACCCATGAGTAGCGATACCCTGGCAAACTTTGCCACAACCGTTCAGAAGAAGGTGACCACCGCCACCGTCATCCAGCCAGGCTTGGAAATCGAGGACGCCCTGGTTGAATACTGCGTTAGTAGTGGCTACGTCCTGATCAAAGATACTTCCCAGAACAAGGCTTTCGTGACCCACATCAGTAACGTCGTCTTAGAGCTGCCGCTCAAAGCCTAGGGGCGGTCCAGTATGCCAAAACTCGAAGAACGAAAACTCCCTGTCACGGTTCTTTCCGGTTTTTTGGGAGCCGGAAAGACAACTCTCCTCAACCATATCTTGGGCAATCGCGAAGGGCTCAAAGTGGCCGTGATCGTCAACGATATGAGTGAAGTCAACATCGACGCTCGCCTGGTCGAAGAAGGGGAAGCCAACCTCAGAAGAGGAGAAGAGAAACTAGTTGAGATGTCCAACGGGTGCATCTGTTGTACTCTCCGAGAAGACCTCCTCGAAGAGGTGGCTCAGCTCGCCCAGGATGGTCGGTTCGACTATCTTTTGATCGAATCCACCGGCATCTCTGAGCCCCTTCCCGTAGCTGAGACTTTCTACTTCACGGATGACCAGGGTGCGAGCCTGCAAAAGCTTGCCCAACTCGATACGATGGTGACCGTGGTAGACGCTCTGAATTTTCAGGCAGAGCTGGAGAGTCTGGAGTCGCTCCAATCCCGGGGTCAGGAACTGGGTCCGGAAGACGAAAGGACCGTAGCCGACCTGATGGTCGACCAACTGGAATTCGCTGACGTGATCGTCTTAAACAAAATCGACTCTGTCAGTGAGAGCCAAAAAGTGGCCGTCATCCGCGCTATTCGAGCTTTCAACTCAACCGCTAAGATCGTGGAAACATCCTACGGAAAGGTCCCTCCGAAAGAGATTCTCAACACCGGCAAGTTCCAACTTGAGAACGCTCAAAAGATGGCCACCTGGATGGCTGTCGAGCGGGGTGAAGAGGTCTCCGAGCTCGATGAATACGGGATCGTCTCTTTTGTCTTTAAGGCAAGAAGACCGTTTCATCCTCAGAGGCTTTTTGAGCTTCTGAGTTCCACCTGGCCTGGAGTTCTCAGAGCCAAGGGCTATTTCTGGTTGGCTACCAGAATGGAAAGTGTCAACTTGTTCTCCCGGGCCGGCTGTCAATCCGATGTTCGGCGACTTGGCCGCTGGTTTGCCTCCGTCCCGATCTCGTCTTGGCCGAAAGACCCTGAAATGAAGAAGGCAGCCCTCGCCGAGTGGGAGGAACCTTTCGGAGACCGACGTCAGGACCTGGTCATTATCGGACAGAAGGAGAAGATGGACGAGTCTGCTCTGAGAGCGCAGCTTGAGGGCTGTCTTCTCACTGAAGAAGAGTTTGAACCCGGTCGAGCTGGCTGGGCGACTCTCGAAGATCCCTTTCCGGCTATGGACCCGCACCAGAGGTATCTGCTCGAGACCAAGGACGCGGTCCGGGCCTGAACCGACCACCTCAACACTCTAAAAAACGCAAGATGGCGGTCACTACTAGTAGAGACCGCCAGCTTGCGGGTCCGGGGTAGCCTCCTCAGGTTCCGATGGTCTGGCCCTGAAGACCCTCGATGACCACGACCGAGGGACGAGCAGGAATAGTGCCGTCGGGGAAGCGGCTTAGAGGGCGATCGTGGGTCCCCCCCTCTCCGGGGTGCTGAATGGCCAGGAAGAGAGTCTTACCGTCCGGAGTGAACTCGGGGCCACAAACCTCTGAGCCCGGGACGCTGCGCATAAACTGGCGTACTTTGCCCCGCTCCTCTCCCTCCAGCGGCACCACAAAGAAACCATCTGGGGAGCCAAGCGACTTGGGCATCCCGTCGGTGGCGATCCAAAGGTTGCCACTGGGGTCGAGCACTAGATTGTCCGGACAAGAGATGGGTGCAACCTGCTCGCGGGGGAACCCACCAAAATAGGTGCTGGGATCGCTGGGGTGCCCACAGACCAGGAAAGGCTCCCAACGGAAACTCTCGGCTGTCGGGTCCTGCCCATCCTCCAGCAATTCTAGGATGTGACCATCGCGGTTCTCGGCCCTCGGATTGGCCGGGTTGACTTCGTGACCCGGCTTGCCGTCTCCGCGCTGGTCGTTCTTGGTGAGAACGATATAAACCCGACCCTGGTCAGGCACCACCTCGATGTCCTCAGGCCGGTCCATCGCCGTTGCTCCCATCAACTGAGCGGCTCGTCGAGTCTGGATGAGGACTTCGGCTTGAGAAGCGAAACCGTTCTCTTCAGTGAGCGGTCCCTGACTGTAGACGAGAGGGAGCCAACGACCGGAACCGTCGGCCTCAAAGCGAGCAGTGTAGAGAGTGCCCTCATCTAGAGCCCTGGCTCCCAGTTCGGGGCCTGCACTGACAAACTTATAGACCCTTTCGAACTTTTGGTCGTCACCCATGTAGACCACCAGCCGTCCATCAGGAGCGACGGTAGTGGTGGCCGCTTCGTGGGCGAAGCGACCCAGAGCGGTTCGTTTGATCGGAGTGGAATTGGGAGAGAACGGGTCAACCTCGACGACCCAACCGAAACGGTTGGCCTCGTTGGGGTCCTTTCCAAGGTCGAAACGAGCATCGAAGGCTTCCCAGCCGTATTGGGAACGCTTTTTCCCGAAACCGAATTGAGCGAAGTTGGCGGCCTGAGGATGGTCGCTGCCGATCGCTTCGGCCGGACCGAAATAGTTGTGGAAGTTCTCCTCCGCTGTCAAAACCGTGTTCCAGGGAGTTTTGCCCCCAGAGCAGTTTCCGAGGGTTCCCAGCACTCGTGTGCCCGAAGAATCTTGGGAGGTCTTCATCCATTCATGGCCGGCGGCGGGCCCACTGATCAGCATCGGGGTGAGAGCCGTGATCCGACGGTTTTTTGAGCCCAGGACAGGTTTCCAGCCTTGCTCCTGACGACGGACCTCGACCACGCTCAAACCATGGGCTGCCCACTCGACCTCGGCCAGGGCTCGGGTGAGCTTGCCTTCGTAGTTGGGGAACATCATGCCGGCTGAGGTGTATTCGTGATTGACCACCAGCAAACCGTGGCTGGGGCCTGATAGGGGCAGGAAACCCACGTAATCACAATTGAATCCGAACTGCCTGGCCTGGGCAGCAGCCGATTGACGAGTGGCGTCAAAATCGGGGGCTCCAGGAAGGATAGGATCCCCCCACCGAAGCAGTACTCGCGAGCGGTAGCCCGAGGCCACTTGAATCTGGTCGCTTGGGAGCGAGGTGAAGTCCATCTTCGATGCCTGTGAAGCCCCACTCAAGGCTCCTAGCAATAGGACCGCGACACTACTCTGGAAAAACTGGCGACGGCCGAAGCGCGCCTCCAAGAGGCTATCGATTCTATTGTCCACCAGGGTCCGATTCCTCATCTGAAAACAACTTCCTTTCCCTAGTTTCAACTCTTACAAGGAGGGCCGGTTCCCGGTTCGAATTTCAGAGTATGGAACGTTTACCTGTGACCATCCTGACCGGCTTCCTGGGGGCTGGTAAAACCACTCTCCTCAATCGTATTCTCAGCGGTGACCACGGCAAGAAGATGTGCGTGATTGTGAACGAATTCGGAGAGCTAGGCATCGACCAGGAACTAGTCCTTACCTCTGATGAAGAGGTCTTCGAGCTCAACAACGGCTGCCTCTGTTGCACGGTCCGCGGCGACCTGGTCGACCTGTTCGCCAGTCTACTACCCCGTCGGGAGCATTTCGACTATGTTCTGATCGAGACGACCGGGGTGGCTGACCCGAGCCCGGTGGTGCAGACCTTTCTGGTAGACCCCGACCTGGAGGAAGAGTTGCAACTCGATGGCGTTGTGACGGTGGTTGATGCCAAGCACGCCTACGAACAACTCGGTCGCAGCCCCGAGTTTTCTCAACAGGTGGCCTTCGCGGACGTGCTATTGCTCAACAAGATCGACCTGGTGGAGCCTGACCACCTGGCCAGGCTGGAAGCCGAGGTTCGCCAGATCAACGGCGTGGCCCGTCTCTTTCGAACCGAGCATTCAGGGGTGGCTCTCTCCCATCTGATCGACATCGGGTCTTTCGAGCTAGAAAGAACGCTGGCTCGGAATCCCAGCCTCCTCGAGTCAACCCACGACCATCATCATCACCGGCACAGCGACGGCTTGAGCACCGTTTCCCTGCAAGCAGTGGGCGACATGGATCCCGACCGATTCGAGGACTGGTTCAACACTCTGGTGGCCGAGCGAGGGGTCGACATTTTCCGCTGTAAAGGGATCCTCAGTGTGGCCGACGACCCCGATCGCTATCTTCTCCAGGGCGTGCATAGCCATGTTCAGGGCAGGCCAGGCCGGCCTTGGGGAAAGGACCTGAGAGAGAATCGTCTGGTTTTTATCGGACAAAACCTTAACTCCAGTGAACTCGAAGACGAGTTTCTCTCCTGCTTGACCTGATCCGAACCGGCGGGAACTTCCCCAGCCCACCAGGGGGAAAGGGTTACCCACCTGTTAGAGGAGGCGCTCATGTCAGATTTTCGATTCGAAGTCGGTGCCACGGTCATGTGCAACCTTGGGCCAGCTGGCTGGAAGCTAGGAAGGATTATCGCTCTACACTACCGCGAAGATCACTGGCCAGTCGGCAAGAACGCACCATACCAGGTGGCGCTCGAGGCCGACCATACGCTCGTCTATGTCCCAGAGGACGACGCCCGTTACTGTCGTGAGGCCACCCCGGAGGACCTCAGAATCGCCCGACGCCTCGACGCCCTCGCTGCCTTTCCGGATGAAGGGAGTGAGCCCGAGCCGATCGGCACCGACACCCAGCTCAGCTGTGTGGGTGACACGGCACCCGGTAGCCCAGGCTACCGCAGTGGGCGATGCCATGGCTGTCACTGCTGCCCTAGAAGCTGGTCGTGGGTCGAGCTCTACAGCGAGCACTATCGCTGCGCTGCCCGCAATGGGGTCAGGGTAACGCGGCGGGCGTTCGATCTCGGCACGGTCCGGGTCGGGAGCTCAATCCACCACCCCGCCAGTCTGAGCAGAAAAGGATTTCTGCAGTGTCCAACGCTAGTACGGCTCCCCCCAGGGGTTCGTTTCTCCGACGACGGTGCCCTGACCGGCGAGGTGAGGTTCGATCCAGAGCGAGAAGAGGCTTACCAGGTAAATTTTGTAGCGGTGAGCACGGCCGACTGGGATGATCCCGCGGTGGGGCTGCTCCGCCTCGAGATCTCTTTCGTCGTGGAGGGCAACAAACCGCCCGATGGATTCGACCTTGAGGCCTTCAGGCGAGAGCAGCAGCGGGCTCGCACCGAGGCCAGCCTGATGCTTCGCAACCTCGGCAACACCTGGGAGCGGTGGGAGCGCGGTGAACTCGGTAACCGGGAGACCTGCGACCGGATGTGCGCTGAGCTGGGTCGGCTGCGGGAGCTCCTGGAGCTACACCCCCGGCTTGACGGTGGCAGGTGGTGGGTTCAGCTCGGGGGTCTCCACATGAATGTCCACAAACTTCTAGAGAACACACTCTTCGAATGCGAACTTTATCTCGGTTATGCGCTCACCTTTTGGGGTGCCGAGGTTCGGTGCCTGGCCGAACAGAACCTGGAAGGCTGCTACCAGAAGCGTCTGCTCGAGGCGGCGAGGTTCAGGTGGGGCGATGGTATCAAGCAGATGATGCGGGGTGAGTGGGCGGCAGCAGCCGAGACGCTCCGTCTGGCTGCGGCCAAGAAAGACGGATGGGGATGGGCGGTAAACTATGGAGACATCTGGCTCAGCGAGTCGGCCGCGCGCCTCGTGCACGGTGCAGAACTAGCTGCCCGCAACGGCCCAGAAGGTCGCGACGGGGCACGATGGGTCGCCGAGGCGGCCCAGCTTCTCGAAAGGGGTCGCGCGAGAGCCGAAGAGGCGGGCGTTTTTGGCCCCGAAGGACACCCGTGGGCCTCCGAGATTGGTGAAGCCCTCGCTTCTTTTCGCGACCTGCGGGACAGCGACGCCAACACCACCGATTGGCTCGAAGCGTTTAAGTTGCGGACCGTCTATTGGTGTGCCCAGGTGCTGGCGGGAGCGGCGCCCTTTCCCCCCAGGGTGAGACCTCGACTCGAAGATGCCGCCGCTCTGGTCCAGCGATTGCCCGGGCACAACCCTTAACGTGTTCTAGAGGAGAAGGATCGGCGGTCCAGCCAACAGAACGGCTATCGATAATCCATTATCGATAAGGATCGAAACGAAGAACATGGATCGAGACTGGGTGATTATCGGAGCCGGTCCCCACGGAGTCAGCCAGGCAGGGTTCTCATTCTGGGGGCAGGCATGACGGGTGTTCAGTTCGCTCTCGACAACTGCGAACAAGCAGAGGTGACTCTTGTTAGCTCGACTCCGCCCATGGCCCACGACTTCGATTCCGACCCTTGTTGGATCGTTCCTCTCTGCCTGGATGATTTTCACGATGCGTCACTCCAGGACAAACGCCAAGCGATCGGGACAGCCCGCCAACCCGGCACCATCAACCATCAGGTTTATCATCAACTGCAAGAAGCGCTTAAAGAAGATCAAATCGTCTTGAAGATCGGCCGCGCTGTGGGAATCGAAGAGGGCAATCTGCTCCTCTCTAACGGGGAGGCCCTCGCCTTCGACCAACTCTTCCTGGCGACTGGGTTCGAGAAGAGCAGACCGGGAGGTCGGTTGGTCAAATCGCTCATCGAGGAGGCCGATCTTCCCACCGCTCCGTGCGGCTATCCTCTCCTGGATCGGAATCTCTCCTGGGCTCCAGGCCTTTACGTGATGGGTGGTCTGGCTGAGCTCGTTCTGGGTCCGGTGGCCCGGAATATCACCGGCGCGCGGTCCGGTGCCGAGCTGATTTTGGAGGATGCTGTGGTCTTAGATTTGCACTCTTTCCAGGCCCTTTGTGCCTCGGCCAACTGACAGGATACCGTTAAGACTATGGCCTCTCGACGAGCTCCAATGTAGGCCCGATAGATGAGTCGATATTACGTTCTTCCGATCCTGATCGTTTGGGTGTTCTGGATAGTCGGCATGTCCCACGGTTCCTACTGGCACCTCTTCAGGGAGTTCTGGTTTATGACCATCACCATGGTCTTTGGCTCGTTTATCGCCGGCGCCACAAGTGAAGGGGGAGGGGCTGTGGCTTTCCCGGTTATGACGCTAGTGTTTCAGATTGAACCCGTGGTGGCTCGCGACTTTTCACTGCTGATCCAATCCGCCGGCATGACCTTCGCGGCAAGCTTCATTCTTCTTGAGGGAATCACCATTGAGAAGCGGGCAATTCTGTTTTCTGGAATGGGCGGGATACTTGGGGTTATTCTGGGTGTCGACGTTCTCAGTCAGCTCATTCCGGCTTCCTATCTCAAGACTCTCTTCGTGGCCCTGTGGCTGAGTTTTGGTATCTGGCTGATTCGGATCAACAAAAACCCGAACCGCTTTGTCCGTGATGGCATTGAGAACTTCGACCTGGGTAGCGCTCTCGCGTTCTGTCTGGTCGGCTTCGCCGGTGGCGTGGTGGTAGGGCCTGATGGGGAGTGGAGTCGATATCATGACGTTCTCAGCGCTGGTTCTGGCCTTCAGAGTCAGTGAGAAGGTCGCTACTCCTTCCTCGGTTGTCTTGATGGCCTCGATATCGGTGTGGGGAGTCCTCTGGCAGGGGGCTGTACGCGGTCAGATCCAGCCGGACGCTTGGGACTACTGGCTGGTATGCTTGCCTGTGGTCATCATCGGGGCACCACTCGGTGCGAGATTTATCAAGAACCGCTCTCGTCTCTTCGTTGCTCGCCTGCTCTATCTATCGATAGCGATTCAGTACGGCGGTGCCCTTCTGGTCATTCCGCAGACTGTTTCGCTCCTACTCTTCAATGCTGGAGTGGTCGCGATCGGTCTGGTCCTATTCAGAAGCTTGGACAGGTTTGGAGAGGGCTCTCCTTAAGAGGAAAACCTCTCGGCGCATCGCCTTAATATAGGACTTTTTCGGGCTTTTTGGCAAAGCCTCGCCAGGAATTCTGGTTGTGCCAGCCGATGACCACCTCTTCCAGGTCTTGAAACCAATCCCGGAATTCCTCGCCTGAGAGATAGAAGGCGACCTCTGGATGGAGATGATCGTAAACGATCGTCTCGATCTCCCGATGGGGAAAACGGCTGATATAAAGGAGGTAGTCCTGATAGAAGAGTTTGAAGCCCAGGCTGGTGAGGGGTTTGTAGATCCCTCTGGCGGTGGCCAGAACCACCAGAGCCAGGCAGGAGGAAAGCAGTCGCAGGAAGCTACGGGGGAGCTTGGGGGCGATTTTCGTGCGGAAAGGGTTGACGTAGCGAATGACCCAGTCATTATTTTCGGCACCGTAGACCCAGGCTGAAAGGTGGCCTCCCGGCTTGACGGTGTCCAAAAGCGACTGAAAGCCCCGGAGGGGATCGGGCAGGTGATGCAAGACGCCCACCGAGTAGGCGTAGTCGAAGGTTCCCGCCCGAAAAGGAAGCTGACACAGATCGGCCCGAACGACCTGGACTCTGGGGTTGTGGCGGGTCATCTGGCGGGCCACCATCGAAGCTTCCCCCAGGTCGACCCCTACCACCATTTCGGGCTCGAAATCAGCGCTGGCGAGAAGATGGCGGCCTTTGCCGCAACCTCCATCCAGGACCAGTTTGCCTCGGAAGAACTCGGGCTCGACCGGGGCGATCCAATCGAGGAACTGTTGGTCGTAGAAGCTTCGGTATTCCCTATACCGTTGCCACTGCTCCCCGAAGCTCTCGGAGACCCGAAGGCTAACAGGGTCGCTGTCGACCAGCATCTGGGGCACACCGTCGATGACTTGATAGCTGCGGGAACATCCCGGGCATTCAAGCAGACCTTCTTCCAGGTGGTCGCCTTCGAAGTCGCTAACGAGATCGTGGTGACAGACGGGGCAGACTAGGAGCGAGAGCAGGGTTCGATTCATTGGGAGAGGTGTTTCTCCGGTGAATCTGTTACACCTTGTTAAAGGTCGCGACGCAGCTTCACGCTAGAGTGCTGCCAAATGATTCAGACTGTTCCTTTTCAACCCGGAAATTCTAGAACCCTGAAGCGATCGGCTCCTCCTACCGAGAGTCTTACCAAGGTCGAGCCGACAGAGCTTGAAAGCTTCGAGTCGTCGGCTGGGCCGGGGGTTTCTCAGCGAGGCTCAGGCCTTGCTGCTGCAGCTCTCTTGGCCCTGGCGGGAGTAGGGGTTTTGACCGGGGCCGCTCGGGCCCAGGAGACGGGCGTCGAATTCCCCGCCAGCCAGGCGGTAGAGCTCGAATTAGCCCAAACGGGTGAACTCTCGGTCGAGTTAGCGCCGGTTGAGGAAGGTCGAGTCGACCTCTTGCGTCAGGGAAGCACTGGTGAGGACGGCTCTACTCAGTTAGCTCCGCTTTCCCCTTTCGGAGTGGAACTCGGGGATGGGGTCTTTTTCGACCTCAACGGGAACCTGTCGCTGGTGGCGACCCGAGCTTTTCAAGAAGCTCGCGAGGGCGACTACAGTCAGGTTCGGGTCGACCCCTACGGTTGGAACAACGAGACCGAGGTTCGAATTCGAGGGGAACGTCTCTCGGTCGTGCCGCCCGGCTTCGGCACGACCACTACGATGGAGCTTGACAGTAGCCAGATTACCGTCTCTCCTCCAGGGTTCTCCAACGATTACACCATTACCCGTCGAGGTGATCGGACCGTCATTGACCCACCTGGCTTCAATAACAGCATCGAGGTCTTCCACGGCGAGCGTTCGATCGTGATCGATCCTCCTGGCTTTAACAACAGCATTACTATCCGCAAGGACGACAACAGTCTAAGAGTTAATCCCACCGGCTGGGGCTGGGATCAGACCGTGGTTCGCCGTGACGGCGATACCATGACCATCGACCCGGACGGCTGGTTTAACAACACAACCATCCATCAGGACGGAAACCGAACAACCTACAATCCTCCTGGTTGGCGGGACTCGGTGACCGTCAATCGTGGTGAGCGCGACACCACTATCGACCGTTACGGGTGGTCAGACGACGTCACGATTCACCACCACTAAGACCCGCCGAAGTCGACCACTTGCTCAAAGTCGATTTCGTCGAACGAGCGGCTGGACTTACGTTTCAGGGCGGTGATGGCTTCGACCAGATCGTCAACCACGGAATCCTTGTCACAAAGATGGTGGTAAACCGGTTGGGGGACGGCTCTCACCATCGGCTTCACTGCTTGGAAAAAGGTCTCTGCTTCATAGTAGGAGTTGTCCTCTAAAGGTTCTGGCACATTTCTCAAACGGACCCAGTCGATATCACCTAAAGCCACCGGCCCCAGCCCTTTCCAATCGGCGAAACGTCCGACTTTGCCGGTGCGCTTCTCGACCAGGAGCCCCAGTTCGGGAACTTTCACTCCCCGGCGGCTGTAGCGACGAGCCAGGTCGCGACGGAGCATCATGAACTCCCACAACGATTCGAGATTGTCGCAACGGGCTTGGTGGAGGCCGTTTTCCTGGTTGGCTGCCTCCCGGTTGCGCTGATGCCAAAAATCTAGCAAGGTTTCGACGGTGGGTTTTTCCACCAACTCGGAATTGTCTTGAAACAAGACGTCGACGGCCAGGCGAAGCTCGCGGGCTACCAAAATCGCCATCGGCAAAACTTCGAGGGCGAAAAAGGTGGGCCGTGGTAGCTCAGTCTCGAAAGCTAAACCCACCTCATCGGGCTCTTCGGGCTCGTATCTCACAAATCGACAGCTGACCCGGGTGTCCGGGTTGCGGTAGTGAAAAACCGTCTCCCCCTCCTGCTTTTTGGGTTTGGAGAGATGGTCGAGCTGCTCGAGGGTTTTCTCGAGGGCTTTCCAGTTCGGTTTGCTAGGCTCGTTGGTTAGGTAGAGTAGTTCGAAGAGCAATCGGGTGCTCTCCTCGTTTAAATTTGAGGACAAGAAATTTGGTCTGAATTTTCTTCGACCACCGAGAGCTGATCCCTGTCAACGTTTTGTCTCTCACTCTTTCGGGCATGATAGGTAAGCTCGTCTGCCCGGACGGGCTAGACCCCAACTCGGAGAGTGACTATGGCCCGGAAGAAGAAATCCGCCAGCAAGCGCGTCGTGGTAATCGATGGCGTCCGCACCCCTTTCTTGAAAGCCTTTACCGACTTCAAGGACGTGAGCGCAGTCGAGTTGGCCAAAACGGCCACCCGCGAACTTTTGGAAAGGACGGGCCTCGACCCCGAGGTGATCGATGAAGTCATTATGGGATGTGTTCTGCCCTCGGTAGCGGCCCCGAATGTCGCGCGGGAGGTGGTTCTTGGACTCGGTCTGCCGGAGCGGATCAGCGGTTTTACTCTGGGCCGGGCTTGTGCCTCGAGTGCTCAGACGATCATTACTGCGGCTGAGGGGATCCTGGCTGGTGAGTATGACGTCGTGATAGCGGGTGGGGTAGAATCGATGTCGAACGTGCCGGTTCCTTACTCCAAAACGGTGGTCGATTCTTTGATGGCCTTTCAAAAGGCCAAATCTCTCCCCGCTCGGATGAAAGCCTTATCGGGTATCAATTTGGAGGCTCTCGTGCCCAGTCAGCCGGCTATCGAGGAGATGTCGACAGGGAAGTCGATGGGTCAACACGCCGAAATCATGGCTCGCAAGAATCAGATTGCCCGTCAGCAGCAAGATGAGTTCGCCCTGATGAGCCATCAGCGGGCGGCTGCCGCTCGAGAAGCTGGCAAAACCGAAGAGGAGATGGTGACGGTTTATCCCCCACCTCACTTTTCACCGGTTGACCAGGATAGCTTCGTGCGACCTGACACCACCCTCGAAAAGCTCTCCTCTCTGCGTCCTTCCTTTGACAAGCGCTACGGCACTTTGACGGCCGGCAACTCCAGCGGCTTGACGGACGGAGCCGCAGTGGTGTTGGTCATGTCGGAAGAGAAGGCCAAAGAATTGGGCCTCACGCCGCTGGTCAGCCTGGTGTCCTGGTCGACCCGGTCCCTCGATCCGGACGACCAGCTTTTGTTGGGTCCGGCTCTGGCCATTCCGGAAGCTCTTGAAAAGGCCGGGTTAACGCTCGATGATATGGACTTGGTCGACCTCCACGAAGCTTTCGCGGCCCAGGTTTTGTCGGTTGTCACGGCCCTGGAGTCTGGCGAGTTTGCCAAAGAAAGATTGGGTCGGGATGAACCCGTCGGTCGGGTCGACCGGGAGAAGCTCAATGTCAACGGTGGCTCGATCGCCCTCGGGCACCCCTTCGGAGCGACGGGGGCTCGAATGACTCTCATGATGGCCCACGAACTGAGAAGGCGTCAGAGCAAATACGCCTGTCTCTCCTTGTGTGCTGCTGGTGGTATGGGCACCGCCCTGATTCTGGAAGGAATGGAGAACTAACATGGCTGTGAAAGAAAAAGAAGCCGCTACGAAGCTCGAATTGGATCAAAAGGGGATTGCCCGCCTGATCATCGACACCCCTGGCAGCCGGTTCAACGTCATCGGTCCAGATGTCTTTCGCGAAATCAATGACCGCATCGAGGAAGTGGCCGCCAACAGCGACGTTAGAGCTTTGCTGATCTTGAGCGGGAAAGCCGACAACTTCGTGGCCGGCGCCGATATTAAGACGTTGGCCACCATCACCACTATCGAGGAGGGACGTGAGCTTTCGGCTCAAGCTCAGAGCGTCTTCGACAATTTAGAGAATCTCTCGGTGCCAAAGCTTTGTGCTATTCACGGAGTCTGTTTGGGTGGCGGCCTCGAGATGGCTCTGGCCACGGATTATCGCCTGATCTCTGAAGATAGCTCAACAGCGCTAGCCCTCCCGGAGGTTCAGATCGGGCTGATCCCTGGTGCCGGGGGCACCCAAAGATTACCCCGTTTGATCGGACTCCCCGATGCCTTAGATATGATTCTTACAGGACGAAAGATCCGACCCCACAAAGCTAGGAAGATCGGCTTGGCCGACGAGGTGGTTCCGGTCGAGATTCTGGAACAGCGGGCTATGGAAGCGGCTGCTGAACTGACCGAAAAGAAAGGGATGGCCTGGGACCTGTTCGACGGCCGCCAGAAAAATTTGGCCTCCCAAGTGGCTGAATATTTTGGCGTTCGCAGTGCTGTGTTCAGTAAGGCCAAGAGTGATCTCAAAGCCAAGACGGACGGTCATTACCCGGCTCCTTTCAAGGCTCTCGATGCCGTCAAGGCCGCCGTCCGCAAGAGTCTTAGTGAAGGGCTGAAAGTGGAGGCCCAGATGTTCGGGGAGGCGGCCGCCAGTCCCGAGTGCAAAGCTTTAATGAATATTTTCAACGGGACCACCTCTCTGAAATCGGACAGCGGCCTTCCCAAGAAGTCGAAAGCCAAGCCCAAAACAATCAAGAGACCAGCTGTGCTGGGGGGCGGCTTGATGGGTTCCGGCATCGCCACGGTCTTGGCTGACGTCGGCTACACGGTGCGGGTCAAGGATATCAGCAAAGAAACCCTTGGTAAAACCCTCAAGTACGCCTATAAGGTGTTCGACAAGAAGGTCGAACGGAAACATTACCGGGCTTTCGACCGCGATCTGCGGATGTCGAGGGTGAGTCCCACCACCAGTTACCAGGGTTTTGAGAAAGCCGATATCGTCATTGAAGCCGTCTTTGAAGATATTAAGCTAAAGCATAGGGTTCTAGCTGAGGTCGAGCAAGCCGGCAGCGACGACACCATCTTCGCCACCAATACTTCCTCTCTGCCAATCGGAGAGATCGCCGCCAAGGCTGAGCGACCAGAGAACGTGATCGGGATGCACTTCTTCTCGCCGGTTGAGAAAATGCAGTTGGTGGAGGTGATCGTGACCCCCAAGACAGCCGATTGGGTCACGGCCACCACCGTCAAACTCGCCAAAGACATGAAAAAGCACGTCATTGTTGTCGGGGACGGGGCCGGATTCTATACGTCCAGGGTCCTGGCTGGCTTTTGTGCCGAAGCCGTCCGTCTTCTTTACGACGGCGCCCGCATCGATGACATCGACAAAGCCATCAACGCTCTGGGTTTCCCGGTGGGACCGATGATCTTGATGGATGAGGTGGGGATCGGTGTCGTCTCAAAAGTCATGAAGATCATGAAAGACGCCTTTCCAGGTCGTTTCGAAGCGCCTGAGGGTTGGGAGGATCTGATCGGGGGACGTGAGGGCAAAAAGAGTGGTAAAGGGTTCTATGTCTACCACGGCAAGAACAAAGAACCCGACACCGCGCTTTACCAGTCCCTCAGTCAAAAACGCCGGACCTTCTCGCCCGAAGAGATTCAGCAGAGGTGCCTTTTCGCTTTCCTCAATGAGGCAGCTCTCTGTCTCGAGGAAGAGATTTTGAGAAATCCTCGCGACGGGGATATCGGGGCCATCTTTGGTCTTGGGTTCCCGCCCTTCAAAGGGGGTCCGTTCCACTATATGGACCACCTGGGAGCAGCCGAGGTTGTTGAGACCCTCAACAAGCTCAGGGCAGCCCACGGGGATTTCTTCACCCCCGCTAAGATCCTCGAAACGATGGCCTCGAAAGAAGAAAGATTTTATTAGACGGACCCGGGTGCTATGACCGCTTCTCGGCTGACCTGGAAGGTCTCCACCATGGTCTCAATCCAGGTTTCGGCTCGGCCTTCAACCAGATCGCGTTGGTTGATCTCAAGACAGATCCCCGAATAGGGTCGACCAGCGAACACTTTCCTGAGCGAGGTGGTCTGTCCATCAGAGTCGCCTCGGTAGGGAAAGTTGAGCCTCACTTCCAGGTCGAGAGCCCGGTGGAGTCGACGCCTCCAGTCCACCGAAAACCTTCTTTCCGAGGCCACCGAGCTATCATACAGAAGAGCGATGGGTGGACGAATCTGGCCATCGAGTTCGTGAGTGAAGCTGTGAAAGGTGAGATGAAGGACGTGGTCAGCTCGGGTTAGAGCCGATTCGACCGCCAGTCTGATGCGGTTTCGATAGGGATGGTAATAGTTTTCTAAGAGTCTTCGCTGACCAGCCCTGTCGAGCTGGCGCGAGAATTCCGAGAGGACCGTCCGGTTGGTCAAAGAGCGGTTCAGGTCGACCAGCAAGCGGGTGACGGTAGCGTAGTAAAGTGGCTCGTCGAGTTGCCGACAAAATTCCTGAGCAAAAGGAAGAATTCCGATGTCGAGACCTCGGTGCGTGTCGAGCACTAAACCGACATCCCGAAAGAGCCAGGCATAATCGGGCGGGATTTCGTTGCCCCCGTGCTCGCAAGTAAGGACCAGAGCGACTTCCATAGGGCTCTCCCTACCTGGGAGGAGGAGAATTCCCTTCTAGCTAACGATTCGGCGTTGTTCGAAACGGCTTCGGTTACGACTCATGTTGCGTCGAGATTTGGGACTGAGAAGATCCAGAAAGCACTCTCGACCAGGAAGGTCCTCGGGGTCAAAGCCCAGCTCTTGGGCCAGTTTCCGGTCGGCCGCCAGGTCGGTGCCCATGGCGTCGATGAAATGAGGCGTTCCTTCCCACAGTTTGACCGGATCGCACTCAAGCTCCTCGCTCAGCTCTTTGACCCGACGGCTTGCGATCTCAAAACAGTCGACGTAAGGAGCGGCCTGGTCGGCGAAGCGGAGCAGCAGGCCGTCTTTCAAAGTCTGAAGCTGAACTGAGCGAGGGAGACGCTGAATCAGGTTGGTGTGAACTTCGATAGCGGATTGGCCATCTCTTCGGGTCCCGTGAAAGCGAGGAGTGTGGTCGAAAGGAAACTCGGTTCGGGCTATCAGGGCCAGGGCACCCAGAAACTGGTCGTCGCTCCACCCCAGGTCGCGACATAACCGGCTTTGGTGGTCTTCCATCCACTCCAGAGTGACAGGAACCCGGGCCGGGGTGCCAGGGCAGACTTGGCCTGACTCCTTGTCGACGCGTTCATCGGCATCGTGAAGAAGAGCAGCGTTTTTGAGAAAGCGAACCCGCTCCAGCGGGTAGCCCCAAGCCCTCGCCATCCTCACCACCAGGGCGGCCACCTCGAGGGTGTGGGCTGGATCGTGATAGGAGCCGCAGTTCAAATCTCGAAATTCTTGCTCACCGAGGCAGGAGGTATGGAGGCAGTCTGAGTCGTCCCGGTCGTGGTTGAAAAGCCACAAACCGGCCAGGCCAGCCAACGCTAAACCAACTCTAGTCCACAAAGTGGGTTCTCCTTTCCATCCTCGAGCCTATCCTACTGGGAGTGTCGAAACAGTGATCGAGATCACAGTTTACCAGGCATACTGATAGCGAAATCGAAATCCGTTGGTGAAATGCCGGTCAGATAGAAGGCCCGCGACTGGGTGTCGGCTTCGGAGAACAGGTTGTAGCCGTCGCCGTATAAGAACTCGCCCTCCAACGTCAGAGGTCCCTCCTCGAAGTGCACCTCGGTAGCCATTCGACGGATCGGGAACACGGGTCCATCGAGGTCGGGGAGAATGGTGCCCCAGTGACCCGAGACACCCCATCGCAATGACGGACTTAAACGAAAGACCACTCTTCCCGAGACATCTTTAGCGTGGTTGCGGTCGATCTCGCCTTGACCTTGGCCTTGAATGAAAGCCAGGCCGTACTCGAGTTGGTCGGTTTTCCCGAACACCCCGATTCCCAAGTCCCTCTGAAAAAGTTGGCGGCTACCGTCACTTCGCTCGATCACTTGCAGGGTTCTCGACGATCGGAAGAACTCCCAACCGAAGGGCACTTTGAACTGGCCGAATCGTAGGTGATGACCCTCGGCAAATTTATAGCGCAGATAAAGATCCAAAACCGTCAGTTCGTAATCGTCGAACTGGAAGCGATCGGGATCGAAGTCGGTTTCATTGACGAGATCTAGCTCGGGGCTGATGTGGAGTGTGGGAATGACTCGCAGGCGCCGGAACCTGAGGCTGTCGGTGGCCGGAAAGGCCCCGATTCCGTTGCGTTTTGGACGCCTGGTCCTTTCGCTTGAGGAGCCCAGACTGTCGTCACCAAACTGGAGTTGCATCTGCCCGTTGATGGTGACATCGGGATAGCTGCGTTCCTCTTGGGCCAGGGTCACCACGGTCAGGGTGAGGACTAGAAAAAGGGCCTTCATTGGCTCCCTTTCTCAGGTCAGCTTCAAGTCCCTGCTACCCAGTCTGCGAACCACCCAGCCAGAGGGGTGAGGTCGTCCAGGGGAAATTCGTTCTTTCGTCCCAGAGGGTATCGAGTGGCTGTCAGCCAGACTTGTTCGTCTGGGAGCAACGGTGGTTTCTCTCGGACCACTTCCAAACGGGGAAAAGGTCCGCCTTTATAGCCTTCAACCAGGACCAAGTCACAGCCCCGACCTACCAAGTCGACCAGTTCTAAGGGGTCTAGCTCGTGGGGAAGCCACAACGAGCAGAAAGTCGAGCCGGAGAGGGCGCAGGCTTGGGCCCCCGCCTGGCGATGGCGAAAACTATCGCTACCGGGTCGGTCCAATTCGAGGGGATGGTGAGTGTGTTTGATGGTGGCCACTCTGCCAGGGAGTTGAGGGATAAGACGCTCGATCAAGGTGGTTTTGCCGGCTCCTGAGCGACCGACCACGGCTATCACTTTAACGGACATTGGTGAGACGTCCCCGTTCGTTGATTTGCACTCTCCAACCGTTCCATCGGGGCAGCATCGCTTGAGAGAGGGGAGCGTTCTTGAGACCCGACTGCCAGTGGAGGACAACCTTCCGGAGACGAGGCTGATATTCGACTGCGAAACGAGCCGAGCCTGAACTGAAGCTGGCTGGGTATTGCTGTTCGAGTTTTTCTTTTTCCCATTGTTGGAGACGATCGAATTCCAGGTCGGTAGGTTCGAGAAGGTCGAGGTCTTCAGGCCGCTCCACCCCCAGCTCGGCCAACCTGTTCAAGAGCCAATCGGTAGCGCTTTGTTGAGGTTGGTCTCCGGCCAGTTCTTGCTGTAGAGACCAGTAGAAGAAAGCCGTTTCGAGCTCCCGACCGGCCGGCTCTAACAGCTTCCCCGCCAGAATCAGCTCGGTTCCCGCTCGGCGGAGCAAACTTCCTTCGAGTTGCTGGCTGAGGCGACCCAGGACTCGGCCTCCGTAGGTGATTTTTACGTCAGCTGTCACCAGGCCGTCTCGGATGGTGGGATTAGCGACTTCTCGCTCGCCCAGACCAGCCTGGAGCAGAGTCGAGAAGGTGGTTGGGAGGGGGTCGCGACCGCGAAGGTCGATGCCCAGTCCCTTCCCTGCCACCGGCTCTATCTCCAGCATGATGACGGCCTGAGTCCCCTCCGGAAGAACGGTGGAACGAGCCAGTCGAACCTCGTTCTCTCCATTGGCCCAGGCTTCACGGCTTTTGCGTTTGACGTAGGCTCGCTCGGGCCACCTTTGGGCTAGATAGGCGGCCAAGGTTTTGCCGGCGGGGGTCTGCTCGCGGTCCTCCTGGAGGGGACGGGTCGACACAAGGTTTCGTAGCTGCTGGGCCACCTTTCGAGCCTGACTGAGGGCATCCGGGTGGAGATGGTGGCGCTGCGGCTCTCCCCGACGAAGAGCTAAAATAGAACTCACCGGACCCGAGCCCGATAGCTCTTCTTTGCGGTGTTGAAGCTGTTCTTCGTCGCGGGTCATCAAGAACAAGCTGCTGCGTGCCTCTAGCACCGCGCACAGGTCGCAGAGATCGGCCAAAAGCTCAGCGGGAGCATCGACCAGAAGATGAGCTAACTCAGCCGGGAGGGGAAGCTTCACCAGGCGCTGCCCGCGGTCGGTGATCTTGCCCTCTTCTAAAGCCTTCCATCGAGTCAGGCGGGCCTGAGCGTTGGCCAGGGCGAAGGCGGGCGGCGGGTCCACAAAGGGAAGTTCTTCGCTTTTGAGGCCTACCGAGGCTGTCCAAAGGGCTAGCTCGGTCAGCTCGATTCGCAGCAGTTCCGGTGGGGTGCTGGCCGGCAGTTCGGCCAGTTCTGACCATAGCCGGTAACATCGTCCGGGACAGAGGCGGCCGGCCCGTCCCCGTCTTTGCTCGGCTGAGGCATTCGAAATGGGAACGGTGGCCAGGGCTGAGTGCCCTCCTCGATGGAGGTGCTGCTTGACGAGTCCGGCGTCCACAACGGCTGTCACGCCAGGAACGGTCACCGACGATTCGGCCACGTTGGTAGACAGGATCACCTGGCGCGGTCCGGACTGAAAGGCTCGGTCCTGCTCTTGGTGGGAGAAGCTCCCGTGCAGCTTGACAACGGGGGCTCCCCGGATCCGTTGGGCGGCTTCCGAGATGGCCTTCATCCCAGGCAAAAAAACCAGCACGTTGCCGTCGGTCTCAGCCAGGGCTCTTTTGACTCCGCTAGCCACTCGGTCGGCCAATCCTTTCCCTGAGGGGACCTCACAGCCCCCCAGGTAGATCACCTCCACTTCGAAAAGCCGGCCTTCGGCCCTGAGCCAACGGGCTTCGAGAGCCTGGCTGAGGCGATGACCGTCGAGGGTCGCTGACATGACCACCAGCAGTTTTTCGGGATGAAGCCGCCGAACCATCGGGACGAACAGGTCCGTCTCGACTCCTCGCTCGTGGAATTCGTCGACTACAACCGTAGCAAACCGGTCCAGTTCGCCGGTGGCTGCATAGCCGAGGGCGACTCCCGGGGTCACGAAAAGAATGTCCGTTTGCTCACTTTGGCGGCTCTCAAACCGAACCGAGTAGCCCACCTGCTGACCGGGCTTTTGGTCCAGTTGATGAGCCACCCAGCCTGCCAAAGTTCGGCAAGCGATTCGCCTGGGCTCGACCACAAGCACCGGGCGGGGACACCAGAGGGGAATGCGAGTCGATTTCCCGCTTCCAGTAGGAGCCGAGACCACCAGGTTGCCATGAACGGTCTCCTTCTGGAAAGTCTCACGAAGGGTATCGACAGGAAATTCGGGCACGGGGACGGTCTTTCGGTGGGAAACGGCCACTCCTTTCTTGAATGGCAGGCGCCGTGAGCGTAGAAACGGTCTCGCGCATCCCCGTCCGTTATGCCGAAACCGACCGGATGGGTGTGGTTCATCACTCTCTCTATCCGGTCTACTTCGAAGTGGGGCGAACAGAATTTTTCCAGGAGCACTTACGACCCTATGAACACTATGAGGCCGAGGGAGTGTTAGCCCCTGTGCTTCGCTATGAGGTCGACCTGGTGGGCCCGGCCACCTATGGGGATGTTTTGATTTTGACCACCCGTCCCGGCTGGCTCAAAGGGGTGCGCCTTTCGATGACGTATCAGATTGTGCTCGAGTCCAATCCTCAACCTGTGGTGGCAAGTGGCTCTTCCGTCCACGCTTTGGTGGGCCCTGACCGCAAGCCGGTCCATCCTCGGCGGATGGGTCGGTCGTATTTAGAGATTCGGGAGGTTTTCGGGTCGTGAGTGTCCTGGAACCAGGTGACTTTTATATGGATGACGGCAAGATGGTGCTGACTGAGCAATATCATCGGCGCCGCGGAATCTGCTGCGGAAACGGGTGCCGTCACTGCCCCTTTGACCACGAGAAGGTGCCCCCCGCGACGCGGCAGACGCTGACGCCACCGTGGATGTATTTCGAGCGAGAGTCCTCATGAGAATCGTCCTTCTGGTGTTGCTCCTTATTTCACCGGTTTCGGCCTGGGAGCTCTATGCCCGCGGTCGGCCGGTGCAAGCGAAAGTCCACCCGGGCTTCAAAGTGGCCCTCGAACCGATTCTGGAGGGTCTCGGAGTCAGCTGGGAACGAGAAGGATCCGACATCAAGATCGTGGGTCAGCCGGGGGGAGGGCCTTCTCTCTCGGCCCGAGATCGGTTGTTCTATGAGAATCGCCGCGTCCGTCTCAGTTTGGAATCCCATGAACAGCGGGTCCTGGTCCCGCTCGGGGAGGTGGCGGAACTACTTGGCTGTCGACTTGAGATCGAACGGGAACTCGGCACCATCGACCTGTGGGAGCCGAAGCTTTTAGCCCAGGCCGGCCGTCAGACGGTGGTCAGCGACGGCCGCGAGGCGGGTGCGACTCTAGCTCTTCAGAACTTTTCCTACGGCAGGAAAGGCGCCCGTTTGTTGGGTTACGCTGTGGTGACGAATCGAGGCTCTAGCGACCTGACCGACGTGGTCGTGTGGGTCAGGGTCCGTTCGGATGACACCGTTTTGGGCCAATTCGGTAAGAGGTTCGAGCGGCTGGAAGCTGGCCAGACAGCAACCTTCCAGTTCCCGGCTTTTGAAGTCGATCCCCAGCTTTCCGTCCAACCGCAAATTGAGCTTCGCTACAGGAGATGATCGTTAAAGAGCCGCCCGTATCTTCTCGGCCGCAGCCTCAAGAGCCTCAGCTTTAGCCTGAGTATCGGCGTTGGCGAAGTTGAGGTCGCCTTCTCTTTGGATGGGGACGACGTGAAGATGAACGTGGGGAACCTCCAGGCCGGCGATCATCAGGCCTACCTTAACGGGATTGAAGGCCTTTTGTTGGGCCTGACCGATCTTTTGGGCCACCTCGCTGAGGTGAGCCATCAGGTCGGCCGGCAGGTCGAGCCAGTGATCGATCTCCTCGATCGGGACCACCAGGGTGTGGCCGGGGCTGAGAGGATGGATTGAGAGAAAGGCGGCACAGCGCTCATCTCGCCAGACGAAGCGACCAGGAATTTCCCCTTGGATGATTTTGGTGAAAAGAGTTGCCATAGGCGGTTCGTTCTGGCCTGCTTTGGGATTACCTATCGCCGTTGCGACAGAGGCGCTGGATGGTTTCGAGTAACTCTTTCTTGCGCACCGGCTTGCCGAGATGGTCGTTCATGCCGGCCTCAAGACAAAGAGAACGGTCTTGTTCGCTGACCCCAGCCGTGAGAGCCACGATGGGGAGAGCCTCGGGAGCCTTTTTCTCGCGAATGCGACGAGTGGCTTCGAATCCATCCATCCCGGGTATGTGGCAATCCATTAGGACCAACTCGTAGTCGGAAGTGAGGGCTGCTTCAACGGCCTGATGGCCATCGCCAACCAGATGGACTTGATGGCCCGCGTTTTCAAGAATCCGGACCACGACTTTTTGATTGACCGGGTTGTCCTCCACCACCAGAATCGAGAGGTGGAGGTGATCCTTTTGCGGGATTTGGCGAGTGGAGGAGTCGAGCTGATGTCGCAGCCGTCGACTGGTGACGGGTTCGGTGACCACGGCCGAGAAGCCCTCCAGGGAGACGGAACTGTCTCCTAGAGCGATTTTGAGACCGTCGCCATCGGGGGCGGGCCCCAGTTCACTCTGCCAGAGCACCAGGTCGAACTTTTTGGCCCCCAGAGCCTCGTTAGCCTGTGGAAGATTTTTAGCCTCAACGGTCAGATAGCCCAGGCGACGGAGACTCGTCACCAGGCTGGTTCGGCTCAGCTCTTTGGGATGGGCTACCAGGGCCCAGGTGGGTCGAACGGTCAGAGTCGCGTTGACTTCCAGTAGAGTCAGTTTCACCGTAAAGGTGAAGGTCGACCCTTCTCCGGGGGCGCTCTCCACTTCGATAGAGCCGCCCATCGCTTCTACAAAGCGACGAGAAATCGACAATCCCAGTCCTGTTCCTCCGTATTGACGGGTTGAACTGGCATCCACCTGAGAGAACGATTCGAAGATCTTTCCGAAATGCTCGGGATCGATCCCGATTCCCGTATCTTCCACAGCCACGGTCAGAACCCCGGCCTGCCACCAGGCCTTCAGGCAGACGTGCCCTGATTCGGTAAATTTTATGGAATTGGAAACTAGGTTGAGCACGACCTGGCGCAAACGACCGGCATCCCCTCGGACCCGCTCTGGAACGGTCGGGTCGATGATGGAAACAAGCTCGAGCTGCTTGGCTCGAGCCTGATGGCCGAGCAAACTGACGACATCCTCCAAGAGTTCTGGCAGCACGAACTCGTCTTCGCTCAACAGAACTTGATGGGCCTCGATTTTAGCCAACTCCAACAGATCGAGCAGGATTCGGTCCAGTAAGGCCGCCGACTCCTGCAGGGTCTTAACCTGTTCACACTGGTCGTGGCTGAGCTCGGTGTCGGCCAAAATGGCGGCGGTGCCGAGAATTCCGTTCAGAGGGGTTCGCACCTCGTGGCTGACGTTGGCCAGGAATTCACTCTTGGCCCGACTGGCGGCTTGAGCCTGGAGCGTCTTGACTTCGAGCAGGGCCTGGTCGACCTGGGAACGCCAGTAGAGTTGATTGTGGCGATAGCCTAGCACGGTCATGAAAACGGCGAACACCAAAAGGGTCGCCGCCACCGCCACTCGGTTCTCAGAAGCAGCGACTGCTAAAGCGGGAGCCAACATGATGACCACAAAGAGGACCAGGCCTCGCCAGTTGGGGGCTAGGCTGTGAACGCCTCCCGCCGTCAGACCTCCAGTCATCAGGAGCACCAACAGAGAGGTAGGAGCGTCCAGTCCTAACTGGAGCAGAGTAGAGGTGAGAAAGGCAACCCAGGCGATCGCCCCCAGGGCGACACCCGACCAGATCCCCAGGGCTGAGAGAGGAAGCCTCCCGCTCAGCATAAGCCGAACCAGAGTGACCCGGACCAATCCCGCTGCCACCAGCAAAACTCCCGAGACAGCCAGGCCCACGGGAAGTTCCTGGTGATAGGGGGTGAACAGCGCGATCACGGCCCACAGAAAGACGTAGGAGGTGGCCGCCAGAGAACCCTGTTCGGCGATAGCCTGGTGGCCTCGCTTCATAACGGGCTCGATCAGCTCTTCAGGCAGCCGCTTTAGCTCTGGTGACATCGGGTGAGGATTCCGAGACTTTCCGCCTCGAGCTCTTGAGGCGAGGAGTAAAGCTTGATCCGGTCGTGGCTGAAGAATTGCTCGACGGAGCGATTGGTGGCTGTTTGGGGGCAAGACTCTAGCAGCTTGCGCAGGGTGAGTTTGAGGTTTTGAGCGGTATTCTTGGCCATCTCGTTGCCCAGGCTCTGGTAGACCAGGCCGCGGCCTACGAAGGCGTAGCGGACAGGTCCCTCCTCACCTGCGAGATAGAGATTGCCGAAAGGACGGCCTTTGGCCACCGCGAGGTAGTCCGAACGGGCTCGGGTCTCGCCTTCCAAGATCCCCACCGTTACTAACAAGAGCTGGTCGGGTTGGACGAAAAGGGTCTGACCGTCGGTGGTGATCAGGCCTACACCGTCCTGACTGGCTCGGATTTCTCGCAAATCTCCCCCGAAGGAAGGGAGTGTCAGCGCTTTGCCGTCCACCGCCACCGCTTCGGTCCCGGCTTGGCAAAGGGCCTTGGCGTAGGCCTTGGCGTCGGCCGGCTGAAGGCCGGCTACCACCAGGGCACCAGAGTCGGCGTGGATAGCGGAAACGGCCTGAGACACGGTGAGACCGCTGACTTGGGCCAGCAGCTTGGCCAGGGCCACCGGATTTTTATCTTCCGGCTCCGTCAGCAAGACGGCCCAGCCTTCGGGTTGGGTCAGATGAGAGACGACCAGAGGAGCGTTGCCCCGTTTGACCTCCATGATGGCCAAGGTGGCGTTTCCCTGATAGCGACCCAGCAGCTCGCTAGCCTGCTCTCGACTGCAGTTGAGGCTGATGGCCACTTCGTGAACCGGGTCGAGGATTCGGGAGGTCGCTTTTGGGCGACGAAATCGAGACAGCACGAAGATAACCACCAGAATCGCTGCTCCGTAAAGAACAGGGGTGGGGAGCTCGTTCAATGCCTCAAGAGCGCCCATGGTGGCTGATTCTCGAAGGCGAACGTCTGCTCCTTGAGAGAAATGGCCTATTCTTGCAGGTCTCCCCTGGTGGGCTGGGCAAACCGGCCCGGGTGAACGCACCGCTCGACATGCCCCCGGAAGAATTTCTGGCTCAAGCCGAACGCTTGAGTCGATGGATTGGAGACTATCTCGAGAACTCTCACGACTTTCCGGTTCTTCATCGGGTTACTCCAGGCCAAATTCGAGACAGTCTTCCCGCCAGCTGTCCTGAAGAGGGTGTTGCGATGGACTCGATCCTCGACGACTTCGAAAAGGTGTTGGTCCCTGGGCTGACCCATTGGAACCATCCTCGCTTTTTCGCTTATTTTTCCATTTCGGCGGCGGCGCCAGGAGTTTTAGCCGATTTTCTGGCCTCGGCTCTCAATCAGCAAGCGATGCTTTGGCGAACTTCGCCAGCGGCTACCGAATTGGAGGCGGTGACGCTCTCCTGGCTTGCCCAATTGATGGGCCTTCCCGACTGGGAAGGCGTGATCTACGATACGGCTAGCGTCTCGACTTTGCACGCTCTTGCCGCTGCTCGTGACCGGATTCTTCCCGAGTCGCGAAGCCGAGGTCTCTACGGCCCTCCCCTGGTGGTGTATTGCTCCGATCAGACTCACTCCTCTATCGACAAAGCTGTCATTCTTCTGGGCCTGGGTCTTGATCATCTGCGCAAGATCGAAAGCGATGGGGAGTTCCGAATGAAGCCTGAAGCCCTCAGGACAGCTATGCGGGCTGACCTGGAGGCCGGTTTGCAGCCTTGCGCCGTCGTCGCGACGGTGGGAACAACCTCGACTTCCAGTTGTGATCCCGTCGATGAGATCGCGACCATCTGCGAACAGTTTGATGTCTGGCTTCACGTCGATGCCGCTTACGGAGGGGCGGCGGCTTTATTGCCGGAGTGTCGAGTGTTGTTTCAGGGCTGTGAGAGAGCCGACTCTCTGGTAGTGAATCCTCATAAGTGGCTGTTTGTCCCGTTCGACCTGAGCGTGCTCTATTGTCGAGATTTTGAGGGCGTGAGGCGAGCTTTTTCCCTGGTGGCTGAATATCTTAAGACCTCGGGAGAGGGACAAGTCAAGAACTTGATGGACACCGGTATTCAACTGGGACGTCGCTTCCGCTCGCTCAAGCTGTGGATGATCCTCCGCTATTTCGGGGCCGAGGGGATGCGCCAACGAGTTCGAGGCCATATCGAAATGGCTCAAGAATTTGGCCGCTGGATCGATCAACACCCGGATTTCGAGCGGCTGGCCCCTGTTCCCATGAGTTTGGTCTGTTTTCGGGCTCGTCCACCTGGTCTTCCGGCGGACCAGTTAGATCGATTCAACCTGGAGCTGATGGACCATCTCAACCGCGAGGGAACGCTCTTTCTTTCTCATACCAGACTGCACCACAAGATCTCGCTCCGTCTGGCTATCGGCAACATTCGAACCGGGCCGGAGGATCTCAACCTGGCTCGGCGTTGTCTGGTCCAGGCGATGGCCGCTCTGAGGTCGTGAGGCCAGGGCTTTTCCGCTTCACCACGGAATTTTTTCCAATCGCGCCAAGAGCACTTGGTCAGGACGGAACTCGAGAGATTCGAACCGGGGGAGGTGGGTTTTGTGGCGGACCGCGGAGCCGAGACCCGGGACGAGAAGACCGAGTATCGTGAACTCCTCAGGCTGGCCAATGGAGAGCGTATCGACTTGGCCCAACAGCATACTCTTGAGTAAGGACGCCAAAACCTCAGCCAAATCCAGGACCCTGACCAGAGCAACGGTCAAAAAAGTTGGCTCGAGAAGATGGAGGCCAATCCCGACAACATTCCTATGAGGCTCGAGAAGTTCGTCATCCTGCTTCCCGACGTCAAATATGTCGAGGCGGGAGGGCAACGAATGTGAGTTCGCAACGATTCTCAGATCGATCGCAACACTCACCATGCGGCCGGCCTGCATTTTGAAGGGTCGAATATTCTCCAGGTGGACCACACCCACCTCGGGTTTGGGACGGCGACCCACGAACTCGGGCATTCCCTGATGCATCATTTGGCTAAAGCTGACCCCGACTTCTATAGCCAGTGGGAGGAGCGGTTAACCAACGCTCATGAAGCGGCCGTTCAGGCCTCCCATTGTGGAAAGCCGATCAATTCTGCTTACGGTTTGACTAACATCAAAGAGTATTTTGCCGAGGGGGTAGAGGCCTATCGGGCCGATGCTGACCAGTGAAAAGGCGTCGATTCTTCTCTGCACGGGTTGGTCGAAGAAGCCCTCGCGAAAGCTCGTACTTTGAATCGCCAGGACGGGCTGGTCAACATTCTTGTGGGCCTCGGCTTTATGGCTGGCGGGGTGGCTCTGGGTTCGGCCGCCCGCCGGGGACTTCGCCAACCATAAAAAAAAGCCACCGGACGAATCCGGTGGCACAACAGGAGCTAATGAACGACGCTATCGGTAGAATGTTTTATCGGTTGTCGGCGGCCAGTAAGGCCTGGATGTAGTCGCGGGCTTTGTTGGCCAGCACATCAGCCTGGCCGTGACGACGGATAGAAGACCAGTGGCTCGCATAGCCGATGCCCTTGCTGCCTTCTTTGGGCTCGTCGCGTTGATCGCGAAAATTGTATCCATTTGAGTGCATTGTTGGGGACCTCCCACTCCCGAGTTTACCCCCCCCGGGACGAGCCAATGTTACGCCGGAATCTTTGCGAAGAACGTTACAAAGATGTTGCAAGACCTCTCTCTTAGCCAGGTTCATGGTAGGGGGAGAAGGTAGGCGGTCGTAGAACACCATCAGGTGCTAAAAGGGACTGACATCGAACCTTACGACGGGCCCGACCTCCGGTCCGTTATGCGAATGCTCTTTGGCGTGGCCCTCGGTGGTCTGGCCGCTTTTCTTCTGTTGATGGTCACTCGCAGCGGACGCTGGAGCTGGCTGATCCTCAATAATGAGCCCAGTCGCGACGCAGACCCGAGCGAGGGGGCTGAAGAAAAGCCTGTCATCTCTCCCGAGGTCGAGTCCGAAACAGCCGAATCTGACAACGATGAGGCTGTCGAGACCCTCGAGCTTGATTGGCTCGAGGCCCACGCGACCACTCACGTTGGCCTGGTCCGTGAGGAAAATCAGGACCGCTTCGTGCTTGAACGGTTCGAGGGGGATAAAGCCGTCTTGGCCTTGGTGGCTGATGGAATGGGCGGACACTCGGGTGGCTCGGTGGCCTCGGAGGTGGCTAGCAAAGCCATCAAGAGCCTCGTTCTCAAATCTGAAGAGTTGGGTGAGAAAGCCCTCCATAACGCCCTCCACGACAGTTTTGCTCGGGCCGACGAAGCGATTCGGCATCGGGCTTCCAAGGAGTTGAAGCTCCAGGGGATGGGAACGACGGCCGTAGCGGCGGTGGTGACCTCCGATTTCTTTGTTCACGCCTATACTGGTGACTCACGCCTCTACCATTTTCGAGACAGCGAGCTCATCTATCGAACGCAAGACCATTCAGTGGTTCGTTATCTTCAAGAAGAGGGTCTGGTCACTGAGGAAGAAGCTCGTCACCACCCTATGCGAAGCCGTCTGACTTCGAGTTTGGGAGGGTCTCCACCCGAGCGAAAGATTTTGGTTGAGCCGGCCTGGAAGAAGCGGGCCAAAAAGCAGCCCTCGGTTATCGACTTTCGTTCCGGCGATCTGGTGGTCATTTGTAGCGACGGACTCAATGGCGAGATTGAGCCCACTCAGCTTGAGCAGGTCGTCAAAGAGCACGGGCAGGTGCCCAAGCAGTGCGTCCAGCACCTCCTCAACGCGGCTTTAGAGTCGGGCGCTCGTGACAACGTGACCATCATCTGCCTGCGCCATAAATAGGGCTTTTGCAGGGGCGGGGCTTCTCTCACTGTACAGCGAATATACCTGTGATGAGAACGACCAGTACGATTTTTGAAGCCGCCGGTGAGCGCGAAGCGACTTTCTTGAGTTGCCCGAAGTTGGGGGATCATCGGTCGGTTTTTTCTCTTCTTCACGAGCTGTCGGCTCCGGGCTTCGTTCGTGTTGGTGGGGATTTTGCGCCGGTGGGCTGTCCTCGGTGAGGGTGCTGGTGGACCAGCCGGGAGTCGAAATCGCCTACTACGAGCCTGACGAATTTGGCAACCTCCTGACCAAGACGGGGGCTGAAAGTTCGCCGAAGACCTACGTGGGTGGGCTGGGGATTCACGATGATACCGGTGATACTGGTCTGCTGTATATGCGGGCTAGACATTACGCGCCCGAGCTTGGGCGGTTTTTGAACCGAGACCCAATCGGCTTCTCTGGTGGGCTAAAATCAATATAGCTATGTGCGTTCAAATCCCGTCAACTCTGTTGACCCACGTGGTCTTGACGCTCTCGTGAGCATGATGGGGCCTGCAGGCAAAAATCCTATCGGACATCTGTAAGCGATGCACGGAACTTGTTTTTTCTTCAAGATTTGGAAGGAATTCCTGATC